>CALUHQ010000042.1 GCA_944320485.1 Candidatus Methanomethylophilaceae archaeon
CTCCGTTGTCGGTGATGGGTCCGAAGGTGTCCATGGCGAGGATGAACGCGGAGGATCCCAGCATGGCGATGGTTCCGATGGCGGTTCCGTAGAGTCCGAAGGTGGCGGCGTCGGCGCCCTCGGGGGCAGCCGCGTAACCGAGCAGGTAGGTGGCGATGATGGCCAAGACGATGCACACGACGGGCAGGACGGTGGACTCGAGTCCGATGGAGATACCCTGGATGACGTTGGTGGCGGGTCCGGTCTCAGAGGACTCGGCGATGGACTTCACGGGCTTGTGGTCGCCGGTGTAGTACTGGGTGATGAACACGATGGCCAGTCCGAGGATGATACCGACGAGTCCGGCTCCGGCGAACATGTACCACGTGTCTATTCCCTCGGACTGACCGAGGATCATGTACGTCGTCAAGAACAGGAATATGACGACGAGGGCGACCGTCAGGTAGTATCCGACGTTCATCGACTTTATGACATCGGAGTTGTCGTCCTTGAGGCGGACCACGAAGATTCCGATGAGGGATGCGATGAGGCCGAAGGCGATGAGTACCAGGGGCAGGTAGATCCAGTTGTAGGATGCCGCATCTCCGAGGGTGTGGAAGACGGCGAGTCCGATGACCATCGATCCGATGATCTCGGCGGCGGTCGACTCGAAGATGTCCGCGCCACGTCCGGCGCAGTCTCCGACGTTGTCACCGACCAGGTCGGCGATGACTGCAGGGTTCCTGGGGTCGTCCTCGGGGATACCGGCCTCGACCTTTCCGACGAGGTCGGCACCGACATCTGCGGCCTTGGTGTAGATTCCACCGCCGAGCTGAGCGAACAGTGCGGCGAAGGAGGCTCCGAAGGCGTATCCGACGACGGAGTGGAGGGTCATGGTCATGTCCTCGCCGCACCAGTAGAAGTATGCGAGGAAGACGACGAACAGACCGACGAGGCTGAGCGTGGAGACGACGATACCGGAGATGGCACCGCCGCGGAAGGACACCTTGAAGGCGTCGTTGAGGGATGTGCGGGCAGCGCTGGCTGTCCTGATGTTGGAGTTGACGGACACCTTCATTCCGATGAATCCGGACAGGATCGAGAAGCCGGCTCCGATGAGGAACGCGATGGCGACCCTGTAGTTGAGGTAGTCCTCGAAGCTCTCGGATGCGAATCCGACGAGCGCTATTACTATTGCGACGATAACGCTGATGATCCCGATCGTCTTGTACTGGCGTCTGAGGTACGCCATTGCACCGGTCTCGATCGCATCGGAGATCTCCTGCATCTCAGGGGTCCCCTTGTCCTTCGACCAGACGTACTTGAAGAAGTACGCGGCGAAGATCACTGCGATCACCGCGGCGACGGGAATCATGAACAATAGAGTTTCAGTACCGAAGTCTATCATTTTAATCGATTCCTTTAGCGTTTAAGCGGGACCTGTATCCTTTCTTCTAAATAAAGGGATTCGTCGTTCCTCGGAACGTGTAGGATGTCCCAGAGGCGTGCGTTGGCACATTGCGTAAAAGGGGTCCCTGTTCACATATCGGTCCGCAATCGTGGACGGCGTCTGACCGTTCGCATAGACGGGCCAGGCGGGCCATCCCTATAATAATAAGAGAAATGCGTACACGCTGACCTTTAAATAGAAGATGGGTATAGACGGACCATTCGAGAGGACCCACCATGTACATGCTAACCGAGGTCGAGAAGGTCGTGCGCATACCGCCGAAGGACCTGAAGGATGACATAGACAGCGTCATCGACAACCTCACCTGGGAGACCTACGAGGGCCGCCTTGGAGAGGACAAGAACTTCACGCTGCTGATCAGGAACGTCAGGACAGTCGGTCCGGGACGCATCGTCCACGGCGACGGGGCGGTCTACCAGACCGTGAAGTTCGACCAGGTCGTCTTCAGGCCCAGGGACAACGAGATCATCGAGGGAGTCGTCGTGGAGATCCTCAAGTTCGGCGCCTTCGTCAGGTTCGGTCCGCTGGACGGACTCCTGCACATCAGCCAGGTCATGGACGACCGCGTCGACATCGACGAGACCAACCAGAGGCTGGTCGGAAAGGACACCGGAAGGTTCCTCGCCGTCGGGGACGTCGTCAGGGCCAGGGTCGTGAGCATCGACCTGAACGAGAAGAACCCCCAGGAGAGCAAGATCGGTCTGACCATGCGCCAGCCCGGACTGGGGAAGCTCCAGTGGCTCGAGGAGGACCAGCAGAAGAGGAAGGAGAAGCAGCAGGGAGGCGATGAGTGATGGTCGGACCGGTGCTCAAGGCCTGCAAGCAGTGCAGCTACATCTCCGAGGACGACACCTGCCCCCGCTGCGGCGGACAGACATCCAAAGAGTGGCAGGGTTACCTCGCTGTCGTCGACTTCGAGAAATCCGAGATCGCCAAGAAGATGGGCATCTCCGCCAACGGCAGATACGCCCTCAAGGTCCGCTGAACCCCATGTTCGAGAGGGACCTTATCCTCCCGGAGTCGCTCAGGGAGGAGTTCAAGGAGCCCATCGGCAGGGAGATGGACGAAGGCGAACTGGACAACATACACGCTCAAACCAGTTTCATAACAGTCGGGGACGTGGTATCCCTGACATTCAGGAGGCACGGCGTGAGGCCGCTGCTGTCGGTGTACGACGGCAGCACGGAGCGCAGGGAGATGACGGACTTCGCCAAGCTCGTGGAAGGCGAGGCGAAGGAGGTCGTCTCGAACCCGGCAGGACGGATAACCGCCGACATGGCGGAGGCCGTCCGCAGGGGCATCTCAGGGGAGACCGGACTGATCAGGGTCGACGGGGAGGAGGACCTGGCACTGCTGCCATGTCTCATCTACGCCCCGGAGGGGACCGTGGTCGTGTACGGTATGCCCGGGAGATGCATGATGGCAGTCACCACGGACGGAGCCGTCAGGAAGAGGGCCACGGAGCTCGTGGCCAAAATGGAGGAATCGGGATGAAGATTGAGATCACCCAGCAGAAGGAGAACCCCCTTCAGAAGAGGGTCGAGGTGTACTTCACCATCGACCACAACGGAGAGTCCACCCCCGGCAGGAACGCCGTGGCGGAGGAGATCGCGAAACAGACCAAATCCAAGAGGGACTGCGTCGTCGTCGACCACATCGAGTCCGTCTACGGAAAGGGCATGTCCAACGGATACGCCAAGGTCTACGAGAACAAGGAGGCCGCCCTCGAGTTCGACAGGGAGTACCTCCTGAAGAGGAACGGCATCGAGGCCGCGAAGCCCGAGGCCGCCGAGGCCCCGGCCGAGGAAGCCCAGGAGTGATTGCGATGGCAAAGGCAGCAGCACCCAAGAAGTCCATCCAGAAGAAGGACGCGTACAAGGTGGAGGGCGACAAGGTCGTCAGGACCAAGCCCGTCTGTCCCAAGTGCGGACCCGGAGTGTTCATGGCCACCCACAAGGACCGTGTGTCCTGTGGCAACTGCGGATACACCGAGTTCAACAAGAACTGAGAAGGAACGTATCTTCAATCCGCCTCCACCCTCTCACCAGGAGGCTCAGGATCCAGCCGGGGCGTACCCGCCCCGGCGCTCACTTCTCAAACCTCAAAGTTCCACAAGGACTCGTAGTATAGCTTGGACAGCATGGGGGCCTCCGGAGCCTCAGACTCGGGTTCGAATCCCGACGGGTCCGCCAACATCCGTTGAGGGGTATCCTGCGCGTCCCGACTGCGGCATCCTGTCTATCATCCCACGTACAGATCATCAGTGCCAGACTGCCGCTATGGATGCCTGGATGGAACCATCAACCAATACGATTTATAGCACGACAGCGATTAATCGCCAACATGACGAAGGGGCGCATACCACCTAGGGCGGAGCTTGCCGGGCTCCCCAAGACTGTCCACGGGGGACAGGCCTGGAAACTGAACGATGTGGAGGACTACAGCCACAACCTCAACCCCTTCGGACCGCCAGAGGACCTGGCGGACATCGTCGCGTCCGCGATCGGCAGCGTCGGCCACTACCCTGACGACTCCTGCGCCGAGCTGAAGGACGTGATCTCAAAGGCGTTCAACATCGGCGCGGACTGCATCACCGTCGGTGCAGGGTCGTCCGACATCATCAGGAACGTCCCCAACACGTTCTACACCAACAGCGACAGGGTCGTCATACCGACCCCCTCCTTCGCCGAGTACACCCAGCAGTGCAGGATCGTCGGCGCCCGCGTGGACAACCTGCGCCTCTCCGCCGATGACGACTTCAGGATAGACGCGGACAGGCTGCTGGAGATGGCCGAGGGCGCCAGGGCGGTGTACATCTGCAACCCCAACAACCCCACCGGCAGGGTGGAGCCCAGGGACAAGATAATCAGGATAGCCAGGAGCCTCGAGGACATGGGCGTGCTCCTGTTCCTGGACGAGACCCTCCTGGAGCTGGTCCCGGGATACACGGACATCACCCTCTCGGGGATAGTCGACCGGTTCTCCAACCTGGTGGTGGCCTCGTCCCTGACCAAGTCCTTCGCCATACCCGGCATAAGGATAGGGTTCGGGCTGTCCAACCCTGACATAATCTCAGAGATGGAGAAGGTCAGGATGACCTGGAACGTGGGCCAGATCGAGCAGACAGTCGCGACGGTGCTGCTCAGGGACAAGATGGACTATGTTGACCACGCGGCAGCCGTGATGGCCGAGGAGTCCGAGATAATGAACTCGTCCCTGGAGGAGATAGGGTTCCCCGCAGGACCGGTCTCCGACTCGTTCTTCTACTTCAACTCGCTGGAGCCCCTGGGCATGGACGCCGCCGACTTCAACAAGCGCATGCTGAGGCACGGCATCATGGTCAGGGACTGCTCGTCCTTCGGCGAGGACTTCCGCGGTTACGTGAGGTACAGCGTCAAGGACAGGGAGCGGAACTGCCGCTTCATCGCCGCCGTCGACGCGGTAATCAACGGGTGAACCGATGATCCTGTGGCTGGACGCGATACTGGTCGTCGTTCTGGCACTGGCCATAGACAGGTACATCGGGGAGCTCCCCAACTCGGTCCATCCCCTGAGGTGGATGGGCAACCTGCTTGGATTCATCGACAGGCACGTCAGGGACAGGGGGTCACGCAAGGCTATCGCCGCCGGGTTCCTGTCGTACCTGCTGGTGTTCGTCATATTCACCGGGGTGGGGCTCCTCCTGACCTCGCTGGTCAGGTACGGGTTCGACGCCGCGTTCGGGGAGCCGGTCGGCACCGTCGCCTGGATAGTCCTGACGGCTGTGCTGTTCAAGATGTCCTTCGCGATCTTCTCGTTCAGGAAGCACTGCGACCCCATATGCGCGGACCTGGACGCCGGGAGGGTGGAGGACGCTGCCGCAAAGGTCCAGATGATCGTCAGCCGCAACACCAAGGGCATGGATGCGGAGCACATCTCCTCGTCCTGCTGCGAGACGGTGACGGAGAACCTGGTCGACAGCGTCTACTCCCCGGTGCTCTACTTCGGGGTGTTCGGCTACCCCGGGGCCATGATGTTCCGCTGCGCCAACCTGATGGACGCCATGTGGGGGTATCTCAACGAGAAGTACTCCAACCTGGGCAGGTTCCCGGCGAGGTTCGACGACGTCCTGGGGTTCCTGACATCCAGGGTGTCCCCCTACTTCATCGCCCTGGCGGGGATGATGCTGGGCATGGACTGGAGGGCTTCCGTCCCCGCGGCCAAGGCCGAGCACGGGAAGACGCCCAGCCCCAACAGCGGATGGTCCATGACCGCGGCCGCGGCCGTGCTGGGGATAAGCATGGAGAAGAAGGGCGTCTACGTCATGGGGACCGGTCCGATGCCCACGACGGACGATGTGCGCAGGTGCTGCAGGCTCATCGAGCTCTCGGCGATGCTGTTCCTTCTCACCGTCGGTCTGATACTATACGGGGCCGTGGGGATCCAGGTGCAGCTGTTCATCGAGGATACAATATTCGGTTTCTGGGGGTCGGTGTTCTGACGTTCATAGGCTCCACCGGCATAGAGACGGTGGACGGGTTCCCCGTGGCGTACGTCCGCTTCACGGAAAGGCTGGAGGTGCTCAGCAGCGCCGTGCTCAACGGCGGGGACTCGGTGGCAGGTGCACTGTTCATAATGCAGGTCGGGAAGGACTACGACCGTCCCGACCCGAGGGAGCACGCCGCATCGGTCAGGGACGCCCTGGGACTCCCGGAGGACACCGTGGGCATGATGACCGCCGCCGAGGTGGGCAGCGTCTTCAACATAGCCGTCGGGGAGTACGACGGCACGGAGGTGGAGGCGGTCGCCACGGCGGGACTCAGCAACCACGTGGTCGCGGGGGAGGTCCTGGAGAACTACCCCGAGCGCAGGCTGGTCTCCGACCGCAGGGCCAGGGACCTTGCCGGCACGATAAACATCGCAGTGATCTCGCCCGTCCCGCTCACGATGGCGGGGAAGGTGAACATGTTGATCCCGCTCGTGGAGGCGAAGTCCGCCTCCATGGCGGACCGCGGGTACAGGGAGACCGGCACGACCTCGGATGCGATGGCCGTCCTGTCGCCCATCGGCGATGACAGGCGCGACTACTCCGGGACCGGTTCGGACCTGGGTATCGCAGCCGCCAGGGCGGTCAGGTCCGCCGTAGGCAGGGCCATGGAGGTCCGCAACGAGCATCCCGTGCTGGAGGAGCCCTTCAGGCTGCTCCGCAACCTGGGGTACGGCCCGGAGGAGCTGGCCTCGCTCTCGGGCAGCGGGCTCGACGCGGACTCGTTCATGCCCAGGCTCGCCGAGGCGCTCTCGTCGTCGGAGGTGCGCTCGCTCCTGGACCTGGCCATGCATTGCGCGGCCAGGGCGGACTCGATGGCGGACGACGGAAGTCCGGCCGAGAGGAAACTCGTTTTCAGGCTAATAGGGGACGTGACCGGACATGTCCCCGACGATTCGGAGGATACGGTTCATGCCGCGGTGGCGGCGATCTGCAGGTACGCAGGCGATTGAGATGTCGGAGGAGAACAGTTCTGGGGGAGGGTCCCCGCTCAAGGCGATGGTGTCGTTCTTCACCATCTGGCAGCAGGATATTACGCAAGAGGACATGGATGCGATGGAGAGGAAGTTCTACCTGGCCCCGGTGGCCGGGCTGTTCTTCTCCGTGCTGATCATCATCGAGATGATCGTGCTCATCCTTCTGTCCAGGGAGGTCTTTTTCGGGTCGTCGGCCATCATGGCGATAGCCGTGCTGGCGACGGTCTACGTGGGGAGCCGCTTCATCCACTTCGACGGCCTCACCGACTTCGGGGACGGCATGATCGTCTCCGGTACGCAGGAGGACCATGTCCGCGCCCTCAAGGACACCCTTGTGGGCGCCGGGGGACTGGGGGTCGCCCTCATCGTGACGCTGGCCTCGTTCTCGGTATACAGCTACATCGGGGCCTACCTGATCGTCCTGGCGGCTGTCGCCGAGGTGATGGTCAAGAACGCGATGGTCGTGGCCGCGGCGTATGGCAAACCGGGCAACGGCATGGCCGGGAGGCAGGTCGGGCTCACGGACACAGGTTCCGCGGTCCACTCCACGATCATCAGCCTGGTGCTGGGCCTCGTGGTCGGCATGATCGGTCTGATCGCGTACAACCTCCTGATGGGGCTCAACGACGCCTTCTTCAACATCGAGATCGTCCTCGTCTGCGTGGTCTTCGGGCTGGTCGTGTCCTGGGCGGTCGGGTACCTCATGGCCAGGAAGTCCAACGAGGTGTTCGGCATGGTCAACGGGGATATACTCGGGGCGACCAACGAGATCGCAAGGCTCTTCGTGGTCTTCTTCATGGCCCTCGCCGTCTCCGTGTTCGTGTGGTGATGCTGTTGGAGGCACTAGTCAACGCGGGTGGCAAAGGTTCGAGGATGGGCAACTGCGGCATCGAGAAGCCGATGCAGATCGTCGGCGGGATGCACACCGTGCAGAGGGTGGTGGACGCCCTGCAGGCGTCATCCCACATCGAGAGGGTCCTGGTGTCCGTGAGCGACAACACCCCCGAGACGGAGAGGTTCCTGAACGGCACAGGGGTGGAGACCATACGCACATCGGGCGAGAGCTTCATGGACGACCTCCATCAGGCTTTCGAGACCATGAACGGGGAGTACGTGCTCACCTGTCCGTCCGACCTCCCCCTGCTGACCACGGAGGTGGTCGACACCTTCATAGAGTACTTCGCGCCCGGCACCATGGAGTCGGCCATAGCCGTGGTCGACGAGAGGACCGTGAGAGGGGTCGGTATCACGCCGTCCTACACGAGGGAGGACGGCGGCCGCAACTGGGTGCTGTCCGGGCTGTGCATCATGAACCGTCCGAGGACCCTTGCCGGGGACTATCTGGAGGAGTACCTGTTCCAGACCAACTGGGTCGAGCTGTCCGTCAACGTCAACACCCAGAGGGAGCTGGACCTGGCCAGGAGCTACTTCCAGGACTGATCCCCCCATCCAGGACCGGCATCCGTACTTCCGGATGATGTCAGGTCTCAGGTCGATATAGCTGAATTGAATCAATCATCAAGCGCAATAACTATGATTGAGCGCTATACGATTGATTCAATAATCCAATTGAAAGGCAAGGACATAACATCCCTGCATGGTGGGCAGGGTCGGCCCAAGGGTCGGTGACATAGAGCTCCAGAGGAGGGTGCTCCTGAGGATCTGGGACAGGGGAGAGGTCAAAGAATCTGACCTCTACGACCTGGTCGGGACCCCCAAGAGGATCAGCCATGTCCTGACGGACCTCC
Organism: Candidatus Methanomethylophilaceae archaeon; assembly: GCA_944320485.1. GTDB lineage: Archaea > Thermoplasmatota > Thermoplasmata > Methanomassiliicoccales > Methanomethylophilaceae > Methanoprimaticola. Next base: position 8,701 of record CALUHQ010000042.1, read on the forward strand.
TGGAGTCCGGCATCCTGAAGGTCCGCACATCCGGGTCCGGACAGAGGATCCCGCTGTACTCTTACACCGATGCGGGGGAGATGTACTGCATGGCCAACATGCTGGCATACGAACTCAAATCCCGCGCCGGGGAGATGGACCTCGAATCGGGGGAGCTCTCCGAGATGATGGACAACATGAGGCGTCACTTCAAGGTCGGTTTTCCGAAGTGAATCGTTTCCCCATCATCACGCACATCGTAACATCGGACGCCGCCTGAACGTGCGGCGTCGTTTCCGAGAAATGGTTGGGAGGGAGGGTTGTCCCTCCCTCGGTGGATCGTTCAGAGGCCCATTATTCCCCTATAGATGGTGTGGACGCGGTCCTCCAGCGCATCGCAGGTTATGCGGCCCTCGGACTCGATGACCGCTCCAACGGATGCGCCTCCGCAGCCGACGCCCTCCTTGATGAAGCCCCACTCGTATGCCTGGAGCCCCTCGTACGGGCTGTCGCTGTAGTCCACGTTGACGTACACTATCGGAACGTCCGGGGAGACAGAGTCGATGATCCTCTTCATGCTGGAGTTGGGGTCGTTCATGAGCCACCTGGTGGTCCCCTGCAGGAAGTTACCGACCAGCTCCGGGTGCAGCGCCACGGCTCCTGCCATCACTGCGGCGAGCTGGGTCCCGCCCCCCACGATCACCGGCACGGACTTGGCGGCACCGCAGAGGATGCCGATGTTGGCGGGCATCATCGGGTCGCCCACGTACTCGATCGCCTTCAGCGGGTCGTCGGCGAGGTCGCCGGGCTTCACGCCGGCGGCCTCCAGGGCCTCGGCCACGAGTCTGCTCTTGAGCTCCTTGGGGTTGTTGGGGGAGCTGCTGCTGACCAGGTTCTCCTTCAGAACGCCCATGGCCATCATCACGGCCAGGGCTGTGGTCGTCCCTCCGGCGCAGCTCTCGCTGATGATCACGAAGTCGTACGCCCTGGCGAGCATCTCGCCGAGCATGTAGCCCTTCTCGTACTCCTCCCTGACGTTCTTCACGGACTTGCCGGTGGTGATCTTCTCTCCGCATTCCCCGCCCATGTCGAAGTAGGGGACGTAGGGGATGACCTCGCATCCGCCGTTGACGATGTAGTACGGCATGCCGGACAGCTCGAGGGCGGCCTTGGTGAGGGTCGCCGGGGTGGGTATGCCTCCGGGGTTGATGGGTATGCCCTTCATGCAGGTGGTCTTGCCGCTGACCAGGAGCTCCGCGTCCGCCGCGGGGGTGAACATGGTCAGCTCGGGGGTGTCCCCCGCATCCGAGACCCCCGGTATGGTGGACGTGCGGGTGTTGGCCACGGTGCATGTGAACACACCGCGCTTCCCCCAGATCCTGGACAGGATGTCTTTGGCGATCTTCTCGTTTCCGTATACGCCCAGGGAGGGCGGCAGTTCGAACTCCATCAGTCTCACCGAGTGTTGCGCAAAAGCGTTTGCACCACCTGGTCCAGGGGCACCATGGTGCCGTCCGGGAGCCCGGTGTCTATGCTGGTCCACAGGGGGACGTCCATTAGGATGTGCTCCCCGGTCACGCAGGACGTGCCGTGGTCCACGAAGTAGATTATGTTCTCCACGTCCGGGAAGTACTTCTCCATGAGGCGGTCGGTCTCCTCCAGGACGGCCTTCTTCTTGAACGGGTCCTTCTGGTGGCTGTACTCGTCCACCTCGTCGACGTGCAGGAAGACGTTGCCCCTTTCCAGGGCGTCCCTGGCTATGGGGAACCTGGCCTCCAGGTCGTCGATCACGTGGGTCTCCATCCCGAGGGATGCACAGATGCCCATCGACGTCGGGCTGTCGGAGACGGCGGTCATCGGCGCCAGCTCGGGGAAGGGCTCGTACTGGTGTCCGAACTTGCCGCATCCCCAGGGGTACCCGGTGATGCCTCCCATCTCGGACGCCACCTTCATGACGAGCTCGCCCAGCTTCCCGGGGACCTCGACGAACGGGGCGTCCTTGGGTGGAGCGGGCAGGTCCGGGACCTGGTCGCTCTCCATGGTAAGCACCGCGCGGCCCTCTATGAAGAACTTGATGGCAGGGTCGTACTCGGACAGCATGTCCATGTGGGACATCACCCTCTCCTCCAGCTCGTCCTTGATGTCGGCGGTGTTGTAGCACCACCTGACCATCCCGTCGCTGACGTCGGCGGGGCTCAGGCGGTAAGCCGTGCGCTTGGGGTCCTGTATGGGAAGGCCCAGCCCCAGCGCCTCCAGGGCGGCGCGCGGTATCTCCGGCGGATGGCCGGTGAAGAACTCGTTCAGGAAGAGCTGCGTGTAGCCCCTCCCGGTGGTCTTGAGCCTGTGGGGGGCCCTGCTCTCCAGGTACGGCATCTCGGCCACCTCGTAGGGTTTCCTACCGTCCATCAGCGGGTTAGGGTCGTCCTCGGCTCCATCGAGCAGAACGAACAGGGTGTTGCTCATTGTATCCTCCTCAGGGCGATCGCGGCCTGTCCGACCGAGATGCCCCCGTCCCCGTTGGGGACGTCCTTATGCATCGCGATAGGATGGAGGGATGATATAACCATATCCTCGAACATCCGGGAGATGGTGCCGTTGACCGACACACCGCCGGTGATCCCGACCGCATCCAGGCCGTCAGAGTCGGCGGCCTCGATGGCTGACTGCACCAGCTCCCGCATGATGTTATATACGATGGAGTATGCGGCGTCCTCCGGCCTGACGTCATCGTCTATCCGGGAGAACAGATGGGCCGTCTTCACGACCCCGCCCACGGTCTCGGTCTCGAACCCGTCCACCAGTCTTCCCTTGGCGAGCAGGGGCTCCAGCCTCATGGCCGGTTCGCCGTCGTAGGTGCGCTCCCTGCAGACGCCGAGGGTGTAAGCCAGCGCGTCCAGGACCCTCCCCATGGAGGAGCTGCGGACGCTCCTGTCCATAAGCTTGGACATCACCGCGGCATCCCTGTCCGAGAAGTCGTGGTTCTCCTCGCCGTTGATCGTGTCGATCGCGAATTTCAGTCTCCTGAGGTCGTAGAGTGCCCTCTCGGACCCCAGGAGCGGTATGTACTCCAGATGTGCGACGCGCCGGCATCCGGAGAGATCGGATGACAGCACCTCCCCTCCCCAGGCCATGCCGTCGTCACCGTGCCCGGTCCCGTCCAGGGTCAGCGCGGCACATGAGGATAACCTGTTGTCGGCCATCAGCGATGCCGCATGGGCCCAGTGGTGCTGTACCTCCACGGTCTCGGCGCCGAACTCCTCCGCCAGCGACCTGGCGAACCTGCGGTTGGAATATCCGGGATGGAGGTCCATGGCTACCGCCTTGGGCTCGCATCCCACGAAGCGCATCTGGGTGCGGACGGCCTCCTCCAGGTACTCCGGCACGCCGACCTTCTCCCCGTTCCCGATGTACTGGGTCGGCCATATCACGCCGTCCGATGCCACGGCGCCGGTGAGGTTCTCCTGGGCTCCCACGGCCACGACGTCCCCTGCCATGCCGATGTCCAGGCCGAAGGGGATGCTCCCCCTGGACCTGCGGATGTACTGGGTCCTGTCTCCGTGCATCCTCAGCACGGTGTCGTCGGCGCGGTTCAGTATGGGCTGGTCATGGAGCAGGTAGGCGTCAGCGCCCAGCTCCCTCGCCCTAACGTCGTCGATCACCATGGGCTCACCCGGCACGTTTGCCGAGGTCATGACCAGGGCGTCGTGCTCCAGCCTGGAGAATAGTATGTGGTGCATGCCGGTGTACGGCAGGAAGACGCCGATGTTGTCCAGTCCCGGGGAGGCGAGCTCCGTCGGTCCGGAGGGGACCTTCCTCGCCAGGACTATGGGGCGGTGCGGGGACAGCAGCTCCGACTTCTCCTCGGGCGTCGGGTCGGCGTACCTGCGGAGCGCGTCCATGTCCCTGCACATGACGGCGAACGGCTTGTTGGGTCTCCCGTACCACTCCCTCATCTCCCCGAGGACGTCAAGGCTGCAGCATATGTGCATGCCTCCCCAGCCCTTGACCACGGCCCTGGCGCCTTCGTCCAGCATCCCTGCCAGGACGCCTATCGGGTCGTCGTCCACCACGGTGCCGTCGGAGAGCTCCAATCTGTACCTGGGCCCGCAGACCGGACAGCACACCGTCTGGTGGTGGAACCTCCTGTCCGCAGGGTCGGAGAACTCCTCGGAGCATTCCGGGCATAGGGGGAACCCGTCCATGGACGTCAGCGGACGGTCGTAGGGCATCCCCCTGAGGAGGGTGAACCTGGGCCCGCAGTCGGTGCATGTCGTGAACGGGTAGAGGTGCCTGCGTCCGGGCGAGAAGATCTCCCTCACGCATTTGTCGCACACCGCGCTGTCCGCGGGGATGGATGCGCCGCTGCCCTGTCCCGATGACCGGACGATTGAGAAGCCGTCGGTTCCCGTGTAGGGCACGTCGTCCCTGACGACGGAGCGGACCTCCGCCAGCGGCGGCAGGTCGGACATCAGCTCGTCCAGGAGCTCCTCCCCGCGGTCGGTGTCTATGACCACCGACGATCCGTCGTTCCACACCGAGCCGGATGCGCCGGCGCGGACGGCGGCGCGGTACACCGCGGGCCTGAACCCGACCCCCTGCACCGTGCCGTCGATCCTTATCATCATATCCCGGGGATATGGTCTCGTCTCTGATAACCTGATGGGTCGGAACATATCCCAGGGGCAGTGAAGAGGAGGCGTCGGCCCGACCCGGGCCGGCGGATCCAAAACCATCCTGCCCTCCTGATGGTGTTCGGGAGGGCGGATCTCTTTCTCACGTGCACATGATTCAGTGACTGTGTACGGACCCTGACGAACCGGTATCGGTGATCGGGTATCGCCGTTTCCCAGAGAGGACCCATCTTCCGCGGGTTCCTCCCTCGCGCGACAGCACCCCTCTGTCCTTCAGACGGTCGATGGTCTTGATCACCGCGGACCTGGACACCCCGAGGCGCCTGGACATCTCGTCCATGGATATCCTTCCGTCTGACGATATCAGGCGGAGTATCGACGATTCCAGGTCGTCCTCCTCTTGACGTCCGATGAGGGACAGGGTGACGGTCACCCTCTCGGGCTCGTAGTCCTCGGAGAACCGCGGGTCCGGCAGGCCAACGTCCCTGCAGGCCTGCCTCATGCGCGGTATGCCTGTGCCTGCGCGCTCGACCAATCCTATGAGGGAGAACATGATCGACATCGTCCTGTTCCTGGGGTCGCTGATCCCGCCCTCCTCCGCCTCTTCGAGGGGTATGCGGAACGTCCCCGGGTTCCGGGTCGTGAACGATCCCGGGCGGAGCTCTACTACGACCCCGCCCCTGCCCCTGTAGTCGGCGTTGACCAGGGCGTTGATGAGCATCTCCCTGATGCAGACGTCCACGGGGGAGCCTTCGACGCGTCTCATGTCGCCGGAGATGGCGAACGGTCTTCCGATGGTGGTCCGTGCATGGTTCATCACGGAGATGTAGAAGTCGAACACGTTCCCCGACCACTCCCCATCGCCGCTCGACAGCCTGTAGCTCCAGTCGTTCCCCTCGTGGTACTGGCGGTAGTCCAGGTGGTAGTTGACCATCTCTGATTGTATGAGATATGATTCCCCGAACATGAGCAGTCCAGCCATGGTGGGACGGACGGTGTCGCCGTCCCTGACCGCCGCCCCAATCCTTCTCAGGAACTCCGTGTCATCGCATCTGTTCCACGGGTGCTCGGGCTTCAGCGTGCGGAGGCTGTTCCTGTAGGACTTGATGGTGTCCCTGTCCAGGTCTTCGATCTCCGATGTGCGGATGGGGACCCTGTCGGTCGTTCCGGAGAGGGAGTCGGAGATCATCGACCTTATCTCCTCCGGGTCGCACTTGTAATCGCCGTCGTTCTGTCTCCTGAACGTGTTGCGGTCGTTCCCGTCCAGGAACACGGGGCGGTCCATCCTGGAGGCCCGCGGCACGTCAACGAGTATGACCTTCTTACCGTCCACATCCTGGACGGTGACATCCGCATCGGAGAGGAGGTTCACACTGACCTTCTCCCGGTTGTTCAGGTTGTTCCACAGGCCCTTCAGGGTCCCGTCGACATCCGGGACCCCCTCCACGACCAGACCGTCCTCGCTCTCCGATACGCCGAGCGCGATGCATCCGCCATGGGTGTTGGCGAACGACGAGTACGTCTCCCAGAAGCTCTTGGGAAGGCCACCCTTCGATCTCTTAGCTTCGAAGGTCACACCTTCGGGGGTGGTGCATTTGCCGTCTGAGAATACCGGTCTGACCATGGGGTTGTATACGGACTCATACGATATAATCATTATCAGATTCTGATAATCGAAATAATAATAAGAATAATCAAATTAGATGAAATTCAAAGAATTATTGGGTAATTATGGTAAATATTTAATAAATCAGTGAGAATTAGATGATGATAAAGAATAATTGTCGGTATTTCAAATGAAGATTATTTCATTATACTGAATTATTCTAATAATCGATATAATCCGAATACAATCTTTCTACAATCGTTCTGTGACGTGATCGTTCAGGTTTCCTCGGCTCCTGGTGATGAGGGAGGCCGCCGGTCCCTATCGGACCGGCGACCTGTCATCATCTGGTCCTGTTCCCGCAGGCGCAGGCGGGCATGATGTCGTTGCCCATGGCCGGCGGGCCCTGCTTGTTCACGCTGAGGGTCCCGTCGGGCGCGTCCAGGAAGTCGGCCAGGTCCTGGTCGGATGGGTACTCGCCGATGCTGATGGGGACGGCCTGGTACATGGCCAGCGGGAGCGCTCCCATGCCATGCTCCGCGACTATGTCCGAGGCCTCCCCCTCCGGCAGGTCGGCCGGTGATGTGCACATCACCCTGCCGACGACGATCCCGGCGGCCTTCAGGGATTCGCACGATGCGTCGAACCTCCGGGTGTCGGAGGGGTCCCTGTTCCTGGCGTCCTCGGACTCGTAGATGACCATGTCGTATTCCATAAACGGCGTTAATCGATGCCGTGTTATAAAGGATACTCCGGAACGACCCGTCATGTAAGGGCCGTTCAAGTCAGGCCTTCCCATCGAACATCCTGTCAGATAGGTAACACTGAAGAGGGGTGAATCGTCAGTCAACAGGTTCAATGCGGAGGGTACCCTAGATTTCTACACTATGTCGGAACGATAGGTGTTGAAGTCCGACCGACACTCTTTCGGCATCATCAAAGTCGTGATTCAATCGACCATTCCTATGCTCTGGGCGATCGAATATCGTCTGATCAACAGACCTGAGACGGTCCATCTTCGGACGTCGATGTGCCAGATCTTGGCCAGTCAGCAGAATTCATATCGAATCATAGGGAAAATTCAGCAGAATTCAAATGGATTTCAGGAATATTTCAGCAGAATGTAAACCAGATACGAATATTTTTCAGCGGAATGCAAAAGGGATACATCGGATGCGACGGTTCGAGAATAGGGGATTAAGGGGTTTATGCGGTCGTGGCCGCGGGATCAGCAGAAGCAGTCCTTGTAGTGGTCGATGGCGCCCTTGATGATGCCCTCGACCTGGTCGGACCCGATGATCTCGTCGACGGCCGTGGTCTTGTTCTCCAGGGCCTTGTAGACGGTGAAGAAGTGGGCCATCTCGTCGAAGATGTGCTTGGGCAGCTCGGAGATGTCCCTGTAGCCGTTGTAGGTGGGGTCGTCGAAGGGGATGGCTATGATCTTCTCGTCGTTGGCGCCGTTGTCGATCATCTTGATGGCGCCGATGGGGTAGCATCTGACGAGGGTCATGGGGATGATGGGCTCGGAGCAGAGGACGAGGGCGTCCAGGGGGTCCCCGTCGTCCGCGTAGGTGCGGGGTATGAAGCCGTAGCTCGCCGGGTAGTGGGTCGAGGTGTAGAGGATCCTGTCCAGTTTCAGGAGTCCGGTCTCCTTGTCAAGCTCGTACTTGTTCTTGCTCCCCTTGGGGATCTCGACGACGACCATGAAGTCGTTGGGGGAGATCCTCTTCGGGCTGATGTCGTGCCATATGTTGCTCATATGAAGCCTCTGGTACGGCTCTAGGCGATTCCCCTAATATAGGTTGCCGTCCGACAGGCGGACAGATTCGACACAGTGAAATAACCGCCAGGGGGATTGCGTCGCATGGAGCAGAAGACCAACCCCATGAGGCACCTGGACAGGCTCGGGATCCCGTATGAGACCCACCACTACGAGGGAGGGGCCCTCAGCGGCGCGGAGGTAGCCAGGGTCCAGGGCCAGGATCCGGCGGAGGTCTTCAAGACCCTGGTCACCGTCGGGGCCCCGAAGAGCTACTACGTGTTCCTGGTGCCGGTCACCGGCGACCTGGACCTGAAGAAGGCGGCCGCCAGCGTGGGGGAGAAGTCCGTGTCGATGATCAAGTCGGCGGAGCTGCTTCCGCTGACCGGTTACGTGCACGGGGGGTGCTCCCCGCTGTGCACCAAGAGGCCCATGAGGGTCACCATCGATTCCTCGGCCCAGGGGCATGAGCGCATCTACTTCAGCGCAGGGAAGGTGGGGTACCAGATCGAGATGGCGGTGGCGGACCTTCCGAAGGCCATGGACTTCAAGTTCGCCGACATCGCGAAGCCGCGTCCGGAAGAGGTCAGATGAAGATGGGGTGAATGATTCACTGTATCACTCACTGTATCACTCACTGTATCACTTTCTCCCAGATCGGCGTCGTGTCAGGAATGAAAAGCGTAAATTCGGCTCAGGCGATTCCAGTACATGGCTCAGGAACTGAATCCCAACTGCAACTGCCCCAAGACCGAGTGTCCCAGGCACGGGAACTACATGGAGTGCGTGGAGTTCCACAAGAACAACAGCGACAAGATCCCGTTCTGCCTCAGGTCTATGATAAAGATCCAGGGCATCTGAGGGTCAGGGGGACATCCCCCTCCCTTGAAATTACCATTCGATTGCGATGTTTTCGTAGCATCGTTGATTATATTGAGATTGGGCATTGATGCTTAGGGTCTCATCAGTCGTTTCTCATATCATCGACATCACGTGCGACACGCGGTCCTCCACCAGCCCGACGATCCCCTCGAGCCTGCCGTTGGCGCTGGCGATGTCGTTCCCGGACAGGACCTCCCTTACGATCCCGGGCACGCGGGCCAGCGCGTCCCCGTCGACCAATCCGAGGTCGGTGACCAGTTCCATCTGTCTGAAGGGGTCCCTCCTGAACGGCTTGGTCGGGTTTCCGGCCTCCGGGCGTATCCTCTCCGCTGGCAGCCTGCACCCCAGGGAGGAGCCGGTGTCGTAGATCGGGGCGGGACCTATCCAGTCCAGGCTCTCCGCGTCGCGGAGGAGCCCGAAGTTGTTCAGATGGCGGTCGTCGTTCGCGAGGATGAAGTCCAGGACGATCGTCCGGTCCAGGAACGGGACGATGTCCACGCCGAGGTCTAAGCATGCGTCTACGAAGTGCTTGTAGGGCGAGGTCCTGTTATCCTTTGTTCTTGACCCATAGATGCGGCTGGCGGTCACCAGGTCCGAGTCCCTGTCCACGAAGTCCTCGCAGATGCAGCACGTACGTCCGTTTTCGCATCCCAGCGTGTACGGGACATGGGGGATGCCCAGTGATTCCATGACCATGGACGCGGCGACCTCGTTGTACGGTTCCTGACCGTAGGGTTCCGTGCCGGACTTGAGAAGGCACCTCCTCCTATGGATGATCTTCCAGCGCTTCCTCAGGACGCCGTCGGTCGTGAGATCCGGCGACGGCAGCTTCACCTGGCAGGGATCGCATCCCCTTCCGAACAGGAGGTCCCCGAGGTTCTCCGGGAACGGGTTGTCGAAAAGGTTGACGTCTTCCCATCCCAGATCGGATCCGATCGGACGGATCCAGTACTGGTCCGAGAGGCTGAGGCCCAGCGACCCCGTCAGGAGCGACTTCACATCGGCCAGACCGAGGGAATCCGTGACATCCCTGATGCCGTCGCGGCCCCTGGGTATGGTGCGGGAGGTCTACCATCCGTTCAGTTCGGACCTGAGTCTTGGTCCCGGGACCACGGTCCCCGCGGGCATGTGCTCCGGTCTGCCTATGTCCGAGACCCCGAGTATGCCGCCGTCCCACTCGTCGATGTCCAGGGAGCAGACGCGGACCGTCCGGTGCATCAGTTCTAATTCCATATCGGCCTTCGATATGCGATATGCATCTTAATGCACTTGCGCCCCGTCCAGCGGCTCGTGGGTTCTGAAGATCCCCCTCCTGGCACCGAGTGCCAGCATTACGGCAGAGAACACCGCCGACGCCACCGAAGCGGCGACCATGGACCACCACACCCCGTCCACGCCCAGCGCGGACATCGGCAGAAGGAAAGCCGCCGGCAGGAACAGCTGGGACATCACCCCGATGGATAATGCGTGGGCCGGCAGGTCGGTGGCGGCCAGGGCCTGGTTGATGTTCACCGCCACCCATGACAGCAGGTACGTCAGCGCGAATATGGTCAGGCCATCCGCGGCCATGGACCCCACCGCGGGGCTGTTGTCCCCCAGGAACAGGTGCGTCAGCGGCCCGTCGGCCAGGATGCACAGCGCGGCCACCGCCACACCCATGGCGGCGGACACTACGGACATAACCGCGAAGAGGGATCTCACCCTTGGCCCGTCTCCGGCGCCGTGGTTGTAGCTTATGGCAGGCTGCATGGCGGCGTCCATGCCCACGAACAGGGAGAACACGATGGAGTTGACGTACATGATGATCCCGTACGCCGCGACGCCGTCGTTGCCGGCCACCGCCAGGAGCACCGCGTTGGCTATTATGCCGTACAGGGACCCGGAGACGCTGTTGAAGAACGTGGACGTCCCGTTGTACAGGACCCTCCTCGTGGTCGCGAGGTCCATCCAGCCCCTGGTGAACACCAGCACGTACCTCCTGCGGAGGAACGGGACCAGAGCGACCAGCGAGCCGACCGCTATGCTGAGGCTGGTGGCGAACGCGCTGGCCCAGGTCCCGCAGCCCAGCCATCCGATCATCACCGCCAGCAGGACGATGTTCAGCACCGCGACACCGACGTTGATGTACATGCTGAGGTTCACGGCCCCGCAGATTCTCAGGTAGTTGTCGGTGGCGAAGAACAGCAGCCCCACCGGCGCGAACAGCGAGAACACCGCGATGTACTGGGCGGCGGTCTCGGCCACGAAGCCATCCGCCCCGAGCGCGCGGACCATCGGGTCGCCCAGCAGCACGCCTATCAGCAGGAACCCCACAGAGATGGCGACTATCAGTTTGACAGATCCTGTGAACACCCTTCTGGCACTGTCGATATCGCCGTCTCCCAGGTGCATCGATATCCTCACGGACGACCCGGCGGCCACCATGTCCGAGACTGCCATGAACACCGTCATGATGGGCCAGGCGATGTTCACCGCGGCCAGGGCGTCGCTTCCCAGGTAGTTCCCCACGAATATCCCGTCCACTATGGAGCAGAAGGCCCAGACGAGCCCGGAGACCATCCCGGGTATGGCGCACTTCAGGAACAGGCGCCACACAGGCATGCGGCCGTACATCTCGTGGTCGTCCATCGTCATCCCTTCTCCAGCTCCTCGGATATTATCCGCATGGCCCTGCAGACGGCGGATACCTCATCTTCCGAGAACTCGGACAGCATGCGGGCCACCGCCCTGTCGTAGGGGACATCGTCGTCATCGTACATCCGGGACCATTCCGGCGTGAGCTCCAGCCTGTGGATTCTTCCATCCGAATCGTCGCGGACCTTGGAGACCATCCCGTCCCTGACCAGGGCGTCCACCTTCCTGGACGCCGTGGACTTGTCGATTCCGAGGATGTCCGCCAGCCTCCCGACGGTGGAGCCGCCGCAGTACCTGATCAGGTTCAGGTAGAGCAGCGACTGGTAGCTGACGTCCCACGAGCACTTCCTGACGAAGCGGAACTCGCTGATCAGCTTCGCGGCGAAGAAGCGGTCGATCTCCTGTTCAAGGTCCATATGGTTTGATAAATGCAACTATTATTTAAACGAGCCGAGGAAGGGCTCGGAAAAAGCATTTTCGTCTGGCCTATGGTACGGGAAACAGGTAAATCCGGGACGGATGTTCGCCGTGCCATGGATCTAGGTCCCGTGATCCCGTTCGTCGCCGTGGCAGCAGGCGGGGCCATGGGCGCGCTGGCCAGGTTCTGCGTGTACAGGACTGTGGAGACCGGGTTCCCGTGGGCCACCTTCATCGTGAACATCGTCGGATGCTGTCTCGCATCGTTCCTGATGTTCCGCTACGGCATCTATGCCGACGGCCCGATGAAGACCATGGTGTTCACGGGGTTCTTCGGGGCGTTCACCACCATGTCCACATTCTCCATCGACACGGTCAACCTCCTCTGCGACGGGCAGTACTGGCAGGCCGGCGGGAACATCGTCCTGAACTCGGTGCTCTGCGTCGCCGGGGCGATCGGCGGAAGGTACCTGGCGGTCATGTGAATCCGTCGTGTCCGGTGAACTCCACAGTGAAACAACCGGTAAACTCTCCAACGGAATCACCGGTAAACTCTCCAACGGAACCATCGGTAAACTCTACAATGGTTGATATACCCAGACCGAGATTCACGAGCATGGGCAACGACTACATGCCACGTCACCTGGACGAGGTGATAAGGGACAACCTCAGGCTGTTCGGTGCCGTGGTTGTGACGGGTCCGAAATGGTGCGGTAAGACGACCACCGCCTCAAGGTTGGCCAAGGGTGTGATCTCCCTGCAGGACGAGAGGCAGTACACCCGCTACAGGGCCCTGGCCGACATGGACCCGCAGCTCGTCCTGAGCGGGGAGAGGCCGCTACTGATAGACGAGTGGCAGAGCATACCCGAGCTATGGGATGCGGTCCGCTACAACGTGGACCTCTCGAAGAAGAAGGGGCAGTTCATCCTCACCGGGTCGGTATCCTTCAGGATGGACGACGACCGGATCAGGCATTCCGGGTCCGGCAGGATCTCCCGCATACGGATGAGGACGATGACCCTGTCGGAGTCGGGAAACAGCACCAGCGAGGTGAGTCTCGGGGCCCTTTTCGACGGATGTCCGAAGGTCATGGGGCTGTCCAGGCTCGAACTGGACGACATCGCGGGGGAGATAGTCCGCGGAGGATGGCCGGAGACCGTCGGACTCGACGACATGGATGCGCACAAGGTCGTGAGGAGCTACTGCGAGACGCTCCTGGAGGGCAAGGTCGACACATCCGACGGGAAGGTCCGCGACATCAGGAAGATGAGGGCCCTGATGAGGTTCCTGTCCAGGAACACGGCGTCCCAGGCCCGGGCATCGACGCTGGTCGAGGACGTCAACGGGTCCGGAAGCGCCAGGATATCCATCAACACCGTGTACGAGTACCTATCCCACCTGGCCGACCTGTGCGTCACGGACGACCTGCCGTCATGGTCGCCGAAGCTGCGCTCCAAGACCACCGTGAGGACCTCCGACACCAGGTACCTGGCCGACCCAGCCATCGCCGCGTACTTCCTGGGTGCCGGGAAGGACGACGTCCTGCACGACCCGGAGACTTTCGGGCTCCTGTTCGAGACCATGGCCCTGCGCGACCTCAGGGTGTACGCCCAGCTCCTGGAGGGGGAGGTGTTCCACTACCGCGACGAGGACGGACTGGAGGTGGATGCGGTCATCCATCTGTGGGACGGCAGGTGGGGCGCCGCGGAGATCAAGCTCACCGACGCATGGGCGGACAAGGGCGCGGAGAACCTCATCAGGCTGAGGGAAAAGGTGGATTCCGACGAGATGGGCGCGCCGTCGTTCCTGATGGTGGTCACGGCCTCCGGGGCCGCGTACACGAGGCCGGACGGGATACACGTGGTGCCCCTCGCCTGCCTGGGGAACCGAATCCTAAATAGTCGGGCGCCGTTCAAAGACCATGGACCTCACAAGGGAGGAGGAGGCCATCCTCAACGGAGAGGAGGGCGAAGGGAAGCAGAAGGCGATGGAGCTGGTCACGGCCCTGGGCAAGATCTACGGGGCCGAGGACCTCATCGACATCACGTCGGCGCATCTTTCCGGTGCGTCGTACAAGACCATCGGCGACGGGGGGCTGAAGTACCTCGAGGACATGGCCGCGGGGGGCGCGAGGGTCAGCGTGCTGTCGACGCTCAACCCCGTCGGCATGGACAGGACCCGCTGGGCGGAGATGCACATCACCCCGGAGTTCGCAGAGAAACAGCTGAGGATCATAGACCTGTACGGGCAGATGGGTCTCAGGACCACATGCTCCTGCACCCCGTACACCGGCGCCAACGTGCCGTCCTTCGGCGACCACGTGGCATGGGCGGAGTCGTCCGCGCTGTCGTTCGTGAACTCGTTCATAGGTGCCAGGACCAACAGGGAGGGAGGGCCGGGGGCCCTCGCCGCCGCCATCCTGGGCAAGACGGCGAACTACGGGCTCCATCTGGACGATAACAGGAGGCCGACGGTGGTCATCGACGCGGACATCGACGGCTCGGTGTTCTCGTACTCCCTGCTGGGTCAGGCGGTCGGGATGGCCATAGGCTCCGGCGTCCCGTACTTCAGGGGGATATCCCCGGAGACCGAGGAGGCGAAGGCCCTGTCCGCGGCCATGGCAGCGTCTGGTTCGGTCGCACTATGGCACGCCGAGGGCGCGACCCCTGAGGCAGGCTCCTTCGATGTGTCGGGTCTGGAGGAGGTCAGCATAGGAGAGGAGGAGCTGAAGGCGGCCTACGACAAGCTGAACACCGTCGACGACGTGCAGCTCATCGCCATCGGATGCCCCCACCTCACGGACAAGGAGATGCACCAGATCGCCGCGTTCCTGAAGGGCAAGAGGAAGGTGAACAAGGACGTCGAGATCTGGTTCTGTACCTCCGAGGAGGTGAGAGCCAGATGTCCCGAGGACGTCAAGGTCATGGAGGAGTTCGGGCCGGTGCTGGCCGACACCTGCATGGTGGTAGCCCCCATAGAGGGTGCGTTCCAGCGCACCGGGAGCAACTCCGCCAAGGCGGGCAACTACCTTCCGACGCTGTGCTCGCAGAAGGCTATGTGCAGGGACATCCCCGCGCTCATGGAGCTGGTAATGTGATCGTGAACGGACGCACCATATCCCCCGGTAAGGCCCGCGGGGAGGTAGTCATGCTGGAGGAGCCCCTGAGCTTCCTCGGCGGCGTGGACGGCTCCACCGGTGAGCTTCGCGTCGGTCGCGGCGGCAACGTGGCCGGGAAGGTCCTGGTGTTCCCCAAGGGCAAGGGCAGCACCGTCGGTTCCTTCGTGATGTACGACCTGATGGTCCACGGGGTGGCCCCCGCCGCTGTCGTCAACGAGTCCGCGGAGACCATCGTGGCCACCGGCGCGGTGATATCTTCCATCCCGATGGTGGACAGCGTACCCACTGTGTACATGTTCCAGGACGGGGACATGGTGACCGTGGACGCCGACGCCGGGACGGTGGACATCGAGGGCGTGGAGATGAGGGACACCGTGTCATCCGCCGTGATGGTGGACGGGAAGGTGCTGTTGCTCAAGCGCCCGGACTCATGCCATTCGTTCCCGGGGATGTGGTCCCTGGTCGCGGGGAAGATCGAGCCCGGGGAGACCCCGGAGCAGGCGGCCCGCAGGGAGATCGCCGAGGAGACCGGCCTGAAGGTCGGGGAGCCGGATGCGACCACCAAGCCGGTGCACGTCAGGGAGGGCAAGGTCCTGTGGAGGGTCCACCCGTTCCTGTTCAGGCTGGACGCTGTCGACCCCGTGCTCAACGACGAGAACGAGGCGTTCGAGTGGGTGTCCCCGGAGGACATACGGTCCAGGGACACCGTCACCGACACGTTCCTGGTCGTCGACAGGATGCTCAACGGCCAGTGACCATGAAACCGATTCCGACCCGCCCCAAGAAGCCGGGGCGGGGAGGCATCCCATTTCCGAACACTCTTTTCCTTATGGCCGTGGTGTCAAGGCCGCTTCAACCTCCGGGTCCGGGCCGATTCACTATGATATGATCGAATTGGTCTACTTCCCGGCCGGTGTGGCTGGGACGTTTATCATCCCCCGACACTGTGGAGTCCATCGGTCGCGCTGCGTTACAGGTCTCCAGAGGAATGCGATGCACGTGTCAGTGTCGTGTGCTGGGTTCACGGTTCAGATTCTATGTCGGTGCGCTCCAGCTTGAAAATCACGGGTCTGAGGCCGTCGTTGCAGCTGCATATCGCCACACCGGGCTCCCTGATCCAGTCCTTGTAGTAGAACAGCTCGTCCCCGTCCATGTGGGCCAGGGCGAAAACGTACTGGTACATCGCCTTCCAGGCCTCGTCGCAGAGCCCCTCTGGCTTCGCGTAGTCCGCCAGGAACTCCTGCCCCTCGCGGAGCATCGGGCAGGGTCCGATGCCTTCGACACCGTACTCGTCAGCCAGTTCCTTGTCGAGTGTGGTTTTCAGGACGGTGATCTTCACCTTGTGCATGCAGGTGCATGGATGTATCCGTAGAAAAGGGGATGTCAACGCTCGTCCGGCTGTACTGCGCCGATGGGGAGCCGCATGCCATGCTCCAGGATGTGTTGGTGATGTTGAACGAGGTATGGTTACGACATCCATCGGAGATGGAAGCTTTGGCAATCCAACACTGATATCCACATTGCATTGGTGGAATTGTATAACAACATCAATAATCTGAATAGGATTCGTAAAATCAATTCGTACCGATATCGACAAGTCATAATGACAATCAATAATTGATAAATAGGTTAAAGATGCCAACAATATCATATTGATATCATCATCTCACGCCTCTCAGAACATCCTGTTCAGCTCGTCGACGATGCCGAAATCGGGTTCCATGGGAATGGGCGGGTCGATGCAGTCCATGAAAGCGGCGGCGAACAGCGGATAGTGGACGATCCCCTTGTCATCGACGAAGATGTCGCGGGTCTCGAACATGATCCCGCTGACATCGTATATGGCGATGCATTTGTTGAGCGAGCGGCAGCTCCTGTTCGATCCGGATTTGACCTCTATGGCCACGATTCCGCGGTTACCTGACACCAGGAAGTCTATCTCGATACGGTCGCGCCCGCCGTCGGAACCAACCTCCCTGTGGAAGTACCTGAGCACGTAGCCCTGGGCCGTCAGCATCTGGGCGACGAGGTTCTCCGTCATCGATCCGCGATTCACGTCCATGTCACCGTTGAACACGCCGGCCCTGACGCCCGGGGAGTACCGTGAGAGCAGGAGACCCGTGTCCATCATGTAGAGCTTGAACATCCCTTCCTTTGTGTACTCCTCCAGCGGCATCGCCGGCTGGGAGACGTTGAAGCAGGGGACGGATATGCCCGCCTCCTGCAGCCAGTTCAGGGCGTACTAGTAGTCCCTGGAGCCCGCGCACGATTCTGAAGCGTCTCCATCCGGGTCTCCGACTTCTTCCATTGCGGACGACGGTTCCGTCGGCTCCACCCTGGAGTACATGAACCTCTTGCCTTTCCTGGCCAGTTGCACGGCGATGGACCTGAAGCATCCGGCCACGTTGGTGCGCTGCGATGCGGGCGCGTGCTTGGACACGTCATCCATGTACGACGACAGGATGTCGGAATGGATCGTGTGGACATTGTCGAACTTGCGTTCGGATGCGAACGTCTCCACCGCTGCCGGCATCCCACCGACGATGCAGTACCATCTCAGGTAGCGTGTCATTATGTCCAGAATCGGCTGGCCTATCGGCTTCCTGTCACGGATGCAGCCGCGTATGTGCTCTATGGCCTCGGTTCCCGTGCCGAGGGCCCACATGAACTCCTCAAAGTCCATGGGGTGCATCTCGACGATCTCTTCGTACCCCACGGGGTAGTCGGGGACGTCGTTCATCCTCAGGCCGAGGAGGGAGCCGGCTGCGACCACGTCGTATCTGCCGTCGTCGGCGAAGGATTTCAGGGATGTCCTCGCGCGGGGGCAGTCCTGTATCTCGTCGAGGAAGATCAGAGTGCGCCCTGGTATGAGCTTGGATTCGCCGACGATCGTGCTGAGACCCATGATGAGGCTGTCGGCGTCCAGGCTCCCGTCGAAGATCCTCCTGGCAGTCTCGTCCCTCGACAGGTCGAAGTAGACGAGGCTGTCGTAGTTCTCCCTGCCGAACTCCCTCAGGATGTACGTCTTGCCGACCTGGCGGGCCCCCTTGAGAACGAGGCATGTCCTTCTGGCGGAGCGTTTCCATTCGAGGAGCCTCTCTGTGATCTTGCGGCGCATGATTCGTGATTTATTGGATAGTATATATACAGAAGGAAATACACTTTGATTTCATAGGATATTGCTAGAAAATACACTTTGATTTATTCGATTATAGCCATAAAATACACTTTGATTTTGGCGATATCTGCATGGAAATACACTTGGTGCCCATCCGGCGGAATCACGCCGGATGGATACATGCACGCTCTGAATGTCCGAGAGAAGGTGGGTAAAACGTTTGCACCGCCCGCCGCTCATCGGCGGCGGGCGGTCATGTCGCCGTCCGGTTCACTCCACGGGGGAGATTCCGATGACGATCTCCTTGCCGGTGACGTCCCAGGTCTTCACCTGGGCGCCCTCGGGCGAGGACGTGAAGGCCAGCTCCCTGGCCCTGACCTCGTTGGCGATGTGGTCCCTCCAGGTCTCGAAGAGGCCGACCAGCCTCTCCTCGGCGGACACCTGGCAGACGATGAACTGCTCCACGTTGAGCCTCATGTCCTTGCGCATCTGCTGTATCCTCCTGATGAGCTCCCTGGCGTAGCCCTCGGCCTCGATCTCGGGGGTGACGCTGAAGTCGATGAAGATGGTGCCCTCGTCGAACGCCACGGGCTCCATCTCGGAGGAGGGTATCTCGTCCTTGCCGAGGTAGACAACCTTCTTGACGTTGGCCTGGTCGCAGAGGACGGAGTCGAACCTCTTCACCGCCTTGTTCACGTCGGCGTCGTTCCCGCGGACGAACACCTGGAGCAGGGGCCACCTGAGCTTGGAGCCCATCTTGGCCCTCTCGGCCGCCACCAGGTCGACGATGCCGCTGACCAGGGACATGCTGTGCTCGATGTCCTCGTCGATCAGCGACGCATCGGACTTCGGCCAGTCCTCCATGTGCACCGTCAGCATCTTGCCGCCCATGTGCTGGTAGACCTCCTCCGCGATGTGGGGGGCGATGGGGGCCAGCACCAGCGCGGTCCTCATGATGGCGTAGTGCAGGGTGAAGTAGGAGGCGTTCTTGTCGTTGGCCATGTCCCTGTCCTCGGACCAGGAGCGGTCCCTGACGAGGCAGACGTACCACCTGGAGAGGTCCTCCATGATGTAGTCCTCCAGCATCCTGGCCAGCCTGTGCAGCTCCCTGGACTCCATGAACTCGGTGGCGGAGGCCACCATCTTCTCGGTCCTGGAGATCATCCAGCGGTCCTCGTCCCTCAGGTAGGAGGACATCTCCGCCAGGGTGTGGGCGTCGGGGTCGTAGCCGTCGATGATCATGTAGGTGGACGCGAAGTTCACCACGTTCCAGTAGGTGTTCAGCACCTTCCTGGCGTTCTTGGGCCCGTCCTTCTGGAAGGCGGTGTCCTCCCAGGGGGCGTTGCTCTTGATCAGGTAGTACCTGAGGGAGTCCGCGCCGACCTGGTCGATGAGCTCCAGGGGCTCGATGACGTTGCCCAGGGACTTGGACATCTTCTGGCCCTTGGGGTCCAGCACCCATCCGTGCATCATGACCTCGTCGTAGGGGGCGCGGTCGAAGGAGATGACCCCGGCTCCCAGCTGGGAGTAGAACCATCCGCGGGTCTGGTCGTGGGCCTCCACGATGAACCTGGGGGGCCACCAG
>CALUHQ010000043.1 GCA_944320485.1 Candidatus Methanomethylophilaceae archaeon
TCGCCACGGTCTACTGCGGCAACTTCGGCGATTTCGGAATGGAGCGGTGGCATCCCAGCCTGGAGCAGAACCTGGAGTTCCTGGAGGGGAACAGGTCCGAGCAGAGGTCCTTCCCGTTCCACGCCACGGACTTCGTGGACAGGGTCACCGGACTGGAGTCATTCCAGGAGGACGAGCCCACCGTCTGGGGGTCGTCGGTCGGGGACTGCAGGTTCTCCGGAAGGCTTATCGGCGGATGCATGGACGTGCTGGAGTGGTTCGTCTCCAAGGGGACGGCCGACCCCATGGGGTTCGTGGGCAGGTACGGGGGAGACGGCATCGTCTGGTACATGGAGACCTTCGACATGACGGGGGACAGGATCGTGTCGATGCTCCGCCGCATGGAGGATGCCGGATGGTTCGAGGACTGCACCGGGTTCGTGTTCGGAAGGCCGCTGTTCTACACCGGCGACAGGGGGTACACCGAGCTGGTGACCGATGCGCTGGCACATCTGGAGGTGCCGGTCCTGACTGATGCCGACGTGGGCCACAAAGCCCCCCGCATGACGTTCATAAACGGCGCCATGTCGGTGTTCGACTTCTCGGACGGGGCCTGCACCCTCAGGTACGACCTCTCGCGCAGCTGAGCCCCATCTCCCTCTATAAACCCGCAAGATGATTCGCAGGCATGAACACGGCTCAGAAGGCCATGGCAGTGGCCGTAGTCGCGATACTGTGCATCGGTGCGGTGTACATCGTCCTGGACGATGACGGTACCACCACGCGCCTGAGGACGTCATGGGACCTGGTGACGGTCGACGAGATCGCCGACATGTCATCGTCAGAGGCCTTCGAGGAGTTGCAGACGGCATGCGACAGGTTCGTGGAGCAGGCGTCCAGCGGGACCCTCAGCCCCAAGGCCATGGGCGGCCTCCTGGACGATCTGAACGACACAGTGAAGGAGACAGCATACGCGCTGGGCCTCTTCCAATGGAACTACTACCGCGATCCGACCGGACTCTCGGAGGAGTACGTCGGATGGAGCGCGTTCGACAGCCGGTGCATGGACATCCGGAACACCGCGCTCAGGGAGGTCCTGGAAGGCCCCGGGGGCGACACGCTCAGGAAGGTCATCGGGGACGAGACCGCCGACGCCCTGCTCGCAGACGAGTCCATGTCCGAGGAGGAGATCGCCCTGCGGGAGGCGGAGAGCGAAGCGATGTCGCGCTACTACGAGGCCACAGACCCAGAGGACCTGGCGACGATCCTCCTGGAGCTGGTGGATGTGCGCAACGACCTGGCGGCACTGTACGGATACGACAGCTACGCGGACTACGCCTACGAGGTCACGTACCAGCGCTCGTTCGGACCGGACGAGACCGCGGTTTTCACGGACCTGGTCAGGGATTCCGTCGGGGACCTGTTCATGCAGATCCGCGAGGTCCAGGGGGAGTCATGGACGCGCCCGTCCTACACCTACGAGGGACAGGACGAGCTGTTCGCCGACGTGGAGGTGTTCATCGACACGATGGGCCCTGAGATGTCCGAGCTGTACGACTACCTGACCGGCAACGGGCTGGTCGACTTCGAGGACCTGGACACGAAGCAGTCGGGCGCGTTCACCATGCAGTTGAGCCCGGTCGGGGACGAGATGTTCCTGTACATATACGGCGACCCGTCCCTCGGCATCAACGACATGACGACCCTGGTCCACGAGTTCGGGCACGCTTCCGCGTACGCCCTGGCTTGGAGCTCGTCGCCAGACATGGAGGTGTCGGAGATCCAGTCACAGGGGCTGGAGATGCTGTTCAGCCTGTGGTACGACGAGGCCGCCGGGTCGTCCGACGCGTCGATGATGTCGACGCTCATCATGCTGTACGCCATCCTCGAGGGCAGCATATACGACGAGTTCCAGCAGAGGGTGTACGATGGGGACGTCTCCACGGCGGAGGAGTTGGACGCGTTGTTCGAGGAGACATGCGCCGGCTACGGATACGATCCGGGCCGCCCCTGGTACACCGTGTCGCACACGTTCAGCCAGCCGTTCTACTACGTCAGCTACGCCGTGTCGGCCTTCAACGCCCTGGAGATATTCGTCGACGCCCTCGAGGATCCGGAAGCGGCCACGGATGAGTACCTGGACGTCGTGGCGACGCCGTACGGCTACGACGACATGGTCGCGGACCTGGGGATGTGCGACGCGTTCGACGCCGAGGACTTCGCCCAGGTCATGGATGCCATCTCCGCCTGGGTGGACGGGGTGACCGGGGACACGACCGAGGCGGGACAGGTCCCGGCATAGGCGGGACGTCTCTGAAACAGGGTGTCCGGGAATCCGGCACCCGACTTCGATTTTCGTGAGGATCCGGCGCAGAATCGATGAGGATGCGAAGTCGCCGAAGATGATGTATTTGGAAAAGAGTGGTGCAAGGGACGAGATTTGAACTCGCGGACCACTAAGGACTAGCCCCTCAAGCTAGCGTCGTTGGCCATGCTTGACTACCCTTGCAGTAAAGGTGGGGATGGATGTCCCCTTAATAAGCTTTA
>CALUHQ010000044.1 GCA_944320485.1 Candidatus Methanomethylophilaceae archaeon
GCCGACTACGAGCCCAACGAGGACAACCCCATGATCGGATGGAGGGGATGCTCCAGGTACGTCTCCGACAGCTACCGCGAGGCGTTCATGTGCGAGCTGAAGGCCATCAAGAAGGTCAGGGACGAGATGGGCTTCAAGAACCTCAACATGATGCTCCCGTTCGTCAGGACCATCGAGGAGGTCGAGGACATCACCGAGATGATGAAGTCGGTCGGTCTCAGGAGGGGCAAGGACTTCAAGCTCTACTTCATGGCCGAGATCCCGGTCAACATCTTCATGGCCGACGAGTTCTGCAAGTACTGCGACTGGTTCTCGATCGGGTCCAACGACCTCACGCAGCTCACCATGGGATGCGACAGGGATTCCGACATCCTCGGACACATGGGCTACTTCGACGAGAGGAACGAGGGCGTCAAGAGGGCGATCGCCCAGCTGATCAAGGTCGCCCACGAGAACGGCAAGCACGTCAGCATCTGCGGCCAGGGCCCGTCCGTCTACCCCGAGTTCACCGAGTTCCTGGTGGAGCAGGGGATCGACTGCATCTCCCTGAACCCCGACACGTTCAACAAGACCAAGAGGATCATCGCGTCTGCCGAGCAGAAGATCATCCTCAGGGACCTGAGGAACCTCAGGAACAAGATGCTCTAAACCCCATCCTGGCGGAGGGGCCGACCCCCTCCGCCCACACTTCTCCCGTATCTTGCTTATAGGTCCTCTCCATCGGCGTCTTATCGGAGACGCGAGACGATGGGCGGATACAGACAGGCGCTGAAGAGGGCGTTCCCCTACACCGTCCCGGTGATGGCGGGCTACCTGTTCATAGGCGCCGCCTTCGGCGTCATGTTCGCCGACAGCGGGTACAACGTCCTGTGGGCGGTGCTCATGAGCGTCGTCGTCTACGCCGGGTCCGGACAGTACCTGGCCACCACGTTCTTCGTGCCCGGGATCTCCATCCTGCAGGCGGTGTTCCTGACCCTGATGGTCAACATCAGGCACGTGTTCTACGGACTGTCCCTGGTGGACAGGTACAACCGCTTCGGCAGGAAGCGCTGGTACCTCATCTTCGGGATGACCGACGAGACGTACTCCCTGATATGCACGACGGACGTCCCGGATGACGTGGACGAGGAGAAGTTCCTGCTGTCCATCACCCTCTTGGACCAGCTGTACTGGATAATCGGCACCGCGATAGGCTCGCTGGCGATGACCGTGGTGGCGTTCGACTCCACGGGGATAGAGTTCGCCATGACGGCCCTGTTCATAGTGATGTTCATGGAGCTGTGGTACAGGAGGTCGAACCGCCCCGCCGAGCTCATCGGCCTCATCGCCGCGGTGGTGTGCCTGGCGGTGTTCGGTGCCGACAACTTCGTCCTGCCGACGATGCTGCTGATCGTCGCAGTGATCCTGCTGGGCAGGAAGCGCTTGGAGAAGGGGAGGGCGGACGCCGATGCTTGACACCGTATCCTCTCTGATCATGATAGCCGCGGTGGCGATAACGACGTTCGCCACCCGTGCCGCATCATTCCTGGCGTTCCCCAAGAACAAGGAGGTCCCTCCGACCGTCAGGTACATCGGCATAATCCTGCCCCCCGCGGTCATAGGGATGCTGGTCGTCTACTGTCTGAGGGAGACCCAGCTGTTCGCGTACCCCTACGGCCTGCCGGAGCTGATAGCCTGCCTGGCCGTCATAGGGCTGCACGCCTGGAGGAGGAACGTCCTCCTGAGCGTGGGCGCCGGGACCGTGCTGTACATGGTGCTGGTCCAGATGGTCTTCGTCTGACCCGGACCGACAAGGTGTGCGACGGATCGGATCCTGCGTCAGTTCCCGACGTTGCTGTCGTCGTTGTCCATGAGACGCTGGTTGAGGCCGTTGGCCTCCTCGGTGGGCAGGAGCATCGTGGTGACCTCCATGAACGGATGCTTCGCCCCCTCGATTATGCTGACATCGTCGAGGGTCCTGAGCCCCCAGCGCTCCGCTGTCTTCTCGAGACCGAACTTGACGTCGTAGTCGTTGGGCACCAGCACGATCGCCTTGAACGTCTTCGCACCCATGCGCTTCGCCGCCATGACCCTGTGGTGGCCGTCGACCAGGAGGTATCCGTTGCGCCTCTCCACGACGATCAGCGGCTCGTTGAGACCCCTCTTGATCTCGTACTGCCTCCCGATCAGCTCGTCCATGTAGACCTCCTTCTGACTCGGGATGATGGACTCGATCGGGATATCCTTGTTGACCACCTTCATCCTCACGCCGTTCTGCTGCTCCAGGAAGTTCTTGACGGACATCACCTTGCCGGGACGGGACTTCTCGATCTGGGAGCGGACGATATCGATGTTGGATATGATCCCGACCAGCTTCTTGTCCTCGTCCACGACGGGTAGGTTCCTCAGGCCATACCTGAAGAGGATGCGGGTGGCGTCCTCGATGGACATGGACGGGATGGCGCAGAGCGTACCGCGCCTCATCACAGTGCGGATCTTCGCATCCGGCTTGTCGATGTGCCTGAGAAGCTCCTTCGCGGTGACGAATCCCAGAAGGTAGCCCTTCTCCACTATCGGGAATCCGTGGAAGCTCGAGCTGATGATCTGCTGTCTAACCTGCTCCACCGTCATGTCCGGACTGATAGTCTGGACGTTACGGACCATGTACTCTCCGATCGTGGCGTCTGGCATCGGGACCCGAATCGCCTCCCATTGATAAGAACTCGCCGACCGGATGCTCTGAATCTCCACGGACAGGCGCGGTCCTCCTCGGACGCGTACTGGATCCCGACACGCTCCGACGTGACATATTCGAGCGAGACGCCGTCATCCTCCATCCAGAGGTATCCCGAAGGGGACATCGGCGACCCGTACATGGACAGGTCCAGGCCGAGCGCCCTGCCGACCCTGCCGGGGCCGTCGAACCCCTCCAGGCCTCTGATCAGCACTCCCTCCGGATGTCCCTCCGGGCCGGTGACGATCGTCAGGAGGTTGTACATGTGGCACCTGTGGACGTAGGCCAGACCGCCCGCACGGTACATCACCCTGGCCCTGCCTGTGGGACAGCGGTGGGCATGGCAGGCTGTGTCCTCCTCGCCGAAGTACGCTTCCGTCTCGGTGATGCGGTACCTGCGGACACCTCCGCCTATGTTGGTGCACAGCAACTTCCCGAGCATGTCTGCTGCTAACGATATCGCATCACCTGAATAATAGTCCGAACCGAGGACCCTAGTCCCTGGAATCCCACCTTCAGACATGCATGGTGATGAGCTTTGCAAGCTTATTAAAAGGACCCTTGCTTCGATATGGGAATAATTTAAGGCATCCCTTCACTTTACGCCGTTCAGGATTAACATGGCAGGACCACTTCTTACTGAGGAGAGCATCCAGGAGGAGACCAAGCTCCAGGATGCCCTGGGCCACATCAAGCACATCATCATCGTCATGAGCGGCAAGGGAGGGGTCGGCAAGAGCACCGTGTCCTCCAACCTGGCCGCCACCCTTGCTATGCAGGGGAACGAGGTCGGCATCATGGATGTGGACATCACAGGACCCAACATCCCCAAGATGTTCGGCGTCGAGGACGAGCAGCTCCATGTGGAGAACGAGAGGCTCATCCCGGTCACCGTCCCGCCGTCCCTGAAAATCATGTCGATGGCGTTCCTCCTCCCGGACAAGGACTCCCCGATCATGTGGCGCGGACCTGTCAAGATGGGTGCCATCAAGCAGTTCATCGAGGACGTCAACTGGGGCGACCTGGACTACCTCGTGGTGGACATGCCTCCCGGAACCGGGGACGAGGCGCTCTCCATCGTGCAGCTCATGCCGAAGGCCGACGGCATGGTCATCGTCACCACTCCGCAGGACGTCGCACTCCTGGACAGCAGGAAGTCGCTCAGGTTCGGAGCCGAGACCCGCATACCCATCATCGGGATAATCGAGAACATGAGCGGGTTCGTCTGCCCCCACTGCGGAGAGGTCACAGACATCTTCAAGAGCGGCGGAGGGGAGAGGGCCGCCAAGGAGCTCAACGTCCAGTTCCTCGGGAAGATCCCGATAGAGCCCGGCGTGGCCGAGTGCGGTGACAGCGGCATGCCCGTCGTCCTGAAGTACCCCGAGTCCGCATCGGCGAGGGCCTTCGAGTCGATCATCGGCAAGATCGTCAAGACAGTGAACTGAGATGAAGATCATAGTCATCTCCGAGGGGGAGTCCCTGGACTCGTACGTGGCCGACGACTTCGGCCACGCCCCGTTTTTCCTCCTCGTCGACTCCGACACCCTCGACTACCACGTCATCGTCAACGAGTACAAGGACTCGGAGGAGGGGGCCGGATTCGCCGTGGCCAAGGCCATAGTCGGCCTCGGCGGCGTGGACGCGGTCATCACCGGAGGGATCGGGATGCACGGCATCAAGATCCTCCAGGACGGCGGGATCGACGTGTCCTACGACGAGGAAGGCACCGTCGAGCAGTGCGTCACCGACTACGTAAGACGCGTACAGAGAAGGAAGAGCTTCGAGAACCAGAACCAGTGAGGATGCGGGCCCACGGCCCGTCATCCCCCGTTTTTTCATCTAAGGGGGTTCATACCCCTTTCTTGTCGCCCCATATGATCTTGTGGAGTTGGGGCAGGACCCTCACGTCGATGTGCTCGTCCAGCACCCTCTGGACCAGCCACTCCAGCCTCTCCGTCCCTCCGACGGGGCCGAAGATCACCGGGCACCCTATGTCGTGGCCCTTGATGAAGTCGACCGCGAAGTCCAGGTCCCTGTCGTCCAGGATGACGAGCTTGAGCTGGTCCTTGGGGGACAGGAGCCCGACGTTGTCCCAGCACATCCTGTCCGTCATGCCGGATGCCGGGCACTTGATGTCCATGCTGATCATCACGAGGGGGTCGTTCGGGACCCCGGACAGGTCCACGGACCCGTTGGTCTCCAGGACCACCTGGATGCCCTTCCCGACCAGACGGTCGATCAGCTCGACGGCGTCGGGCTGGAGCATGGGCTCCCCTCCCGTGAAGCAGACGCGGAAGCAGTCCCCGACCCTGTCGACGATCTCGTCGACGGTCATCTCCGTCCCGCCCTCGAAGGAGTACCCCGTGTCACACCAGGAGCAGCGGAGGTTGCATCCCACCGCCCTGACGAACACGGTGGGGGCGCCCATGGTGAGGCCCTCCCCCTGGATCGAGTTGAAAATCTCGCAGATCCTCATAGCAGGTTCTCGCCGTGCTCGTACTCGATCTCGTCCCTGTAACCGGCCTCCTTGAAGCCCTGGAGCCTCAGGCGGCACGAGTCGCAGTGCCCGCATGCCTTCTCCCCGCCGTTGTAGCAGGACCATGTGAGGTGCAGGGGCGCTCCTAGCCTCTTGCCGCGCCTGACGATGTCGGCCTTGGAGTCGTGCAGGATGGGCGTGACGATCTTTATCGGGTTGCCCTCCACCCCCGCCTTGGTGCCCACCGCGAGCATGGCCTGGAAGGCCTCGTAGAACTCCGGCGTGCAGTCCGGGTATCCGGAGAAGTCGACGGAGTTGGCACCGATGTATATCCTGTCGGCGTCCACGGACTCGCAGAGGCCGGCGGCTATGCTCAGGAAGACTATGTTCCTGGCGGGGACGTATGTGATGGGGATCTTGGCGTCCAGCTCCCCCTCCCTGTCCATGGGGACGTCGATGTCCTTCCTGGTCAGGGCGGACCTGAACGAGCTGAGGTCCAGGTCGATGACCACATGGTCGACGTTGTAAAAGTCGCAGACGTTCTGGGCGGATGTGAGCTCCTTGGTGTGCCTCTGGCCGTACCTGAAGCTGATGGCGGTGACGTCGCATCCGTCGGCCAGGGCCTGGGCCAGGCACGTGGTGGAGTCCAGGCCTCCGGAGAGCAGCACGACGGCCTTGGGCATCACAGCACCTCCGTGTACCACGCGGTCTGCCCGCGCTCCTCATCGAGACCGATGGACACCGACCTGACGTTCTCGGGGAACTCGATCTCCGAGACCATCCTGAGCGTCATCATCTTCGACATCTCCTCGGCGGTCGTCGTCGGGATGTCCAGGAGCGTGACGTCTTCCCTGGGGAACACGTACCTCTTCCCGCAGGACACGGCCTCCACCGACTCCTCGGTGATGTCGAGCCTGACATCCTGGGAGAGGGTGGGAAGGAGAGTCTTGTGGTCCAACTCCTCGATGATCCCCTTGAGCTTCTTCTTCAGAACGACGAAGTCCATGATCATGCCCTCCTGGCCGATGTCGCCCTCCAGCTGCAGCCTGACTATGTAGGAGTGGCCGTGCAGCCTGGAGCACTTCTCGTGCCTGGGTATGAAATGGCATGCAGAAAACCTGATGCCGGAGTATCCGCCGTCGATATTGAGTAACATCCTCATTCCTCCGTTAGTCTCATTGCCAGGGCTATCGAGTCCCTGTAATCGGTTTTCGCACGGGAGGTGTCTATGAACACCTTCTCCGAGTTGACCACCGGTGCGCCCAGGGCCTTGGCCCCTCCCACCATGTGCATGGTCCTGAATATGATGTTGCCCGTGATCCCCTCGGGCGCGATGACGATGTCCGCCTCCCTCACGGCATCCTCTATGAGTATCTGCGCGTGGTACGCGTCGTACCCGTTCTCCACCAGACGTTTGGCGATGGCCCTCGCGCTCTCGATGGACCTGTCCACCGCCCTGCAGCGGCCGACGTCTTCGCACCTCCCGCCGGACATGATGGCGATCCTCTGGCCCATCCCCACCCTGCGGGCGAGGTCGGCCGAACGGACCGCGAGGTCGTACCTCTGTTCGTCTGTCCACCCTTCGTCGATCCCGACGGGCGAGAGTATGATCAGTCTCCCTCCCTTCGGCTCCATGAACGCCACCCTCTCCAGGGCGTTGAGCCCGAGACCCCGCTTCAGTATGGGCAGCAGCATGGAGGACGACATGTCGCCACGCACCGCGGCGTCTATCCTCCCTGCCACCAGGTCTGAGACCATCTCGTTCGGGTCGTCGTATATGCGGATGTCGTGACCCTCCATGGCGAGGATGCTGCGTTCCACGTTGCCTGCATCTGTTCCGCGGCCGATCCCGACCCTGACATCGGGCAGGTCTCCGCTGAGGAGGGTCTTCGAAGTGAACATCTGGACTCACATCTCCTTCTGATTCTTACTCTTTGGCTGACCGACGGAGACGATGTCGTCCCCGGACAGCCTGTCCTTCGGTCCCGCGGGATCCACGATCCTTCCGAACACCATCTGCGCCACGAGCCTGTATCCGTCAGGGATGGAGAACTCCTCCGCCACCCTGGAATCCACTATCGGATTGTAGTGCTGGATGTTGGCGCCGAGGCCCATGTCCGTGATGGCGCACCACACGGCATACTGCAGCATGGCGTTGCCCTGCTCCGCCCAGTTCGGGAACAGGTCGCGGTACGTCGGATGCTTGTCGATGAGCTCATGGGTCTTCCGGTCGATCTCGTAGAACAGGACGGTGCCCGCCGCTGCCGAGAACCCCGAGATCTTCTCACGGGTCCTCTCGAACCTCTCCGGGTCCCTGGACCTCTCCCTGAGGACATCCTCCACGATCGTCCAGAAGCGCCTGTGGCCGTCTCCGGCCAGGAACACGGCCCTCGCCGACTGGACGTTGAACGCCGACGGCACGGCTCCAGCGACTCCTTTGATCGTCGATAGGACCGCATCGGTGTCCACGCCCTGCGCGTTCAGCGCGTACTCGGAACGCCTCTTCGAGACCGCTTCCACGAACTCCATAATTCTCCCCACACGCGCGCGCATATTTAGGGATGATGAAAGAACCTGAACAGTTGACGGGGGTTCACGGGCGTATCTGGTCGAAAACGTAGTCCGACCATTCCCTCTCCCCGAGCGCGATCTCCAGCTCAGGGGGCGTGAGCATCGGCTTGGGATAGCGGGCCGCATCGTCCATGGCGATCCTGGGACACGCCGTGTTCACGAAGGCGTCAACCTGATAGGACATCAGCGCTGTCGGGTTGACCTCCTCGATCACGACCTTGAACGCGGTCCTTCCGTGCGACCTCAGCAGCCCCACGATCCCGTCGGCCAGCTCCGAACGGTCCTGTCCGACCTTGCTGCATACGATCACGAGGAAGCTCTGCGCATCCCTGGCGCCCTGAATGGCCGCGAAGCGCCTGCGGAGTATCCGGTCCCTCTTCTCGGCCATGTCTCTGACCTCTCCCGTGACCGGGTTCAGGACCAGGACCTGCTTCTCCATGCCGAATGCCGCGGCCAGCGGGTGGAAGTCGCCCTCTCCGATGAAGAGGAAGCCCTCCACGTCGTCGTTGACCGCCTCTGCGGCGCTGCAGTTGCAACCGAGGACCTGACCGGGATGGCATATCCTGCTGTCCCCGACTCCGACATGGACCGACCTCCCCGACGACTCCAGGATGCGCCTGACCTTGGGGATGAGGCCCAGGTACTGGACGGTGGCCAGGAGCCCGACGCTCCCTGGTAGCGTGGAAAGGGATCCCAGTATGGAGTCGTCCACGTCGGCATCGGAGCGGGACTCCACGTACAGGACGTTGGGGTCATCGCCCTGTGACGGTATCGGCGAGTGGCCGAAGTGCACGAGGGCGTCTGCCCATCCGTGGTAGTCGAACAGGTCGCAGGCGCCGTAGCATGGGCGACCGACAATCACCGGGATGGCCCCGGTCTCCCTCTCAATGAATTCAGAAATCTCGGGGGCCCTTATCTTCAGGCCCTCCGGCATCTGGAGTGCGACGGAGGCATAGCCCCCGTCGCTTATCCAGCGTGATACGGTTTCAAGTTCGAAATCGAACATTTACAGGATCAGTTCCTGGCCCTTCTCTACGTCGATGTAGCAGGGGGAGGGGAACTTCATGGAGGCCCTCCAGAGGGCATCCTTGGCGACGACCGCCTTGTCGGCGGGGACGCGAACGGTCAGGATGGCCTGGTTGCGCTCGAGCCTCGCGGCGGTTCCGACGGTCTTTCCGAATCCCTGGCGCATTCCGCTGGAGACACGGTCCGCTCCTGCTCCGGTGGCCAACTTGTTCTCCCTCAGGACGACGTGGGGGTAGGCCCTCACGGTCATGTGGTAGTTGGCGACACCGATCTGTCCGTTCAGGACCTTGTTGGCGGCGATACGACCGGCCTCGATGGAGGTGTGCCTGATCTGGACACGGTTCTTCACCTTGAGGGTGAGGACCACGGGGAAGTCCTCCTTGAGGTTTCCCATCTCGTACTGGGAGACCCTGCTTGCGGGGACACCTCCCATGTACTCACGGCGTGTGTACGCCTGACCTTTGATCTGCCTGTACATCGATGCGGGCTTTCTTACCATTTAAACCACCTTGGATAGTGAATGCAATCGGAGCGCCTCGGCTCCGTGTCAACTGACCTGCCGATACCAGTCCCTAATATAAGCGTTTCGTCTCATAAGAGCGCGCAGTATTACACGCACGCGTGGGCCGTACCTTCCCGAACCAATAAGTACGCTTCGCCGCAATATGGTCGGCATATGCAGCCGTTCAACTTCAAGGTGGTCCGCAGTGACGACAAAGACTCTCAGGTACCGGTGTCCGTCGCAGGACAGACCATGGTGGACGTCCAGCAGCTGCTGACCGACATAGGCGCACTGATGATCAGACGCGAATTGAGGCTGCAGAACGACATGCCCGACGACCTCATGCGCAGGTTCTGCCTTTCGATGGACCTGTCCAAGGGGAGGGACGTGGGGGCGGTCACCGAGGGGGAGGACACCCTGATGCTCGACGCCCTCAACCAGCTGTTCAGGGAGCTCGACCTGGCCAACATGCCCGAGGCCCGCGACGCCCCCTCCAACCATCTGGAGGCCCTGAGCCGCAGGAAGGTCTCCAAGGACCTGCTGGCACTATCGGAGCACCTCGAAGGGTACGACCTGTTCTACGGCAGCGGACCCGACCTCAGGAAGTTCAGACTCAACCGCAGGGACAAGATCGAGGGTGAGGCCGAGGACAGGTCCAGATCGTTCCCCGGAGCATTGATCGGCATAATCTCCCAGGACCCCGTGAAGAAGCACCGCTGGGTCATCTCCAACGGAGGCTCCAAGGTCCCCATAAGCTTCGCCGGGAACATCGCCCCGTCGGACGTGCCCCTCTTCGCCAAATCCGGCCCGCTCATAGCGTCCGGGATGGTGATGGTGGACGATGACGGAAGGGTGTCGGAACTGAGATCGGTCATTGGGTGCTACTCGTTCCCCAACGTCAAGTTCCACCGCGTCATAAGCGCGGAGCGCGACATCCCGCTCCTCAATCCGCTAGAGGCGACTCCGGGGTACGATCAGCACAAGGGGCTGTGGACCCTCTCCAACGACGACCTGGGGATTTCCGTCTCCAAACCGTCCTGGGATGCATGCGTGATGTCGTTCCACGAGTACTTCGTCTTCCTCTGGGAGACCTATGCGGAGAGCGACGACGAGTTCGAGGGCGAGGAACAGGAGATCCGGGAACTCCTGCTCTCCATGATCCCCGTCACGGCGGAATGAGGACATCGCTTTATCCTCATGCCGCGATGCCAGTCGCATGGCGCCTTACATCCTGAGGGTCCTCGACCGGGAAGGGTCCTGTGCCGACCCGTCCGTCTCCGAGACCGTCCTGTCGGACGTGCAGATGCTTTTCGAGGTCATATGCCGCAACATCGTCAAGGGTGAGCTCAGGCTCCGGCACGATGTCCCCGACGGACTCATGGCCGGGGCATCCATCGACGGCGAAGGCGCGCTGGCACATGATGCCAGGAGGTTCCTGGACGAGACCCTGGACTACCTGGGTGGCGGCGACCGTGGCACCTGGATGAGCGACACGTATCCCGACGTCATCGGCAGGAAGGCGGTGGCCTCTGCGGTGCTCGATTTGCACCGCGACCTGGATGGATGCGTGCTCGTCCACGGCGACGAGGGGTCCGAGAGGGGATTCTCGGACATCGACATCGTCTGGGTCACCGGGATGGCCCACATGGTGACCCGCGCCTACAACGGAGGGCTCATGGGGATCGTTGTGAAGGACCCGGCCCGGAGGGACCACTGGTCCCTCTACGACGGCAGGGTCCATGTCCCGCTCAGCTTCGAGAGCGGGATATCCAGATACGATGTGGAGGACTTCTCTGCCGCCGGACCCCTGATAGCCAAGGGGACGGTAATGCGCGACGAGGACGGGAGAATCGTCGAGCTCAGGGCGGTGGAGAACTGCTACTCGTTCCCCGGGGTGCTGTTCCTCAGGGGGATCTCCGATGAGGGGGACGTCGGACTCGTCTATCCGTTGGAGGCGGTGCCGTCGCACTACGCCCGCACCGGGAAATGGTTCCTGAAGTGCCAGGGCCTGGGATTGGAGGCCAGCGCGGATGATTGGGACGACTGCGTCATCGAGTTCCACAGGCGGTTCGTGAGGCTGTGGAGGTCCCATGCGGACGGCACGGCCGAGGACAATGCCAGGATGCACGAGCTGCTGGAGAGGATGTGCCCCTTCGACCGTTGACTCCCCCGGTACCGCGCGAAAGAACCCTTTTTATAGGATACCTGCAGTCGGACGCCCCGGTAGCACATTATGTCGAAACGGCGCGTCTCCCCAAAGGTCCTGACCGACATAGGGAGGACTCGCATCGATGCCCTGCTGGGGTTCGCCATGGAGGCGGCCAGGCAGGGCAACGATGGGCGTGCCAGGAGGTACGTGGAGCTGGCCGGCCGCATATCGGCCAAGACACAGGTCCCGATGCCCCGCGACGTCCGGATATGCCGCCGCTGCAGCATACCCCTCGTACCGGGGATCAACTGCACCGTGCGCCTGAGGAACCACATGGTGTGCACAACATGCGGCCTGTGCGGGGAGATCCGCCGCAGACCGTACCTGAAGGAGCAATCACATGACTGAGAAGGACGCTAGGAAGGAGCTCATGAGGAGGGCCAACGACATCAGTCCGACGGTCCATGTCGGGAAGGACGGCCTCGACCAGGGCGTCTTCGACGAGATCGTCAACCAGCTGAAGAAGAACCGCCTGATCAAGGTCAAGGTGCTCTCCAACTCTGACGACGACGCCAAGGGTGCTGCCGCCAGCATCGAGGAGGCCACAGGGGCGGTCGCAGTGGACGTGCGCGGAAGCGTCATCGTCCTCACCGACAAACGCACGTGGACGTCGCTCAGCCAGAAGAAGTTCCGAGGTGCTAACGATGCTTGACGTCAACGTCATCAGATCCAACCCTGACATGATCAGGACAATGCTGAAGAACAGGAACAAGGACGATGCGATCCTCGACAGGTTCCTGGAGGCCGACTCCGAGTGGAGGTCCCTCACGGACGAGAACAACCGCCTGAGGAAGACCAGGAACGAGGTGTCCCTGCAGATCTCCAAGATGCCGAAGGGCGAGGAGAAGGATGCCCGCATCGCGGAGATGAGGGAGGTCTCCGACAAGATCAAGGCCAACGACGACAGGATGGCCGAGCTCGAGGGCATCCGCCAGGACTGCGTCCTCAACATCCCGAACATCCCCCACGAGTCCGTCCCCATCGGGAAGGACGAGCACGACAACGTCGTCGTGTACGAGAAGGGTGAGAAGAGGAAGTTCGACTTCAAGCCCAAGGAACACTGGGAGATCGCCGAGGACCTGGACATCATCGACTTCGACAGGGGAGTCAAGGTCGCCGGCAGCGGATTCTACTGCCTGAAGGGCGACGGTGCCAGGCTCGAGAGGGCCCTGATCAACTACTTCCTGGACACCCACCAGGACCAGGGCTACACCGAGCTGTTCCCCCCGGTCGTCGTCAACAAGGCCGCGGTCATCGGAACCGGCCAGTACCCCAACCTCAAGGACGACATGTACTACCTGGAGAGGGACGACATGTTCCTCAACCCCACCGCCGAGGTTCCGATCACAAACCTGCTGCAGGACGAGATCCTGGAGAAGAGCCAGCTGCCCATCTACTACACCGCGTACCTCCCCTCGTTCAGGAGGGAGGTCGGGAAGCACGCCGACACCAGGGGGATCATCAGGGTCCACGAGTTCAACAAGGTCGAGATGGTCAACTTCGTCCTCCCCGAGAACTCCTACGCCAGGCTGGAGGAGCTGAGGCAGAACGCCGAGGACCTCATCAACGGCCTCGGACTCCCCTACAGGGTCCTGCTGCTGTGCACCGGGGACATGAGCTTCTCGTGCTCCAAGT
>CALUHQ010000045.1 GCA_944320485.1 Candidatus Methanomethylophilaceae archaeon
CGGGGATCTGCTTCTCGGCGATAGCGATTCCGATCTCCATGGTCTTGGCAGCCATCATGATCTCGGGCAGGTAGTAGATGTGCTCAGCGTACAGCTTAGCAACGCACTCCATTCCGACAACCAGTCCGTTGTTGATGATGTCCAGGGGCTTGTGGGTTTTCAGAGCCTCGGAGGTGGCGGGTCCGACGTCCTTGAATTTCATGTACAGGACGCACTCCGCAACGTTCTTCAGGACGGGGTCTGCAGGCAGCATCTTCTTGGCGACTGCCTCAGGGGTTGTCTCGTTCTGAGCCTCAACGTCGTAGCGTTTGAGGATCTTGGAGAAGTCTACTCCTTTGTAGTCAATCATCTATTTTCCTCCTTTTCCAGGGTTCGGTTACCCGAAACCTGTGATTTCGTGATTGTGAGTGACCTTATTTAATCGATTTTGCGGATGGATGTTATAACCGTGATTTAAATACTCAGGGCAAAATATTAAATAGGGTTGTTCGGAAAGTTCGATTTTTCCTATACTTTTTCCTCCCTTTCTTTTATATTGATATTTATATAAACGGGGGTTCTATTTAAAGAAAAATATATTTGTCATTATTAGGATAATTCAATAATAATTATCCTAATCAGGATGTTTTGAACATGCTCTCAAACCTCGGCTAGACCAAGATAGAACAATGCTTGTTGGAGATATCATACATCCATCCAACAGAGGACATGGACATGCTGGCTAGAAACGAGAGGTCGAAAGACTATCTAAAGTATATATATTATAATAATACAAGAAACTCGGAAGGACCCTGTCACGGAAACCTAGACCTCAATGGAACTTCACTTCTTTCTAAGTACAGGAACCATCCTTATATCAGATGACTCTTTGGCTCAGAGTATGTACGTATATATTCTGGGCGGATTCCTCGGAAGCGGGAAGACCACCCTCCTTATGAAAATCGCCTCCGAGTACACGAAGCGCGGTCTCAAGACGGCCCTCGTGGTCAACGAGTCCGGATCCATCGGTGTCGACGGGGCCACCCTCAAGGCGGAGGGCTATGACGCCGTCGAGCTTCCGGACGGATGCATCTGCTGCTCCCTGTCCGGATCCCTCCAGGCCGCCCTGAAGAGCATCAAGAAGGACATCGACCCCGACATCATCATCATAGAGCCCACCGGACTCGCCCTGCCCCACAAGGTCAAGGATCTGGTCCGCGTCTCCATGATCGACGAGGACGAGACATTCATCATCGGAGTCGCCGACATCCAAAGGTTCGAGGACCTCATCAAGAAGAAGGAGCAGTTCTTCAAGATGCAGATGTCCAAGGCCGACTTCATCCTTGTCAACAAGATGGACCTGGCCAAGCCCGGACAGCTCGAGGAGATTACAGGATGGCTCAAGAAGGAGTACCCCGACAAGCCCATCATGCCCATCTCCGCAAAGACCGACGAGAACATCGACAAACTCTACGAGATGATGAGATGAGCGGAGAACACGAGCATCACCACCACGACGGCGAGGAGTGCCACTGCCACGACCATGACCACGAGCACCACGAGAAGACCTCCATCGAGGAGGCCGGCGGTTGCGCGGTCGGTCTGACCGGTACCATCACCGGATACAACGCCGACGCCGAGGCGAGGTTCGCCAAGGCCCTCCTGCAGGTCGG
Source organism: Candidatus Methanomethylophilaceae archaeon (assembly GCA_944320485.1). Taxonomy (GTDB): domain Archaea; phylum Thermoplasmatota; class Thermoplasmata; order Methanomassiliicoccales; family Methanomethylophilaceae; genus Methanoprimaticola. The sequence continues at coordinate 1,653 of CALUHQ010000045.1, forward strand.
CCAGTGGGTCGCCAAGGAGTCCGGCTGCATGCTGGGCCACATCAAGGCGGCCATCGTGACCGACGCAGGGAACGGTGTCACCCTCAACCTGACCGACCTGGACAACGGCGTCGAGCACCACGGGACCCTCGACCCCCAGGAGAAGGTCCACTTCGACTTCATGTGCGCCGTCCTGGACGTCGACGAGAACGAGCTCAAGCACCAGATGTACCACGCCATCGACGACACCGGCCTGGACTACGAGCTTGACGAGCATGTGGAATGCCACTGCCACGACCATGATCATCACCACCACGACCATGATCACGATCATGACCACGAGCACCACCACCATGACGGGGAGGAGTGCCACTGCCACGACCATGACCACGATCATGAGCACCATCATCACGATGACGGCCACCACCACGAGGATGGCGAATGCCACTGCCCCGAATGCGAAGCCAAAAAGACTAGGGAGTCTGGAGAGAAGAAGGAGAAGAAGTCCTTCCTCGACAGGCTGAGGAGGAAAAAGGAATGAGCTATGGAATATCCCTCGACATCGGTACCAGCGGTACCAGAGGACACGCTGTGGAGCTTGAGACCGGAAAGATCATCTCCACATCCGTAACCGAGTGCCACCCGCTACCGGGTGCCAACATCATGGACCACCTGACGTTCTGCATCAACGTCGGGACGGACATCGCCCACAAGATCCTGATCGACACCGTGAACAAGCTGATAGCCACCATGGGCATCGACCTCAACCAGGTCGAGAGGGTGAGCATCTGCGGAAACCCCATCCAGCTCTCGCTGTTCCAGGGCATCCCCGTCGACGACCTCGCCTTCGCCGGTGAGAACGCCCACAAGGCCAGGGGAATCAAGGAGCAGAAGAGGGATGCGGGATCGTTCTCCGCAGTCGACGTCGGGCTCAATGTCAAGGACGGATGCGAACTGCTGGTCCCCCCTGCCATCAGGCATGAGATCGGAGCCGACGCCCTCGCCATGATGTACAAGAGCGGCTTCCTCGAGCAGAAGGAGAACTGCCTCGTCACTGACTACGGAACGAACGCCGAGATGGCGCTGAAGGTCTGCGACGACATCTTCACCGGATCGGCAGCCGCAGGACCCGCCATGGAGGGTCAGTCCATCAAATGCGGAATGCTCGCCGGACCCGGAGCCATCTCCGACCTCGAGTACGACTTCAGATGGATCACCAAGATCCTGGACGACGACATCCTCCCCAAGGACGGGGACAAGATCGACTTCGGACTCGAGCTCATCGAGGAGAATGGACCCATGCACGGCAAGGCCAGGGGAATCACCGGAACCGGTGTCATCGCCGCCGTCGCCGTCGCCCTTGACGAGCACCTCTGGAGGAAGGGAAAGCTCCAGACCTCGGATGGGAAGATGCACTTCCAGGACGGGGTCTACATCGATTCCCACGACATCTCCGAGGCCCTGAAGGCCATCGGTGCCATGCGTGCCGGACACTTCACCCTGCTGGAGCACGCCGGAATCAAGTTCAGCGACCTGGACATCATGTACATGGCCGGAGCATCCGGAACCTACGTCGACGCCGTCAAGGCAAGGGACGTCGGACTCCTGCCTCCGTCCTGCGGAACCATCTACCAGTACGGTAACACCTCGCTGGCCATGGCCACCGACATCCTGAGGAACCCCGAGCTCCTGGACGAGCTCCAGGGCATCGCCAACGGAATCAGGGCCAACCACATCATGTTCGCCGGCGACAAGATCTTCGAGCAGA
>CALUHQ010000046.1 GCA_944320485.1 Candidatus Methanomethylophilaceae archaeon
CCGACCCTTCGCACCGTTCGCAACCATGATATACCGACGAAGGCGAGACACCGTCCATGGCCAGAGAGAACTTCACGATGCCGTCGTCCCGCGGCGACGAGGAGCTGAACTGCTACAGGTGGATGCCAGAGGGGAATCCGAAAGCATCGCTCCAGATAGTCCACGGCATGACCGAGCACATCCTCAGGTACGAGGACTTCGCGACGTTCCTGAACACCAACGGGTTCGCAGTCTACGGCCACGACCACCTGGGCCACGGCGGGACCTCCGAGGAGAAGGGGTTCATCGCCGAGGAGCACGGGGACGACATGCTCGTTGAGGACATGCGCAAGGTCAACGACAGGATGAGGTCCGACCTCCCCGGGATCCCGCACTTCGTCATGGGGCACAGCATGGGGTCCTTCGTGACCAGGAGGTTCCTGACCGTCGGTGGTAACGACGTGGACGCGGCAGTCATCATGGGTACGGGTCAGCAGGCAGGCTACCAGGTGACCCTGGCTCTGACAATCGCCAAGCTGCTCTGCATGGTCAGGGGGAACCACCACCGCAGCGGCCTGCTCAACACCCTGGTGTTCGGCAGCTACGACAAGAGGTTCGACTCGCCGGACCTCCCCAACAAGTGGCTCTGCGCCAACCCCGAGTCCCTGAAGGCCTACGACGCCGACCCGGACTGCGGGTTCCGGTTCACGGACGCGGCGTACCGCGACCTGTTCACCCTGATCCGCAGGGTGGAGAGGGAGGAGGGCTTCGGGAACATCCCCAAGGACCTACCGGTGCTGTTCATCTCCGGGCAGGACGACCCCGTGGGAGACTTCGGGAAGGGGGTCGAGAAGGCCAAGGCCGCCCTGGAGGGACGTGGCCTGAAGCCCGACATGATCCTGTACCCGGGCATGAGACACGAGATCCTAAACGAGACGGACCATGAGAATGTCTACTCCGACATATTGGGATGGCTCACAGCCCTCGTCTGAGGGCCTGTGCGTACAGAATCATAGATTTCCACCAGCTACTAGTAGGAAATCCTACTAGTTCATCTATGGAAAACCTACTAACAACTAGTAGAAAATCCTACTAGTTCATCTATGGAAAACCTACTAATAGCTAGCATGCATTATCACCATCCATCATGACGCTGACACCAGACGGATACAGACCCAGACTGATTGATGAAAGGATGGGGGCGATGCTCGGATCGTTCGGAGCGGTATCCATCGAAGGACCTCGCTGGTGCGGAAAGACATGGACAGCGAAGAACCATGCCAACAGCGAGATCGGCATAGCTGATACGGAGGGTCCGATACCCACGAAGGAGCTCGTGAAAGCTGATCTGAGGATGGCCCTCAGGGGGGAGGAACCGCACCTCATAGACGAGTGGCAGGAGATTCCCGCCCTATGGGACACCGTCCGCTCGGATGTGGACAAGAAGCAGCAGAAGGGGAGGTACATCCTGACGGGTTCGTCCGTACCGAGAAGGAACGAATACGTCCACAGCGGAACCGGACGCATCGGAAGGATGAGGATGCGCACCATGACGCTGTACGAGAGCGGGGATTCTGACGGGAGCATCTCCCTGAGAGACATGTTCGATTCTGAGATGGAGATGAAGAGCTGTGGAGAGGTCACGCTGGAACATCTAATCCGTCTCTGCGTCCGCGGCGGATGGCCAGGAAGCCTGGTCAAAGGCGTCGTCCCAGGGATCATAGCGAAGGACTATGTGGAACATGCCTCGGAAGACGCGGCTAGGATGGATGGAAGGGACCTAGACTCGGACAAGATGGCGATGCTCCTCAGATCCCTCGCGAGGAACGAGAGCTCTCTGGCAACCAACAGCAAGATCATGTCTGACATGAAGAAGTTCGACAACGAGAACATAGCCCGGGAGACGTTCGACACCTACTGGGACTGCCTCTACAGGATGCATATGATCGAAGACACCCCGAGTTTCAGCCCGAATGTCAGATCCGATGCGAGGATAGGTAAGGCACCGAAGAGACACCTGACGGACGTCTCCCTCGCGATCGCTGCCCTGGATCTGAACGAGAAGATCCTGAAGAACGACCTCAACACGTTCGGGTTCATGTTCGAATCCCTCTGCGAGCACGACCTCCAGATTTACACTGAGCACAGGGGCGGCAAGATGTTCCACTACCGCGACGGCCGCGGGAGGGAGATCGATGCGGTAGTCGAGACGGATGACGGACGCTGGGGAGCGTTCGAGATAAAGCTTGGCGCAGGACAGATCGATGATGCGGCAGAGAACCTCCTGAAGATGAACGAGTTCTTCGAGAAGGAGGGCTGCCCGCCATCGCTCCTGTGCGTGATATGCGGGATGACGACGTACGCGTACCGCCGCCCCGACGGAGTGACGGTCGTCCCCATAACCTCCCTCGGACCTTGAACCGGCCCTATCAGATCCGGCGAGACCAGAACACGCCCCAGCACCTGCACGGGGCGCCGCATATGGGACAGTCGTGCCCCTCCGGGGAGTCCACCATCAGGTTCCAGTAACCCTGGATGGCGACGGTCTCCTGCAGACCCAGCCTCTCCAG
>CALUHQ010000047.1 GCA_944320485.1 Candidatus Methanomethylophilaceae archaeon
CGTCCGGCTCCGACGGAGAGGACGACACCGTGCTTGTTGCCGAGGCTGACGGGCATGCCGGGGTAGGGGTTGATCTCGTTCTTGTAGAACTCCTTGATGGGGTGCAGCTCGATGAGCTTAGGGTTCCTGGCTCCGGCGGCTTTCTCGCAGGGGATGGTGACCTCGACCTCCTTTCCGATCTCGGCGCCGGCGATGGCGGCGTCCAGGTCCTCGTAGAGGGACTTGGATCCGACGATGTAGGGGAGGGGGGCGTAGGTGGCCTTCTCATCGAAGATTCCGGCCTCCTTGGCGGCGTCGGCGTTCGTGGTGTCGTAGAGCCTGTCGGCGTCTGCGAAGTAGGCCTTGTAGTCGATGCGGACAATCTTTTTAGCGTCTGCCATTTGAAATCACCATTGATAGTAATGTATGATGGGGCTCGCGATTGCTTTGTCTGATATAAGAGTGTCGGTTATGCACCGTTAAGTGCCTCTGGAACGGTCCGTTTCGGGGAAACCGATATAAACGAGTTGCTGATACGACAGGTTGGTGCCGCCTTGGCTTAGAGGTATAGCGGCTGACTTGTAATCAGCAGGTCGTGGGTTCAAATCCCATAGGCGGCTCCACCGATTCTCAAAATCATCCCTGCTGTCGATCGGAATTAACCATCTTCGATCACGATCGTCTGCATCCCGATGTCCCAGCATCGACCGTTGAACGGCTATCGGAGCCTCCAGACCATCGTTTCATGAAGGCTCATCATCCCGGACGGGGGCCGTTACATCCTGGGTCTCGAAGTCGGTTTCGGCAGAATCTTATAGAGAGTCGGGCGTGGGAGGCTGGATGACATCGACCGTCGACGAGGTTCTCTCCTACACGAACGTCATCTCCGACATCGTCATGGTGATAGTCGTACTGGACATCATAGCGCTGTTCATCATGCTGTTCCTGGAGAAGTACGATCCGAGGGTGTTCGTCACATGGTTGATCGTCTTGATCCTCCTGCCGCCCGTCGGCTTCATCCTCTACATGTACATGGGGTCGACGATCTACAACCGCAGGAAGTTCATCCCCAAGAACATCAGCGACACCAACCTCATGCTCGCCTCCCAGCATCAGGACGACCTCCTGGAGAGGGATCTGGCCGGTCAGCCGGGGAAGGAGGGCATGTACGCCCTGGCCAAGTCCATGAAGAGGGCAGGGGCGTGGATGTACACCAACGACAACGACGTCACGCTCTTCACCGAGGGCAACGACAAGATGACGTCCCTCTTCGAAGACCTCAGGTCCGCCCGCAAGTCGATACTGATGGAGTACTACATCATCCGCAACGACAGGGTCGGGAACATACTGATGGACATCCTGATCCAGAAGGTGTCCGAGGGCGTGGAGGTGAGGCTGCTCACCGACGGCTTCGGCATAGGCAAGGGGCCCAAGGAGGGCATATTCAGGTTCAGGAACGCCGGGGGCCACTACGCGATGTTTCACTCGTCCCTGAACCTGATGCTCAGCCCCAAGAAGAACAACAGGAACCACAGGAAGATCGCCATCATCGACGGCAGGGTGGCGTACTGCGGCGGATTCAACATCGGTGACGAGTACCAGGGGGAGGGCCCCCTGGGACACTGGAGGGACGCTACCGTCAGGGTAGTGGGGTCCGGCATCGTCCCGATGGCGGTGAGGTTCTGCGCCGACTGGCAGTACAGCGCCCCGAGGGACCGCATGAGGCCGCTCCAGCACTACCTGGACCTGGACTCCCTGCCGCACACCGGCAGCACCAGGATGCAGCTGGTGGACGGCGGGCCGGACACCATGCCCAACAACCCGGTCCAGATGCAGTACCTCGCGATGATGGCCCGTGCCCGCAAGAGGCTCTACATCACCACCCCCTACCTGGTCCCGGACGAGGCCATGCTCCTGGTGCTGGGCAACGCGGTGAGGTCCGGTGTCGACGTCAGGATCCTGATACCCGACAAGAAGGACCACATGTTCGTCTACTGGAACAACCTGACCTACTCGGACGAGCTTCTCAAGCTGGGCGTGAGGGTCTGGAGGTACAAGGACGGGTTCGTGCACGAGAAGATGCTGCTCATGGACGACGACTGCTGCTCCATCGGGTCCGCCAACCTCGACCACAGGTCCCTGAGCCTGAACTTCGAGACCAACGTCATGGTCTACTCGGAGGAGGTGACCTCCAAGGCCGCGGACCAGTTCCTGAGGGACCTGGAGGACAGCACCGAGTACCTCCCGGAGCAGGCGGAGGGGAGGCCCCTCATGATGAGGGTGCGCATGGCGGTGTCTCGCCAGCTCATCCTTCTGGCGTGATATCATGGAGTGCCGCGTCCTGATCATCGGGTCCGGGCCAGCCGGAATGTCGGCGGCCAACGCGCTCAAGGGCATGGACGGGGTCTGCGTCCTGGAGAGGCTCACCGACGGGGTGTTCGGCAGGTACCATTCCGTCTGCGGGGAGGCCGTCAGCGAGCGCATGTGCAGGCTCGCCGGGATCGACAGGGAGTCCATGGTCTCAGATGCGGACGCGATCTCGATATCCTTCCCAGGCGGGGTCGACATAAGGGTGCCTGTGAGGGGGCACATAATCGACCGTCCGGGGATGCTGCGCCGTATGCGCGAGAACTGCGGCGCGGAGCTGGTGCGCGGCACAGCCGTCTCTGTCCGCGAGGAGGATGGGGGATACGTGGTGTCGACGACCGCCGGAGAGATCCGGTGCCGGTACCTCATAGGGGCGGACGGCGCCCATTCGGTGGTCCGCAGGGACGTCTTCGGGTCGGAGCCCGCGGGCATGCTCCCTGTGGTGAACACCCTGTCCCCGGGCGACGGAGGGAGCGTGCTGGCGTTCACGGTCGGCGGAGGGTTCGACGGTTTCTACTCCTGGAGGTTCCCCTCGAAACCCGGTACGGTGTCGATAGGGTTCCCCAAGGGGGCCGAGGAGCCTGATGGTGTCGTATCCCGCGGGGCCCGTCACCTGCCGTTCGGAGGTGTGCCCCGTGCGGTGTCGGGCAACGCGATGCTCGTGGGCGACGCGGCTGGGCTGGCCAACGCACTCTGCTACGGTGGGATCGGGGCCGCCATGCTGTCCGGGAAGAAGGCCGCGGATGCGGTCAGGAGGGGAAGGCCGGAGACCTACGGGAGATGGTACGGCAGAAGCATATACAGGGATCCCCGTTTCATGGAGGCCCATGAGGCGTTCTCGGCCTGGACCGACGGGGACATCGAGGACGCCATGGAGCCGTTCCGCAGGGGATATTCGCTCCTCCGCGGGGCCCGGGCGATGCTGAGGCGCCCGTCCTACGCCGGCGTATACATGGCGGTATGGATGGCCCTGCGTTTCGGATGGTGAGCTGGATACAACGTCCAGATATATCATTATAACCAAAACAATTAAATAATGTTGAACAACCCTTTTTAATAATGTTATGTCTCAGAATCCTACCTCTGGCAGTATGTTGAGGTGCGCTAGGTGCTCCTATGAATGGAGCCCGCGCAAGGACGAACTGCCCAAGAGGTGCCCCAAGTGTCGCTCGATCAAGTGGAACGATCCACACCTCACGGTCACATGCCTTCGTTGCGGCCACACTTGGAACTCCCACAACGGCACCCCCAAGAGGTGCCCGTCATGCGGGACACACCAGTGGAGCACTCCCCCTCGCTCCTTCACCTGCAAAAGGTGCGGTTACAGCTGGAACGCAAAGGGTTCGAAGGTTCCACGCAAATGTCCGATGTGCTCCTCGAAGGAGTGGTCCTCGGACAGGGAGGCTGAGACCCGCAAGGTGGTCAAGGAGGAATCCGAGGCCGACATCATGATGGAGAAGATGATCGTGGGCGAGTACCGCAGGGGAAGGTCCTGCGTGGACATCTCGATAGCCCGCGGCCTCCCGTACAGCAAGGTTTACGAGATAGTCAAGAAGAACAACGCCAACATCAACATTAAGGTGTGAGGCATAGGGCCCACGATGAAGGCCCTGGTTGTCGTCGACTATCAGAACGATTTCGTGGACGGACCCCTGGGCGGCGCTGACGCCGTCTCGATAGAGGGTCCGATATGCTCCAGGATCGAGGATTGCCTGGGTGAGGGATGGGACGTGTTCCTCACCATGGACACCCACGGTACGGATTACATGGACACCCGCGAGGGCAGGATGCTCCCGGTGAGTCATTGCATCAAAGGGACAGATGGCTGGGAGCTCCACGGCCGTGTCCGGGAGCTGTCCAGAAGGGACGGGTGCAGGATCCTGGAGAAGGGCACGTTCGGATGCCAGGAACTGGCTGCTGTTCTGGCAGGTTACGACACCATAGAGCTGTGCGGGGTCGCCACCAACATCTGCGTGTTGGCCAACGCCGTCCTGGCGAGGACGGCCAACCCCGAGGCGGACGTGGTGGTCAGGCGCGAGTGCGTCGCAAGCTACGACAGGAGACTCGGGGAGGAGGCCTTGGACGTCATGGTCTCGCTCCAGGTAGAGGTCATATGACGGTCAGGACGCTGAACCTCAGGACGGAGCGTCTGGACCTCAGGCGCTTCAGCGTAGACGACGCGCCGGTGTGCTTCAGGAACTGGATGTCGGACCCGGAGGTCGCGAGGTTCGCCACGTGGAGCGCCCACAGGGATGTGGCGGAGACCGAATCCGTCATCTCCGGGTGGGTGAGGGAGTACGACCTGGGCACGATGGACTGGTGCATATGCCTCCGGGGCGGGGAGCCGATAGGCAGCATTACCGCAGTCAGGGACCATCCGGACCAGGGGTACTGCGAGATCGGGTACTGCCTGGGGCAGAGGTACTGGGACCGCGGCCTGATGACCGAGGCCCTCAGGGCCGTGACCCGCTACATCTTCGACGTCACGGACTACGTCTTCATACAGGCCAGGTACGACACTGAGAACTCCGCGTCGGGCAGGGTGCTGGAGAAGTGCAACTACAGGGAGGCCTGCGTCAGGGACCTCCCGGACCCGAAGACGGGACGCACCCGCACCTACAGGTTCATGAGGATAATGCGCAGCGACGTGATGCTGTTCGTGGACTGATCAGTCGGGCAGGTTGTCCCTGGCCTTCTCGATCCTCCTGACGGTAGCGATGTACTTCTCGTGCTCGGAGTCGGCCGCCTTGCGGCAGATGAGGCATTTCTCGTGGAGGTCCTGGGCCTGAGCCCTCAGGCCGTCGGCCTCGTCCATCAGCGAGTGCATCTTCTCATGCAGGGACTGCCCGTCCTGCGAGTACTTCAGGACCTTCTGGTGCCAGTTCTGAGCCTGGTTCCTGGCCTCCCCTATGTCGCCGAGGCCGCCTGCGGCCTTCATGCGGGCCGCGCGGTCGTTCCATTCGTCGCGCTTCTGCTTGGCCTCCCTGGCGGATATGTTGCACTCGTCCCTCTGCTGCCTGTAGACGGCAGCCTGGGAGGACAGCTTCCTGGCCTGCGCCTGCAGCTTGTCCCTCTTCTCGGCGAGGACGGCCGCCTGCTTGTGGTAGTCGTCCCTGGCGGCCTTGTGCTTGGCCGCCTCCTTGTTGAGGCCGGAGAGTATCTCCTCGAGGCTGCGAGCGTCCTCCTCTATGAGCTCGGAGATCATCCAAATCGCCTCTTGTGTAGGAGATGGAACTCGGTCATGTTGTCCGAGCGGTCCTCTATGTTCTCATGGACCATCCTCAGGCCGAACATCTCGCCGGCGTTCCTGCGGCAGACCACGGCGGTGTCGTCGGACAGCCTGTCCTCGGCCAGGTACCTGGCGGCTATCGCGGTGTCCTCGATCTCGATCCTGTCGGTGCCCGGGTAGAGCCTCTCCAGGTTGCCGGCGGTCTGGAGCAGCGCCTGGATGTGGGAGGCGATGTGCCTGACCCCGGTGCATCCGTCCCTGACGAACACGCAGTGGTGTATCGGGACCCAGAAGCTCTTGACGAACTCGATGTCGTCCCTCCCCTCCAGCGCCTCGCGAGTCTCGATGACCGGTCCCGCGTTGATGTTGGCCACGGCCACTACGCCGTAGTCGGCGCCCTCCTCGTCCATGGAGCGGATGACCCCTCTGGAATCCACACGGGGCAGCAGGTCGTAGTCCTCCCACCCCATCTCAGCGGCGAAATCCCTTGCGGCCTGTTCGGAATTGGAGCCGGGTATGCCCATGTAGGCTATGGTGACCGTCATATGCGCCTCCATCTCGGATGCTGTAAATGACTTTATCTGTCATCGCGATACGGGGAGGCATGGACGAGAGCTACCGCAAGTGCCGCACATGCAGGTTCTGCAGGCATGCCGACGGGCTGTGGGTGTGCATACCCGAATCCAAGCCCGTGGGTCCGGACGGGACATGCGGCAGGTACCGCCCCGGGTGCTGCGAGAACTGCAGCTCCTACGACAAGGGGGTGTGCTCGAGGACCGGCGGAGAGGCGTTCCTGTTGGACGTGTGCTCCGACTTCGACCCCGCGGGCTCACTGTGAGTTGCGGTCCCTCCTGTTGGAGAGGACGTTCTTGATGCTGGCCTTGGCCTGTGCGTTGCCGGTTATGACCTTCCTCGCGGATTCCGGGATGCCGTAGTAGACGATGTTGTCGCAGAGCGAGACGTTCCCCCTCATACCGCGTCTGACGACGGAGTACCTCCCCTGTAGCCCGCCGATCGTTCCGTTGACGAGCTCGGTGATCCTGAAGACGTCGGAGTCTATGAGGGTCCTGGCGTTCACGAACCCGGTGTCGGGCAGGAGGGGGTTGTAGGTCCCGTCCATGTAGTCGTCGTCCAAGTCGTCGATGGCATCCATGATGTAGACGGCCGTGCTCAGCTCGGTGAACAGCTCCCCGAGGTCATCGGTGTAGGCGTCGCCCGCGATGTCCTCCAGGGCCCCGATCAGGCCCCTGCCGAAGGTCCTGCCCATCAGCCTCGCGTCCTTGCAGCCGGCGAGCTCCAATCTCCTGAGCTCCGAGAAGCCCTTGCCGACCATGTCGTCGTACTCGGGATGCATCCTGACGGCCTTCTCAATAGCGCGGCTGAGCGTCAGGGAGATGAACCCGGTCTTCAGGGAGGGCTTGTCCGTCTCGTCGTCCTCCAGCTCCCACTTGGTCAGGATGAGGGTGTAGGCCGCCATGGACCTCATCAGCTCGGAATCGACCTTCGAATGCTCCAGGACGCACAGCCTCCTCTCGGTGGGGCCGATCTCGGGCGGATCCCCTGTGAGGCCGCAGAGCAGGATCGTGTTGAACGTCATGTCGTAGTTAACCGTTGCCGTCCCGGTGAGGCCGAAGCAGTCCCTGAGCTGGTGGCATCCCTCGCAGTAGTACCTGCGGTATGTGGAGACGTCCGAGGGGGACAGCTTCCCGTATGCTGGCACGGTGTACCCGAACATACCGTCGGGAACGTGGTCGCGGATTTAAAACAGGCAGTGCCGGGGGCCGAGTCTGGCTTATGACGGCGCCGTGAGAACGATTAAATATCTGCATAAGGTACGCCGACCGTACCGAGATTCAGCGTCGGTAGGTGAGTATCACATGTCGTACGAGTCAGCATCCGTAGACAAATTGACCGCACTTTACGAGAGCCAGTCCCCTTCCGCATTCATCGCGTTCGCAATGGAGGGTCTCCCGGAGACGGATCACAACGAGCGCTTCGACAAGGGCGACCACGAGGGCGCCTCCAAGTGCAACTACTGCTGCTGCAACGACAGGGGATGCTGCGATTCCCCCGGATGGTACGGCTGCCTGATCGGCGGAGTCGTCGTGCTCTGCGCCTGCTGCTGCTACGCCACCAACGGATTCAACGGCGCCTGGACCTACTGGCCGTTCTGACGGGCTTCCCCCATGAGGCCCTACCTGTCGGTAGTGGTGAAACCGACGCTGTACTGCAACACCGGTTGCAGTCACTGCTACCACACCCCCGAGGAGAGGGTGAGGGGACAGATGTCCCCGGAGACGCTGGAGCGTCTCATCAAGATGACATCGGAGGAGTACGAGTCCGTCTGGTTCATCTGGCACGGCGGCGAGCCGCTGACGGTCCCGCTATCATTCTACAAGGACGCGGTCGCTCTCCAGGAGCGCTACTTCGGCAAGGACAACTACCGCTGCGGCAACACGTTCCAGACCAACGGAACCCTGATCAACAGGAGGTTCATGGCCTTCTGCAGGGAGAAGAGGATCAACGTCGGCGTGTCGTACGAGGGCCCCTACAACTCCGTGCTCAGGGAGGGGGACCCCTCGAAGGCGCTGGGCATGCTGTCGGCCAAGGAGAGCAAGTACTCCGTATCGGCCACCATATCCAGGGAGACCGCCCTCCGTCAGAGGGAGCTCTACGAGTTTTTTAAGAAGGACGGGACCAACCTCTCGCTGTCCCCCGTGATCCCGGCGGGATGTGCCAGATGCAACGGCACCGTGCCGGATCCGGACGAGTTCATCAGGGGCAGCATAGAGGCGTTCGACGCCTGGTTCCACGACTCGGGTTCCAACGTCCCGTTGGTCCCGCACTACCTGTACATCCTCAACTACCTGGGCGACCCCACGCCATCGGACTGCGCCCACACATCCTGTCTCACCAAGTGGCTCTGCATCCATCCCGACGGGACCGCGTACCCCTGCGCCAAGGCCTGCCCAGAGGAGTTCCGCATGGGGAACATCAACGAGGTCGGCAGTATCCAGGAGCTCTTCCAGTCGGAGGGGTTCAGGCGGATCCTCATCGGTTCCGTGGAGAGGAGGGAGAAGTGCGCGACATGCCCTGTCTACAGGTACTGCAACGGGGGCTGCAGCATGGACGCCTACTACGAGTGCGGGCTGTCCGAGAACGGCGGCGACTCCTGCAGGATCTTCAGGGAGGTATTCACCCACGTCTCAGATGCCGTTCAGGAGGTCCTCGACGGCAACGGGGACGTCTCCGGGCTGAACCCCTTCGTGAGGGATGCCATAGTTGGCAAACTGGTCAACCCGAGGGTCGTCAGCCAGTGAGCCGGATCTCCTGCACACCGTCCGGCGGCACCGCTCTCACTGCTTTCCGATATCGTCGATGTCGTACGGCGTGAGCTGGTAGACGCAGTAGTTCAGCCAGTTGGTGTAGAACAGCGTGGCATGCGCACGCCATCTCACCACAGGGTCCCTCCTGGGATCGTCGTTCTCGAAGTAATGGTCCGGCACGTGGGGGTTCTTCCCCGCGTTCAGGTCCCTCTCGTACTCGTACGACAGCGTCGCGGCGTCGTACTCCAGATGGCCGGTGATGAACGTCTGGTTCCTCTCGGACTGGACCACCGCGACGCCAGACTCGTCCGAGGCGCAGACTATGTGCAGGTGGGGGTTGGAGACGATGTCCTCCGCCCGGACCTCCATGTGGCGCGACTGCGGCATGTAGAAGCGGTCGTCGAATCCCCTGACTATGGGCTCGTTGGGGATGAGCACCCTGTGCTCGTAGATGCCGGAGACCTTGGAGGCCATTGGGTGCTTGGGGATCCCATAGTGATAGTAGAGTCCCGCCAGGGCGCCCCAGCAGATGTACAGGGTGGAGCACACGTTGGTCAGGGTCCAATCCATGATCCCGCACAGCTCGTCCCAGTAGTCGACCTCCTCGTACTCGATGGTCTCCAGGGGTGCTCCGGTGATGATCATGCCGTCGAACTTGCGGTCGCGAACCTCGTCGAAGGTCCTGTAGAACCTCGCCAGGTACTCCGCGGACGTGTTCTTGGATTCGTGGGAGGCCATCTGCAGGAGGGTTATGTTCGTCTGCAGCGGGCTGTTGCTGAGGCACCTGAGGATCTGGGTCTCGGTCTCGACCTTGGTGGGCATCAGGTTCAGGAGCAGAATCTCCAGCGGACGGATGTCCTGGGTGTTTGCCCTGCCCTCCCTCATGACGAAGACGTTCTCGGACTCCAGGATGGAGGCCGCCGGCAGGTCGTCTGGGATCTTCACCGGCATCCTATCACTCGTAGATTCCCAGGCTCATGTACTTCTCCCCGCCGTCGGGCAGTATGGCCACGATCCTGGCCGAGGGCTCCTCCCTGGCCTTCCTGATGGCGGCGAACACGTTGGCACCGGACGATATCCCGGCGAAGATGCCCTCCTTCCTTGCCAGCTCGACCGCTGTGGCTATGGCGTCCTCCGTGGGGACGGTCTCTACGCTGTCCACGGCTTCGGGCAGGTAGTTCCCGGGGACGAAGTTGGAGCCGATGCCCTGGATGTTGTGGCTTCCCGAGCGTCCCTGGGTTATCAGGGGGCTCTCGGCGGGCTCGATCCCCACGACCTTCGCCTTGGACCCGCAGTCCCTGCAGGCGAGACCGATGCCGGAGGCCGTCCCCCCGGTCCCGATACCGGCGTAGATGTAGTCGACGTCGGGCAGGTCCCTGAGGATCTCCTTCCCGGTCCCGACCCTGTGGGCGGCGATGTTGGTGGGGTTGTCGAACTGTCCCGCTATGAACCCTCCCCTCTCGGCCCTTATCCTCTCTGCGGTGTCCACGGCGCCCTGCATCCCCTGGGCCCCGGGCGAGAGGACGACCTCCGCCCCGTACGCCTTCATGAGCGAGATGCGCTCCTTGGACATGGTGTCGGGCATGACGATGACTGCCCTGTACCCCCTGGCGGCGGCTATCATGGCGATGGCGATGCCTGTGTTGCCGGAGGTGGGCTCGATGATGGTCCCCCCCTCCTCCAGCGCTCCGCGGGCGACAGCGTCGTTGATCATGGAGAGGGCGGCACGGTCCTTGATGGAGCCCGCGGGGTTCCCCCTCTCGATCTTCACGTAGACGTGGGTGCCGGGAGGGCTCATCCTGTTCAGGCGCACGAGGGGCGTCTCACCGATTGTCTCTGTGATGCTGTCGTAGAGTGTCATCGCTCTCCGGATGATGGAGCTCGTACTAAAACATTCAATCCCGTGCCCGACGGAAGCGGACCGCTGGTATCAGGCAGTCCCTGGAGGTCAGTACTCGATGCCCTTCCTGGCGCCGATGCCCCTGTCGAAGGGATGCTTGACCAATGTCATCTCGGTGACCAGGTCCGCGTAGTCTATGATCTCCTGCGGAACCCCCCTGCCGGTCAGGACGACCTCTGTGTTGGGCGCCCTCCTCTCGAGCAGCTCTATGAGCGTCCCGGGTGTCATGAGTCCCAGCCTGATGGAGTTGATGGCCTCGTCCAGTATGACCATGTCGTACTCCCCCGAGGTCAGGACCTCCTCGGCCCTCTCCAGGCCCCTGCGGGTGTCCTCGATGTCCTGCTCCCTGGTGACCTCGCGGCCGCACATGTGGTCGGAGCCCATGGGCTCGATCGTGAATCCCGGGAGCATTTCAGCCGCCATGTGCTCACCGTATCCCTTCGGGGGCTTGAGGAACTGCAGCATGATCACGTTGAGTCCGCGCCCGACGGCCCTGAATCCCATGCCCATGGCCGCGGTCGTCTTCCCCTTGCCGTTACCGGTGTACACCTGCACCAGGCCCAGTCTCTTCTTGATATCCTCAGGACATGCGGACATACGCCTCACCTATCGGAGAATCGCCGTACCGCCTTTTAACCGATACTGCGGACATCCAAGGCTCCGGTCCAGTATAGGCGTATTAATGTGGAGCACGATTACGATTCATGGTCAAGGATGTCGAGTTCTTCAGGGACAGGATCCCGGTGTTCAGGGACGCCGAGGAGAGGTTCTTCTCGGGCCAGATGACGGCCAAGGAGTACAAGGGGATCTCAGGCGGATTCGGAAGCTACGCGCAGAAGGGCGGCGAGCTTGGGATGATAAGGCTCCGCATGTGCGGCGGCCACATGGACAAGGACAAGCTGTCCTTCATCATCGACGAGTGCAGGAGGTACGGGATCAGCAGGATCCACACCACCACATGCGAGACGGTGCAGCTCCACAACCTGACCGGCGACCAGATCGTCGGCATCATGGACCGTGCGCTGGACCACGGCATCAACACCCAGGGAGGAGGCGGGGACAATCCGAGGAACGTCTCGGCCACGTCGCTCTCCGGGGTCGAACCCGGGGAGAAGTTCGATGTGTACCCGTATGCAAAGGAGACCGAGGGGTACCTCCTGGACATCATGACCGAGATAAGGATGCCCAGGAAGCTCAAGGTCACCTTCTCGAGCTCGGACAGGAACGAGACCCACGCGACGTTCAGGGACCTGGGGTTCATAGCCAACGACGACGGGACATTCGACGTCTGGGCCGCCGGCGGTCTGGGCAGCAACCCCAAGATCGGCATCAGGGTGGCGGAGGGCATCGACCCCTCGAAGACCCTTTACTATGTCCGTGCCATGGTGGACACGTTCATCGCCCACGGCAACTACGACAACCGCTCGAGGGCCCGCACCAGGTACATGAGGGAGGACCTAGGCGACAAGGGGTTCCTCCAGGCGTTCGGGGAGGCGCTCGTCCCGTTGCTGGAGAGGGGCGGCCTCGACATCGATCCGGCTCCCGAGACGTTCCCAGAAAAGGAGTGCAAGGAGGTGTCCGGGGACAGGATCTTCAGACAGAAGCAGCCAGGCCTGTACTACGTGGCCTACCACCCCGTGGGCGGGGATGTTCCACTGGAGGCGCTGGAGCGCATAAGGGACGCCATCTCCGACATCAAGGGGGCGGAGCTGAGGGTGGCCCCTGACAGCACGATATACATAATCAACCTGGACGGCGACGAGGCCGTCAGGATCAGGGATGCGACCGAGGGCGGCGCAAGGACACTCTTCGAGACATCCGTATCATGCATCGGGTCCACGATCTGCCAGCAGGGGATCAGGGACTCCAACGGGACGCTCTATGCGATGATCGACGCCGTCAGGGCCGCTGGGATCCCGGACAACGCCCTGCCCAGGTTCAGGATCTCGGGATGCGTCTCGTCATGCGGCAACCACCAGGTGGGCATGCTGGGGCTCCAGGGGGCCTCGAAGAGCGTCGACGGGAAGCCCGTGGCCGTCTACAACCTCACGGTGAACGGATGCGGTCTCCAGGGCAGGGAGCGCTTCGGGGACGCAGTGGGTGCGGTCCCCGTGGAGAGGTGCCCTGATATGGCTGTGTTCCTGGGCAGGACCGTGGCGGCCAGCGGCAAGGACTTCGACTCCTGGCTGTCCACGGAGGGCAAGGACCTGGCCGCAATCCTGGTGGACTACCTGGTCTGATCCCGGGGCAATCCGGGGGCTCTTGCCTCTTCTTCAAAACCGATTCCTCCCCGTCCGCCCGTCGGACGGGGACGGATTCCCGCGATCCTCCGGCGATGCACGGGGCACCTGTCCAGAACACGTCTCGGAGATGCTGGGACGAAAAATACAACATATTGTATATAAGGCATTCTGATGTTACATCCAGGGGTCTGAGGAACGTTTCTATACATCCCCACGGTCGTCCGGGCATGAAGAAAGAATCGGTTGTTTTCAGACCAACGAAGGTGACGTTGGTCGCCATCCTGCTGAGCTCGATGCTCATCCTCATGGGCGGGGCCGCCGTGGCTCCCGCCTTGAACGACATCAAGCTGGCGTTCCCCGGGCAGGATTTCCTCACATCCCTGATCATCACCCTGCCCTCCCTCGCCGTGGCGCTGGTGGGATATGCTGTGGGAATAGCCGCGGACAGGTACGGCAAGGTCAAGGTCCTGCTGCTGGCGCTCGCGATCTTCATAGTTGCCGGTGTAGCCAGCTATTTCCTCCCGACTCTCGAGTCCATTCTCGTGGCCCGCTTCATCCTCGGTATCGGTATCGCCGGGATCACCAGCACCGTGACCGCGCTGATCGCCGAGTACTACGTCGGGATAGACAGGGTCAAGGTGCTCAGCTACCAGTCCGCCGCCATGGGTGTGGGCGTCCTGATCCTGGAGTTCACCGGAGGGTCCCTGGCGGAGATCTCCTGGAGGACCCCGTTCCTGGTATACCTCATAGGAATCCCCATCCTGCTGATGGCGATCGTCTCGATGAGGGAGCCCAGGATGTCCGACGAGGACAGGGCGGAGATCGAGGAGATCGTCCGCCATGAGAAGCACAGGAAGGCCAACTACAGGATCGTCGCGCTGTGCTACGTCTCGATCTTCTTCTGCATGAACCTGGTGTTCCTGCTCCCGACGAGCATCCCCATCGTCCTGTCCGATCTGGGGGTTTCCTCTGCGATCGTGGGTCTGTTCCTGGGTTTCCACGGCATCGCCAACGCGGTCTTCAGCATCCTGTACCGCAGGATAACCGCCCGCATCCCGCCGTTCAGGATCCTTGGGATGGGCTTCCTGTGCATGGGTGTCGGACTGGCGGTGCTGATCCTGTTCCCCAGCGTCCCCCTGGCCATCTTCACGCTCATCATCACGGGCGTCGGCGTCGGTATGATCGTTCCGTCCCTGGTGAACACACTCGCCGGGGAGGTCACGAGCTCGAACTCCGGGAAGATCATGGGAGGGTACGGGACCTGCCTCAACTTCGGACAGTTCGCCATATCCCTGATCAGCGTCCCGCTCCTGGCGGTCCTTCATGACTCGTACTACGAGATGTACTGCCTCATGGGACTTATCGCCATTGTGTACGGCATCGTCATATCCGTCTGGAGCGTCCGTCACTACAGGCTCGCGGCCGCCGCTGCCTGAGTGTACACCCGTCCTTCCAGACGGTCTAAACTCCTTATCCCTTCTTCCCTTTGGGATAATCTAATGAATGTGTTGGTTCTCAAGGAAGCCATGAGACGCGACGGTGCTTTCTCCCCTACAAAGGCCACGTTGTTCACGATACTTCTGTGTTCGATGCTGATGTTGATGGGCGGAGCAGCCGTCGCACCTGCGCTTCCTCTGATAGAGCAGGTGTTCCCCGACCAGGGGACCCTCGTGTCGATGATCATCACCGTGCCGTCTCTGGCCGTCGGTCTCATGGGATTCGCCATAGGCCATCTCGCCGACAGGTTCGGGAAGGTCAGGGTCCTGTGCCTTTCTCTTGCAGTGTTCACCGTCGCAGGGGCCTCCGGGTTCCTCATAGACAACATCTACGTGATGCTGGCCGTCAGGTTCGTCGTCGGTATCGGCATCGCAGGGATATCCAGCGCGGTCACCGCTCTGATCGCAGAATACTACACGGGCATGAGCAGGGTGAGGGTCCTGAGCTACCAGTCCGCCGCCATGGGCGTGGGGGTCCTGATACTGGAGTACACCGGCGGCATGCTGGCCGAGCTCTCCTGGAGGGAGCCGTTCCTCGTCTACCTCATCGGGGTCCCGATTCTCCTGATGGTCATACTCACCATGAGGGAGCCTATGCGCGATTCACCCGGTGATGAGGGCGCGAGGGACGAGCCCGTCCGTTCCATCGACAGGAGGCTCGTCACGGTCTGCTACATCACGATATTCATCGCCATGACGATGGCGTTCCTGCTGCCGACCAAGATGCCCACATACCTTCAGGCGAGTCTGGGGGTTTCGACGTCGGTGACGGGTCTGTTCCTGGGCGTCCACGGAGTGGCCAACGCATGCACCAGCCTGATGTACCGCAGACTGGTGGGGACCATACGCCCGTTCGCCATAATGGGCATAGGGTTCGTACTCCTGTTCCTAGCACTGTTCGTCCTGGAGGCCTCGGAGACCGTCGGGGCGTCGGTGTTCATGATGATCGTCGCGGGTGTCGGGCTGGGCATGATCAGCCCCGCGGTGTCCAACACCCTTGCGACCCAGGTCACCGGGTCGAACTCCGGCAAGGTCATGGGCGGGTACAGCACCTGCCTCAACTTCGGACAGTTCGCCATATCCCTGATCAGCGTCCCGCTGTTCGCGGTCGTCGGGGACTCGTATCCCAACATGTTCGCCGTCATGGCGGTCCTGGCCCTGGTCGTCGGGCTCGTGTTCCTGGCCCATTGCGCGAGGACCGGCCACATGAGGTCCAGGGGGCTCGAGGCATGAACCAGTACTCCCCGACGGAGAGGAGGATCGTCCTCCTGGCGTGCTGTGTGTCGGGTTTCATCACCCCTCTCCTCAGCACGATGATGAACCTCTCGCTCATCAACATCGGGGAGGAGTTCGGCGTCGGGTCCCACGAGCAGGCTTACGTGAACACCGCGTTCCTGCTCTCGTCCGTGGTGTTCATGGTCCCGATGGCCAAGGCCGGGGATCTGTTCGGCAAGAAGAGGATCTTCACATTGGGGGTGGCGGTCATAGCGGCGGTGTGCCTCGTGGCCGTGTTCTCGCCCTCGTTCTGGTTCCTCATCGCGTGCAGGGTCGTCATAGGGTTCGGCTCCGCATGCATAGTGACCACGAGCATCTCGATGATCACCGACGTCTTCCCGCCCGGCGTGAGGGGAGGCGCCATCGGCATGCAGACGATGTGCGTCTACATCGGTCTTGCGGCCGGTCCGCCGCTGGGGGGCGTCCTCAACGACATATTCGGATGGCACAGCCTGTTCCTCGTCGTGGTCCCGTTCGCAGTGGCCGCGATCGCTCTGATCGGCATGTTCAAGCACAACATCATCATGGACGACGGCGGGACCATGGACGTCCGCGGCGCCGTCCTCTACGGCATCGGCATCGTCCTGTGCATGGGCGGGCTGATCAACATGCCCGCGACCTGGGCGTTCGTTGCCCTCCCCGTCGGCGTTCTCATACTGATCGGTTTCGTGCTCTGGGAGCTGAGGGCGGAGGACCATCTCCTCAACGTGAGGCTGTTCAAGAGTCGCGTGTTCTCGGGCTCCTGTCTGGCCACATTCCTCAACTACGCGGCGTCCTACAGCATATCGTACTTCCTGGCGCTGTACCTCCAGAGCATAGGGCAGATGTCCGGTATGCAGGCCGGCCTGGTGATGCTGATCCAGCCCGCCATCCAGGCGGTCGGCACACCCTACTTCGGGCGCCTGTCAGACAGGATGGCCGACAAGCGCATCCTGCCCACAGCGGGACTCCTGATCTCTGCCGTCGGGATCGCCACGATCCTGACATACGGGACCGTCCTGGACCTGGGCATGGTCGTGGCTACCCTGATAATCGTAGGATTCGGGTTCTCCCTGTTCTCCGCACCGAACACGTCCATCATCATGGGGTCCGTCAGCCCGAGGGAGACAGGGGACGCATCGGCGATGGTCGCGGTCATGAGGCAGACCGGGATGATGCTCAGCATGGGGATCGCCATGCTCTTCATATCCGTGGTCATGGGGAGCGCGGACAACCTCAACCCGGACACCTACGACTCCTTCATCGAGGTCATGAGGTACTCGTTCGGCCTCTGCGTGGCGATGTGCCTCGTCGGTGCGGTGGTGTCGATGTTCCGCGGCAAGGGGTCCGTGGAGGACTGTTAAGCCAGGCTGAAAATCTTTAAGGATTGCTAATCAGCAATCTATATAAATCGCCTCGGGGATAGTCGTCCCATGGCGACTCCGGCGGATGACAACTTCGAGTTCCAGAAGATCATAGTGGTCCTGGGCTTCACACTGATGGCGATAAAGTTCATCGCCTACGCCCTGACGGGTTCGGTGGCGATCCTGACCGACGCCATGGAGTCAATAGTCAACGTCGTCGCGGCCTGCGTCGGGATCTACGCGCTCTACCTCTCCGCCCAGCCCGCCGACCGCACCCATCCCTTCGGTCACGGCAAGATCGAGGTCATATCCTCGGCCATCGAGGGGACGATGATCATGGTGGCGGGGGTCCTCATCATCCTGGAGACCATCGACTCCTTCCTGCATCCTGGTACGATTCAGCAGCTGGACATAGGTCTGGTCCTCGTCGCTCTCGCCGCCGTAGCGAACTATGCGGTCGGCAGGGCGGCCATAAGGAAGGGCAGGAAGAACCGCTCGCCGGCTCTGGAGGCCAGCGGCAAGCACCTGTGCTCCGACACATACTCGTCCATCGGAATCCTGATCGGTCTGGCCGTGGTCTATGTCGCCCAGTGGATGGGGTACGACGCCAGATGGCTCGACTCGTCCATCGCCGCGGTGTTCGGCGCCATCATCATAATCACAGGCATCGGGGTGCTCAAGAGGTCCGTGGACGACACCATGGACAAGGCCGACGAGGACCTCATAGGCGAGATCTCCGAGATCATCAACGAGTACAGGCACGACGACTGGATCGACGTGTACAACCTCCGCCTGATAAAGTACGGGCCTAAGATCTACGTGGACATGAAGGTGGTCTTCCCCAGGAACATGACCCTGGCGGAGGAGGCCGTGGAGAAGGGCGAGATAGACGAGGCCGTCATGGCCAAGTACGGCGATTCAGTCGAGACGTCCATTAATCCGGTCCCGTGCAGCGAGTTCAGCTGCCGCTACTGTCAGAGGAACTGCTTCTACCGCGCGGCACCGTACGAGTCGCCCCTGGACTGGTCGGCGGCCAAGCTGTGCTGCGACCGTCCGCACTCCCCGGGGAACATGGTCACCATCCACACGGACGATTAACGGAGCTTCGCTCCCCTGACGCCTCCTGCAATGGTTTAACATCACGTCCGGGATTCGGTGGTACATGGTGCAGACCGAAGTTCCCAGGGAGGTCGCCGATGCGGGCCTCGAAGCGTGGTATCAGACCCTGAGCGACCCGGACAGGGTCAGGCTCAAGAGGTACCTGGTCGGCATAGACACGTCCTCCCCGGAGGCATTCATGATCGATCTCATGGGCAGGTCCACCGAGGACCACAACTACCGTCTGTCCGTCACCGCCGGCAGGTTTGCGGAATCCATGGACTTGGATGACTACGGCAGGTTCAGGGTGACGGAGGCGTACATCGAGGGGCTGTTCGGTGCCGGGGAGTACGAGGAGGCCAAGGAGGCCTGCTGCAGCAACCTCGACCTGTTCCCAGCGGTCAGGGAACGCTTCCTGGCGGACAACGGGGGCTCGATCCCGAAGAAGGTCTCCTGCCGCAACAGGCTCATCGACATCGTCATCGGCGTGGAGTCCCAGTACGACATGGCGGAGGAGATCCTGTCCGACTATGTGGACCTGGGCCTGCTGGACGAGAGTGAGAAGGCGTACAGGCTGCAGAGCATCAAGATCCACAGGATGCAGAAGACCTTCGACAATATCTACAACTACCGTCCGTCCCAGTGACGGATTTCCAGGGTACCATCGGGATGACGTCGATGGCGGGCTCCTCGTAAGGGTGGGAGCCGACCACAGCCTCGACCGCGTCCCGGAGGTCCTCCTCCCGGACGGCGAACTCCACCCTGACCTCGTCGGCTACGCTTATCTGGCCGACCGTCCCGTCGTACGGGTCGGAGCCCTCCAGCGGTCTCCAGGTCCCTTTGACCGGCCACCAGCTGAAGACGCGGTCGTATCCCGGGTATATCGGTTCGACCACGGCGGTGACGGCATCCATCATCCCCTGGAGGAAGCCCTCTGGGATGCTCACCCCGACCTTATAGATGGTTCCTTCCATGCCCGGGCCCGCCGCTGGCATCCACTGCCTTGATGATCCTGTCGATGTTGTTCAGGCGTTCGGGTATGCGCGCGGTCATGTCGCGGGCGCCCACCTTCAGGTAGTACGTGCTCAGGAGGGTGGCGATGAACGACACCGGGGGGACCACGTACAGGCATCCGGCGAAGATCCCGGTGGCCTTCTTGAGGTCGTTGATGCTGTTGATCTTCTCGATGAGATGGTCGTTGGGGACGTTCTTGAGCTTCCCGATGAGCGACTTGTAGAGGAGCTTCTGCCCGCCGATGACGACGTCGACGCTCCACTGGACCTGTCCGAAGACGGGTGCGGGTTCGCCCTTGGCGACGGTGGTCTTGTCCAGGATGGCCTTCCTGAGCTCGTCCGCTGTCGTACCGGGGAACTCCGTCCAGTTGTAGCCGGAGGTGTACGTGGAGTGGGCGTCGCTGCCGGAGATCTCGGCCCATCTTCCGGGGTAGCGGTCCATGACTATCCTGGCGAACATGTTGGTGTAGGCGTCCGGATGGCCGCCGTTGATGGTCTCGAACCCGTCGAGGTCGATGTCGAAGATCCTCTCCTTCAGTCCGGGGACGTGGAAGCTGAACGGGTGGGGGGCGATGGTTAGCCCGCCCTGGGAGCGTATGATGTCCACCGTCTCCTCGATGGACAGCATGTCGGGGACCCTCTCGGTGAGGAAAAGCCCTATGATCTCCCCGTCGGCGGTGGTGACCTCCTCCCCGACGACGACCTGGATGTCGTCGTACTTCTGGTGGGCGTACTTCTGCGCTATGAACGCTCCGGCCGTCTCGTCATGGTCGGTGATGCAGACCACGTTCATCCCGTCCTCGCGGGCCTTGTCCACCTG
Source organism: Candidatus Methanomethylophilaceae archaeon (assembly GCA_944320485.1). Classification (GTDB taxonomy): domain Archaea; phylum Thermoplasmatota; class Thermoplasmata; order Methanomassiliicoccales; family Methanomethylophilaceae; genus Methanoprimaticola. Next base: position 20,090 of record CALUHQ010000047.1, read on the forward strand.
CGCCTCGGGGGATGCCACGGATTCCGGGAACTTCATCACGCCCAGCTTGTTGAAGCCGGAGTACTCTGTATGAACGTGAGTGTCCGCCCTTCCCATGGGAACCAGACCAGTCAAACCACTATTATTAATGTTGGTCGGACGCCACGCGTCATGCGTAGTAGTACTCGCCCCTGGACTTCTGCTCGCGGTCCAGCCTGGAGTCGGGCTTGTTGATCCTGGGCCTGTGGGTGTCCGCATCCCTGCGGAACGTGATGTCCACGGCGGAGAGGAACTTGTTCATGCCCTCCCTCATGTCGAAGGGCCCGTCACCAACACCGTGGTGGCCGGGGTCGCCACCGAACACCATCATGGAGTCGGAGACCATGTCCAGGAAGTAGATGTCGTGGTCGACGATCATCGCGCTGCGTCCGGTCTTCTCCATCATGCGCCTGATGGTCTTGGCGGCGTTCATCCTCTGGTTGGAGTCCAGGTAGGCCGAGGGCTCGTCGAAGAGGTAGATGTCGGCCTCAGTGGCGAGGCAGAGCGTGATGGCCACCCTCTGCAGCTCTCCTCCCGAGAGCTTCGAGACGTCCTTGTCCATCAGGTACTTGATGCCGAGGGGGTCGATGACCTCCCCCGTGAAGAACCCGGTGGTGACGGTGTCGTAGGCCTTCGCGTAGAGCAGCTCCTGGACGGTCCCGTCGTAGTCGCCGGAGATGTACTGGGGCTTGTAGGCCACCTTCACCTTGTTGTCCATGCTGCCGGAGTCCGGCTCAATCGCGCCGGCGAGCATCTTCACGAACGTCGTCTTACCGGTGGCGTTCGGTCCGACGATACCGACGGATTCGCCGATCTTGACGGCCCCTCCCGAGATGTCGAGCTGGAACTCCCCGAAGTCCTTGCGCAGCGACTCGAAGCTGATGAGGTTGGCGGTCTGCCAGTCGCCCCTGGGAGGGGAGGCCTCGAACTCGATCGGTCTGTCCCTGAACCTGATGTTCTCCTCGGGCAGGTACCCGTCCAGATAGACGTTGATGGCGGTCCTGACCTGCCTTGCAAGGGTGAAGACTCCGTACGCTCCCTCGGAACCATACACGACGTTCACGTTGTCCGCGAGGAAGTCCAGGATAGCGAGGTCGTGCTCGATGACCATGACCTGCTTCTCGGCGCTGAGGTCCTTGATGAGACGGGCCATCTTCACCCTCTGGTAGATGTCCAGGTAAGAGGTGGGCTCGTCGAAGAAGTAGACGTCGGCGTCCTTCATCATGGTGGCGGCCATTGCGACCCTCTGAAGCTCTCCACCGGACAGCTTGGAGAGGTCCCTGTCGATGACCTCCGTGAGGTCGAAGGTCTCCGCGGCCTCCTCGAGGGTCATGCGATCCTGGACCTTCGAGAGGAGGTCCCTCACGACACCCTTGACGGCCAGGGGCAGCTTGTCGACGTACTGCGGCTTGATGGCGGTCCTGACCTTCCCGGCGTACACCTTCTCCAGGTAGTCGTGGAGCTCAGTGCCGGCGAAGTGCTGGAGTACCTCCTCCTTGGTGGGAGGGTTCTCGTAGTTGCCCAGGTTGGGGACCTCGGTCCCGGAGAGCATCTTGATCGCGGTGGTCTTTCCGATACCGTTGGGCCCGAGGATACCGGTGACCAGGCCCTTCTTGGGCACGGGCAGCCTGTAGAGCCTGAAGGAGTTCTCCCCGTACTGGTGGATCATGTCCTCCTTCAGCTCGTCGGCCAGACCGATGATCTTCACGGCCTCGAACTGGCACTTGTTCACGCAGATGCCGCATCCCTGGCAGAGGGTCTCCGAGATGATGGGCTTGCCCCTCTCGCCGAATGTCACGCACTCCACCCCTGTCCTGTTGAGGGGGCAGAACTTGGCGCACTCCTGGTTGCATTTCTTGTTCTGGCATCTGTCGTTCAGTACCGCCGCTATCCGCATGGAATCGCCCATCCCCTTCTGTAATAAAAGGATGCGCATGCGCGCGAGACCGTCAGTACGCCATCCACATGGCATCGTGCGTCGAGCCCCCTTGCAATACCGGATGGGCGGCGATGCCCTCGACCCTGTCGGTACGATGCGGTTGGGACCACCCTTCCCATGAAAACGGGCGCTGACGGAGGGTGGATGTCGGGGGCGACCCTTCGGGTTCGGCCATCACGACAACTAATCTTATCAGTCCGGATGCATCTGGTCGGGGTGATGGACGACACTGCCGGTACGAGGACGCTCCTGGGGGACCAGAGGAAGGGTGTCATAGCCCTGGCGATACCGATCGGCGTTGCGTTGTTCTTCCAGCAGCTGAACAGCATCGTGGACAGCCTGTGGGTGGCCGGTCTGGGCGGTTCGGCCATGAGCGCGCTCGGCATCGTGTACCCGATCTACACGATCATCATCGGCATAGGCAACGGCCTCGGGATAGGGGTCGGGGCGGCCATAGCCAGGAACATCGGCCAGAGAAACCATGCCGATGCCAACCGCTCGGCGGCGCAGGGCGTGGTCATAACGGCCGTGGTGAGCCTGATACTCACGCCGATCCTGTTGTTGACCGCGGAGCAGACCATGGTCCTGATGGGCGCCGGGGACACGGTCCAGGACTGTCTGGCATATGCCCATCCCATCTACCTGATGATGTTCTTCATCATCCTCAGCGGCGTCATGTCCGGGATGCTCCGCGGCGAGGGCGCGGCCAGGAGGTCGATGGTCATCCAGGTGGTAGGCGCCGTGGTCAACATGGTCCTGAACCCGATACTCATCTACGGTCTAGACATGGGTGTCGCCGGGTCTGCCTGGGCCACCGTCATCGCGTTCATCGTGTCATGCGCCATCGCGTCATACTGGTACCTCCGCGGCAAGGGCATGTACATCTCCATCCGCAGGTCGGACTACCGTCCGGATGCCAGGGTCTGCAGGGGGATAATGTCCGTCGGCGGCCCGGAGGCCCTGGAGCTGTCGATCATGTACCTCTTCAACATCTTCCTGAACTACATGGTGATCGAGTGCGGAGGCACGGACATGGTCGGGCTGTACTCCACCGGATGGAGGATAGCCAACTTCATCCTGATCATAGCCCAGGCCATGGGAGGGGCCATGGTCGCCGTGTGCGCCGCAGAGTACGGGATGAAGCGGTTCGACATGATACGCGACGCTTTCGGGTACTCCGTCAGGACATCCATAGTGTGGACAGTTGTCCTGTCGGTGGTGCTGGCACTGTCCGCCGGGATGCTGGCCTCGGTGTTCACGGTTTCCGACGACCTGGCGTATCTCCACGACGACATGACCCTGATGCTGTACTTCTTCGCCCTCTTCCTTCCCGTGATGTCGCTGGTCTACACGGGCTCCGCCCTAATGCAGTCCATCGACAAGGCGACCGGGGGCATGCTGAACTCCTTGGCAAGGAACATAATACTCAGCGGGTCGTTCGTCATCGCGACGATGACATTCGGGACCCTCACCTCGCTCTGGTGGGGGATGGCGATATCCGAGATCCTCGGAGGTGTGATGATGGGGGTCCACGCCGCCATAGTGCTCAGGAGGACCGAGGCGAGAGAGGGTGCTGCCGAGGCTCCGGTCTGAAATCGCTTACTATATATGCGTGCGCGCGTTCTTCGCCCTCGGTTATAATGTCCAAAGTCTGCATCTGCGTTGCATGGCCCTATTCGAACGGCCCCATACACCTGGGGCATCTCGCCGGGTCGCTCCTGCCTCCCGACATATTCAGCAGGTACAACCGCCTCATCGGCAACGAGGTCCTCATGGTCAGCGGGTCCGACCAGCACGGGACCCCCATCACGGTCTCCGCCGAGAAGCACGGCATGACCCCCGAGGCCTACGCCGACAAGTACCACGAGATCAACAAGAAGGCCATCGAGGACATGGGCATCGAGTTCAGCCTCTTCAACAAGACCCACTGCCCCACCCACTTCGAGGTCGTCCAGAAGATCTTTACCGACCTCAAGGACAGGGGATACATCTACCCCAAGGAGACGAACCAGTACTACTGTCCCAAATGCCAGCGCTTCCTCCCCGACAGGTACGTGGAGGGCGTCTGCCCCAAGTGCGGTGCGGAGAAGACCCGCAGCGACCAGTGCGACAACTGCGGTACGACCTTCGAGCCCGGCGACCTTCTGGAGCCCTACTGCACGCTCTGCGGGTCCACCCCAGAGATCAGGCCGACCGAGCATTTCTTCCTGAAGCTCAGCGCGTTCACCGACCGTCTCAAGGAGTACGTCGCCGACAAGGACTACTGGAGGTCCAACGTCAAGACATTCACCAAGAACTGGATTGACGAGGGCATCCACGACAGGGCCATCACCAGGGACATGTCCTGGGGTGTCCCCATCCCCGTGGAGGGCTGGGAGGACAAGGTCATCTACGTCTGGTTCGAGGCCGACATCGGATACCTGAGCGCATCCGTGGAGTATTCCAGGATGATCGGCAAGCCCGACTACTGGGAGGCGTTCTGGAAGGACCCCGAGGTCAAATCGTACTACTTCATCGGTAAGGACAACATCCCGTTCCACTCGATCATCTGGCCGTCGATCCTCATGGGAGAGGGCGGCCTCAACCTGCCCTACGACATCCCCGCCAACGAGTACCTCATGTTCAGTGGCGGGAAGCTCTCCAAGAGCCGCGGGGGCGCCATCGACGTCCCCAGCGTCCTGAAGTCCTTCGATGCGGACCAGGTCAGGTACTACCTTTCCGTCAACATGCCCGACACCCACGACTCCGATTTCACGTGGGAGGACTTCGAGACCAAGGTGAACAACGAGCTCGTGGCGGCCCTGGGCAATTACTACCACCGCTGCCTCAGCTTCACGAAGAAGAACTTCGGCACCATCCCCGAGGCCGGCGAGGGCCTGGAGGAGGTCAGGGCCGAGATCGAGAAGGCGCTCGACGAGTACAGGGAGTGCCTGTCGCACTGCGATTTCAAGAAGGGCATCAAGGTCGTCATGGAGCTCGCCCGCTTCGGCAACAGGTTCTTCGACGCCGCCAAGCCCTGGGCCCTCGTCAAGGAGGACAGGGACAGATGCGGGCAGGTCCTGAACAGCAACCTTATGCTGGTCAAGGCGCTCTCGATCATGGCATGGCCGTTCATGCCCAGGTCGTCCGAGAGGATCTGGGGATTCCTCGGCTTCGACGGAGGTCTGGAGCAGGCAGGTCTGGATGCCGTCTTCGAGCCGCTGCCCGTGGGGCAGGAGCTCAGGGAGCCGGTGCCCGTATACAGGAAGGTGGAGCTTAAGATGGAAGAGGAGAAGACGCAGGAGGCCCCGAAGGAGGTCAAGCAGGAGAAGAAGCAGGAGAAGCCCGCGGAGGCTCCGACCGGTCCGTTCGCGGCCTACAGGAAGATGGACATCCGCGTCGGCACGGTCATATCCGTGGAGGACCACCCCGATGCTGAGAAGCTGTACATCCTCAAGATCGACATGGGCGAGGAGCAGCCCAGGCAGATCGTCACCAACCTCAAGACCGTCTACTCCAGGGACCAGATGCTCAACAGGAGGCTGCTGGTGATCGCCAACATCAAGCCCGGGAAGTTCCGCGGCGTCAAATCGGACGGCATGCTGATGGCCCTGGACGACGAGGAGCAGGGAGGCACGGCCATCAAGCTGCTGAAGCCCTCGGCCGATGTCCCCAACGGCACCAGGATGGACTGCGGACTGGAGTGCTCCTCCTCGAGGATCGAGGTCAAGCACTGCGAGGCCGTGGACATCCGCGTCGGCAAGCTGGTCGACGGGCACATCCTCGGCGGCAACGTCCCCGAGGACTGCCCCGACATCTGCGCCCTGGTCTACGACAGCGACCTGAGGGTCCCGATGGGCGACGGCAAGGGTTGCTACGTCACGGTGGACGACGGCGACTTCATCGACGGAGCGAGGGTCAGATGAAGGCAGACCTCCACGTCCACACATGCTTCTCCAAAGACGGTAAGACCACCATGGAGGAGCTGCTCGAGTACGCCGAGCGCCACGGGATCGGCTGCGTCGCCGTCACCGACCACAACGAGTTCGAGGCATACCCCAGGCTGAAGGACAACGGGAGGATCATAATCATCCCGGCGGAGGAGGTCTCCTCCGCCGAGGGCCACATCGTCGCCCTGGGGATAGACAGGCTCATCCCCAGGGACCTGCCCATACAGGAGACCATCGACCTCATCCACGAGGCAGGCGGGTACGCCTTCGCCGCCCACCCCTACAGGTGGTGGTCGGGGCTCGGGGAGAAGAACACCCTGGAGTACCCCTTCGACGGCATCGAGGCCAGGAACGGCCGCTCCACCCCGAGGGGCAACAGGAAATCGGAGAAACTGGCGAAGAGGATCGGCAAGCCCATGACCGCCGGCAGCGACGCCCATTCTCCGCACCGCATCGGGGAGGGCTACGTGGAGCTCCCGGACGACCTGAAGACATGGCAGGAGGTCCTGGACTACATCATGCACAACCCCGCGCCGATAGTCTGCAGCAACAGCCGCCATCTCCAGGCCACCCTCAGGTACGGCATCAAGTCCATCGGAGAGTGGCTGCTCCGCGGCTGCAAGAGGATGTGAAACAGCTTACAAAACTACTTCCTATCGAGGGATATGTTCCAACCCCATCACTGCGATCTGCCCGATTTCTGATGCTCGGATATGCGGATTTTAGGGAATGGCGCCCTCGTCGAGATGGTTGCGGGTCTTGCAGTGTGGAGTCTTCCCGTCAGAATTTCAGAGTTCTGGGTCGGGACCGCGGGTGATGCTCCATCCGTCTAAATTGAGTTAGTTAACGATATAAAAAATCTGAAATCAAAATTTTTTATATCGTTAAATCGATGTTCATTTATGAAGGACCTCTCCAGGGAGAAGTATCTGTCCCGTATCCGTCCGTTCTACGGCGATGCAGACGTGATCAAGGTCATTACCGGGGTGAGACGCTGCGGGAAGTCCACCGTCATGAGGCAGATCGTGCAGGAGCTCCTCGATTCCGGTGTGGAATCCTCAATGATCGCATACCTCGACCTCGACTCCAAGAGGTATCGGAAGGTCTCCAACGCAGAAGAACTGGAGACGGAGATCGATCTGCTGATACCCTCGGAGGGCCCTGGCAGATATCTGTTCGTGGATGAGGTCCAGAACGCGGAGGGTTTCGAGTCCGTGATCAACGCCTACCGTAACGACGGCGTCTCCGTCTTCATAACGGGTTCGAACTCATATCTTCTCAGTGGGGAGCTGGTGACCAAGCTCACGGGGCGTTACATGGAGTTCGATGTGTTCCCGTTCTCGCTCTCCGAGGTAAGGGACTACAAGCTCCTCAACGGACTGGGGTTCGATCCCAATCGCGATTTCCAGGACTATCTGGTCAACGGCGGGTTCCCCAAGAGGTTCTCGTATCCGGATCCCGAACAGCAGGCGGACTACGTCGGGGCGGTCGTCCGGGAGGTCGTGGAGAAGGACATCAGGAAGAGGAGGAAGGTCAGGAATGTCCAGACATTCGAGAAGGTCCTGGAGTACCTGCTGTCGACCCCTTCTACCACCGTGTCCTCGACGTCAATCGCGGATTTCATGAGGAACGAGAAGGTCAACGTCCTCCCCTCCACGGTGAACCGCTATCTAGACATCATATTCGCCAGCAGGCTCCTGTCCAAGTGCAGCCGTGTGGACGTCGCGGGGAAGAAGGCGCTGAAGACCCTGTACAAGTCGTACGTGTCCGACCCTGCCCTCCATGCATATGCGGCGGGACCCAGGACCGGTCTGAGGATCGGGATGATGCTGGAGAACGTGGTGTACAACGAGCTCGTGTCCAGAGGATACGAAGTATCGGTGGGGAAGTTCGGGGACAGAGAGGTCGACTTCGTCGTGTCCAGAGGGTTGAAGAAGGCTTTCGTCCAGGTGACATACGTCATGGAGTCCCCCGAGACGGAGCAACGCGAGGAGGCTCCGCTGTTGGCGTTGAGGGATGCCAGTCCGAAGTACATCATCACGATGGACCCGGTCACCATCGGAAGGAAGGGCATAGTCCGTTTGAACCTCGTGAACGACTTCCTACTGGGGGACGGGTTCAGGCTAGGATGAGTCAACGATACAAAACTTTTGGAATCCTGATTTTTTGTATCGTTAAACCGGGAACATGGGTAAGAGGAAGGTAAAAGGGTTGGATAATGGCGCCCCTTCCCGGGACGCCGTTTTCACACCATGAGGCTGGCGGACCTGAGCTCGGCAGCGATCTTGTCGACGGCACGCGTGACGTCCTCGGGGACCTTCGCGCCGGTACAGACCATCTTGCCGGATCCGAACAGGAGGACGACCACCTTGGGGTCATCGAGCCTGTAGACGAGACCGGGGAACTGCTCGGGCTCGTATTCGACCTTCTCGAGTCCGAGTGTGATGGCCACGGTGTTGAGGTTGATCTCCTGCTCCAGGTCGGAGGAGGCGACGATGTTCTGGACCTCGATCTTGGGCTCAATGGTGATCTTGACGTCGGCCTTCTCAAGGTCCTTGGCGACCTTGCTGATGGCGACCTTGACGTCCTCGCGGCATTTGGCTCCGGTGCAGACGACCTTTCCGCTCCTGAAAATCAGAGTGGCGGTCTTGGGCTCCTTGAGCCTGTAGACGAGACCGGGGAACTGCTGGGGGTTGTACTCGGCGCCCTCCAGTGCATCTTCAATCTTGTTCAGGTCCAGTTCCTGACCAAGGTATGTAGAGGCTACCACGTTCTCAATGTTCATTTTAGCCATCTTTTCACCAGGCGGGTCTATTTATAAACCCTTTATAAACCTTTGCATAAAGACGGTGAAAGTGTACGAAGACGGACGTAATGTCGGATGATGTGATTCAACGATTGAATGAGAAGGAGAATGGAGTCGAGGGAGGGGATCGAACCCCCGTCTGCGGATCTGCAGTCCGCCCCATAGCCACTGTGGTACCTCGACGCACGACTCCCGAAAGAGTTGACCTATAAAACGTTGTTGATGGTCCGGTGCCACTGGATGTCAGCACATCGGGCCGTTGGCTGGGCATCCATTATATCCGAGTCATCGAATCGAGGTCCATGCATTGCAAGGACGTGTCCATGCGCGATGTGGACGTGCCTCTGGACGAGGATTCTATCGGCGATCTCATGGGGTCATGGACCTCCTATGTGCGCACGGACGACCTGGTCCTGAGGAACGGGGACGATTACGCGGTCGTGGAACTCCTCAAGGCACCCGGGAACGGCCTCTTCAGGAAGGTGGTCGGGTACAGGATCGTCTCCCTTCCCGGGGACACGGTGTTCCTGGACCTGCCGGACCTGGACGTCCTCAACACGCCGGCCCTGGCGGCCGTGCAGGCGGAGCATCCCGGAAAGGCGGTGGTTGTCCGCGGCATGTTCTCGCACATCAACTACATCAAGGACGTCGTCCCGCAGAGGCTGGTGGTCGTGGACAACGTCCCGCCATCGCCGTCGAAGCTAGGGGTGCTCGTGAGGATGGCCCTGGCATCGGGGTATGTGGACCATCCCATAGTTCCGGAGGACAGGATAATAGACATGGCCGACAGGCTGTCCGAGGTCGCGACTGACGCCGTCATGTTCCCGTGCAGGGTCTCCAACCTCAGCGCGGACATCCCGTACTACTTCCTGGACGACGCGCCCGAGGTCGATGAGGAGGTGACACTGATCGGATGCCACCTGTCCAAGCGCATATACACGGCGCTGTACGGCGGCGACGTCCCGTTCATCAACGTGTGCCCGGCGGATTACGTAGACCCGTCGGAGAAGACCATCGTGAAGTGCTGCAAGGTCAAGACCGGTCATGAGCTGGACGGCAACGTGGTGAGGGTGCCGTGGGGGGCCACGGTCCCTGAGGTGGTGGAGGCCCTCAACGATCTTTTTGGGAGGTCTTGAACCGCTCCCTGCCCTTGTTGAAGGCCTTGTACCCCTCCTCCGCCCTGCCGGCGCGGCAGAGGAGCTCGCCCAGGCGGTACCACGAGTCGGAGTCGTCGGGGTTCATCTCGAGATGGAGCTGCATGTGGGCGATGGCCTCGTCCAGCCTGCCCTCCGATTCGAGGCTGGCGCTGTGGCTGCGGCCGTTGGTCTCCTCGTCCCTGACCCTGACCATCTCCTTGCGTGCCTTGTTGAGGAGCACGTTCATGGAGTTGTCGGTTATCCACGGGTACCTGTCCTGGACCATCCTCCTGAACGGGGCCGCCCTCTCGGGATCGATCTCGCAGTCGCGTCCCCTGAACAGGTCGCGCGGGACATCGACGGTCAGGCTGCCGTGGACCACCGTCATGTGGTTCGCCTGGGCCATGCGTCACCTGAACCTGATGTTCCTGCCGCATTCGTCCCTGTGCGAGACCCCGAACTCGGTCAGCTTCTCAAGCTGCGATGTGCGGAAAACAGGACCGTCGCGGCAGACCCTGGAGTCGTCCATCACGCAGCAGCCGCAGACGCCGGCGCCGCACTTCATGTACCTCTCAAGGGACAGCTGGCATTCCACGCCCAGCTCCTGGCAGGCCTTGAAGGTGAACCAGAGCATGACCTCCGGTCCGCAGGCTATGACGCAGTCGTAGTGCTTCTCCGCCATCCTCTCCTTCATGAGCTGCACGGCGTTCCCGTGGAACCCCCTGCTCCCGTCGTCGGTGGCGATCCAGAGGTTGGATGCGTGCCCGGCGGCGACGGAATCCATGATGACATCGTTGGACGTGCGGGCGGCGATGATCGTGTCTGCACCGGTGGCGGTGACCGCGGGCATGACCGCCGCTGTGCCGACCCCTCCGCCGATGATCAGGAGCTCCCCGGAGGAGAGGTCGTAGCCGTTGCCGTATGGGCCGCGGATCCTCAGCCTGTCCCCGGCCTTGAACTCGTGGATGGCCCTGGTGGCCTCGCCTATGGCCTTGACGGTGATGCTCTTGGTGCCGCCGTCTATGCCGGACACGGACATGGGTATCTCGTCCACGCCGGGCACCCACACCATGACGAACTGTCCGGGTCTGACCTCGGCGTCCCAGTCGAACCTGAACGTCTTGGTGTCGTAGCACTCCTGCACGACCTCCTTGATCGTGACGACGTCAGTCATGCGCCACCCCCCTCATGGACGCGATGGAGCCGTAGCCGTACTCCTCCATGAAGGAGGAGAGGCCCTCGTTGATCCTGGCGAACACGTCGGGACCTACGGTGCCGACGGCGCTTCCGACCTGGAATGCGCTGGCCCCGGCCATTATGTACTCCGCGGCGTCCCTCCAGCCGGAGATGCCCCCGACGCCCACGATGGGTATGTCCAGGACGGAGCTCAGGTCGTAGACGGCCCTGACGCCCACGGGCTTGACCGCGGGTCCGGACAGGCCTCCGAACCTGTTGCTGAGCAGGGGCCTCCCGAACTCGGGGCAGATGACCATGGCCTTCAGCGTGTTGATGGCCACCACAGCGTCGCCTCCGGCGTCCTGCACGGCCATGCCGATGTCGGTGAGGAT
>CALUHQ010000048.1 GCA_944320485.1 Candidatus Methanomethylophilaceae archaeon
CTGTGGACGATGAACTCGATCTTGTTGCCGTCCTTGTACTTCTGGGTCGGCGTGCCGGACATGTGGTTCATCGATTTCTCGGTGACGTACGGCCTGATGAGAACGTCGCTCTGCTTCATTGTGTCCAACCTCCTATGGCCTCGATGGCGGATTTGGTGTAGACCGTGAGCCTGCCTGCGTCTCCTCCGGGAGCCAGGATGCTCGTGTTCAGGGTCTTGACCTCCTCGACGGTGACTCCGGGGAGGTTGGATGCGCTCTTGAAGATGGGGGCGTTCCTCTCCTCGTCGGAGACGACTATGAGGACGGACACTGGAGTGCGGTACTTCCTGTTCCTCATCTTTCCCTTACCGGCGCGGATCTTGCGGCCCTCCTTGGCGCGCTCCAGGTCGTAGCCGATTCCGATCTTCTCGAAGACCTCGACGACCTCGGACGTGGCCTTGAGGGACACGAGGTCATCCTCCACCACGATGGGGAAGGAGACGGAGTCGTCGAACTGGTGTCCACGGGCCTTGACGCACTCGGCGCAGGCGGTGGCGGCCAGGGCGGACTGGCGTGCGATCTTCAGCTCTTTCTTGTTGACCTTCTGAGTCCAGATCCTCTCCGGGCGCGGGGGGTGTGCCCTCCTTCCGGAGACGTTGTTGGGGGACTCGGTGGCCTTCCTTCCGTCGTGGACCCTCTGGACACGGGCGGTTCCCCTTCCCTTGCCCCAGGTGCTGACGGAGTGCCTCATTCCCGACCTGGCGGCGGGTCCGTAGGGCTGCCTGCTGTTGGCTGCGGCGGCCAGGACGGCCTTCTTGATGATGTCGGGCCTGTAGGGTGTCTCGAACGCAGCGGGGACATCCACTGTACCGGAGACTCCTCCCTTAACAGAATATACATTGGTCTGCATTACTCATGCCCCCTGCTTGGATTCGGTCGAGACGTAGGTGACGTCAACGGCCTCGTTGTCGGCCTTCTTGGGCATCCTGGTCGCGTCTCTGAACCTGATGAGCCTCTTGGTGGGCCCGGGAACGGAACCGTGGACCAGCACGTAGGTGTTCCTTACCTCGCCGTAGTTGAGGAAGCCTCCCCTGGGGGTGACTTCGGATCCCTCGGTGCCGACCTTGATGATCTTCTTGTTGAACTCGGTCCTCTGGTGGTATCCCATCTGACCGGATCCGGGGACGGTGGACCTGACGTATCCGGGTCTCTTGGGTCCCAGGTTACCGATTCCGCGGCGGTGCTTGCTGTTCCTGTGGGACAGGAGCTTGACACCCCAGCGCTTGGTGACACCCTGGAATCCCTTTCCCTTCGTGACGGCGATGACGTCGGTCAGGGCCCCCTCGGCGACGAAGTCGGTGAAGTTGACCTCGGTTCCGAGGATCTGCTTGGCGTAGGCGACCCTCTCCTCGATGGTTCCGCCGCCGATCCTCAGCTCCATGAGGTCGGGGACCTTCTTGGGGACTCCGGAAACCATCTTGGGCTGCGTGTAGGCGAGGACGCGGACATCCTCGATGTCCAGTCCGTCGTATTTCGCGAAGGTCGACTCGTCGTGGTTCGTGGGGACGCTGAGGCGCCTGTTGAGCAGGGGATCCAGATCCTTGGCCCAGACCTCACCGGCGGTCTTCAGACCGACGATGGTGCTCTCGTAGAACCTGACGGCGGCGATCTTCATGGGAGGCACTTCGACGACAGTCACGGGCACCTGGACCTCCATTCCGGAGGTCGTGCTCTTGGCCCTCTTGTCCACGATGAACGCGTGGGTCATACCGGCCTTGTAACCGGCGAAGCCCTGAATCTTGGGGCTACCGCTGATCTCGGGCCACGAGTCGAGCCTGGGCGTCTGAGACTGTGCTCTCTTCCTAGGGCCGAATGCCCTAGATCCTCTCTTGGGACGTCTTCTTTGCGGCATATTTTACACATACCTGCGAGGGTCTCTTCGCTAACCTCGCGATTTATCAGACGAACGTCTTAATGCTCCGACCGTGACGCCGATTCGCCCCAAGAACCCGAAGGAAGCGGGGCAGACGTGGGATGCAATCGCATTGCCCGATGCGTCTGGTCGAACACTATTATGTCCAATCTAAGGGCTTGGTATAGGGGTCTCGTATATAAACTTCACCCTCGCGTCCTATAATAATAAAAGACGCGGACGCGAGGGCGTGATGGGTTTCGGGGGGATGCTCAGAGCTTGCCTTCCTTGGCCTTCTTCTGAGCCCTCTTCATGCGGGCCTTGGCGTCGAACCCAGTCGCCTGCTCCGCGAACTGGTTGAGCTTCCTCTTGCTGTCGAGGATGGCCTCGTCGTCGGAGGAGCAGCCCTCCTTGTTGACGGTGACGATCTCCAGCTTGTCCTTGCTGATGACCTTGACCTCGATCCTGTCGAGGACGCCGTAGGACGATACAAGGACGTCCCCCTCCTTCCTGACGTCGCCGAACACGTCGGCCATCATCTTCTCCAGGAGGTCGCCCTCGATGTTCTTGAACCAGCCCCTCTTGATGTCGTACTCCATGCTGTCACATCCTCAGAATCAATTCGTTTTCGAAATCGCGGTCCAGGTCCGCCGGGGTCCCCAGCATCCTCTCGGACTCCAGGTACGCCCTCCACTGGGACCAGCATCCGCACTCGACTTCCAGGTCGGCGGAGTCCTGTGTGAAGCTGAACCGCTCCACCGCATCCAGCGCCCGCCTGTCGCACTCGCCGCAGTTGTGCACGCCCCTCGCGGCACCCCCTCCCGACGGGGAGGACATGAGCCTCGAATGGACTGTGCCAGACAGCTGTCTGAACACCTCGATGAGGGACCATATCCAGGGGGATCTGAACTCGCCCCTCTTCCAGAGGCGCTCCACGTACGTCCCCCTCTGTACGTTCAACGGGTTGACGGAGATCTCGTCGGAGAACGGGTCGGCGAACCTCGCCGAGCGGACCGCGTCCTCTATCGACATGGACTCCGTCATGAACGGCGGCTTTAGGAGGAGATAGGTCCTCACCATCAGTCCGTGCTCCTTGATGAGCGTCCCCGCCCTTTGAATGTCGTCCGGCGTGAAGCCCTTGTGGACGGACCTCTCCAGGACCTCGGGGTCCGAGCTCTCCAGCCCCAGGGCGATGGTGGCGGTCTTCGGGACGTCGGCCAGGGTGTCTGGGGTGATGAACTCCGGACGGCTCTCGAAAAGGATGCGTTCGCAGCCGGAGAACGCCTCGAATATCTTTGCCCTCACGGACCTGGGCACCTCGTTGTCGTCCAGGAAGCTCCCGGAGGTGTATATCTTGACGAACGGCTCGCCCTTGTATCTCGAAAGGGCCTCCTCCAGCTGCTTCAGGAGGTCATCCTCCGTGACGTGGCTCAGAGAAGCCTCCCTGTACCCGCACATGGTGCATCCGCCGTTCCTGACCCAGCAGCACCCGTTGGTGCGCATGATCATCACCATGGCGTCCACCTTGTGGCCGTCTGACATGTCGCTCTCCTTCCAGAGAGCCTCGAGCTGTGACGGCGACCTCTTGTCCTTCATCGCCAGTCCATGTCCAGACATGGATTTAATTGTTCTCCGTCACCTGATCCGGGGTCCGGACCCGGGCATCCTTCCAGATGTGCCAGACTGTCGTGATCGTGCAACCACGCCTGCGCTTCGCGCACGGGCGCCCGAGCGAAGGTTAAGTAGGATGTGTGGTATCGGAACGACGGTAAGCCACATGGCGAAGAGAATCATAGTCATCGGATCTGGAGCCGCCGGCATGTCGGCGGCGTCCGCCGCAAGGCAGGCGGCCCGCGACGCGGAGATCACGGTCCTCACCGAGGACGAGGACATAGCGTATTCGCCCTGCGCCATCCCCTGGGGGATAGAGGGCAGGAGCGGATGGGACGAGATAGTGATGCACACCCCCGAGTTCTACGAGAAGGAGCGCGGGATCAAGGTCCTGACCAGGACCAGGGTTGAATCGGTCGACGGCGAGGCCAAGACGGTCACCGCGGCCGGGAAGACGTACGGATACGATTCTCTCGTCATAGCCACCGGCGGACGCGTTTTCGTCCCGCCTGTGGAGGGCACCGACCTCGGCAACGTCTTCGTCGTCAGGACGGTCAGGGACGGGAAGGACATCCAGGCCGCCCTCGCCGACGCCAGGAACGTCGTCATCGGAGGAGCCGGTGTCATCGGCCTCGAGCTCGCGGTCGCGTTCCGCGAGATGGGGAAGGACGTGACCGTCATAGAGATGATGGACCAGGTCATCCCGCGCATCGCCGACAAGGACATGGCCGACGTCATCCAGAGGCATCTCGAGGACAGGGGTATCAGGTTCGTCATGAAGGCCCCCATACAGGCCGTGAAGGGCGAGTCCAAGGTGAACGCAGTGACAGCTGCCGGCAAGGACTACCCCTGCGACGTCATGATCTTCGCCACCGGGGTCCGTGCCAACCTGGACATCCCGAAATCGCTCGGTCTCGACGTGGGTCAGCTCGGCGCGCTCATCGCCTCGCCCACCCTCAACGCATACAGGAGGGGCAGGCTCGTCCCGGACATCTTCGTGGCCGGAGACGTCATGCAGTGCGAATCCGCGGTCATGCCCGGAGCCACCATGAGCCAGCTGGGATCCACCGCCGTCAGGCAGGGCAGGGTCGCAGGCAACAACGCGGCCGGTGGCGACAAGATGCTGTTCGGCCCGGTCGCCAGCCCGTGGGTCAGCGCCATAGGCGACCTGCAGATCGCAGGGACGGGACTGTCGCTCGGACTGGCCTCCTGGTACGGCGTGGACACCGTATGCGGGAAGGCCGAGGGGCTCACCCGTGCGAGGTACTACCCCGGCGGCAAACCCCTGACAGTCAAGGTGCTGGCCGACCGCACCACCCACAGGATCGTCGGCGCCCAGATAATTGCAGGCGAGGAGGCGACCGGACGCATCGATTGGCTCACATCCGCCATCGTGAACGGCATGACCGCCGAGGACTTCCTCGTCCGCTCCGAGAACGCCTACTGCCCTCCCACGTCCATGGTCAAGGACGTGGTGATATCGGCGGTAGAGGACCTCTGCAGACAGATGTGAACACATGAAGTACGACGAATACAAGAGCCTGTACAACAGCCTCCGTTCCCCCGAGGACGTGGACAGGCTCTCCGACCAATACGACCCGAGGATGCTCGACAGCCTCTTCACGCAGAAGACCACCCGCGAGGTGAAGAAGAGGTTCTACATCGTGAAGCAGAGCTCCCCGAAGATCCTCAAAGAGTGGAAGAAGGGCATGTCCATCATGGAGCTATCCAAGAAGTACCGCTTCCCGCCCATCCTCACCGCGATGTTCCTTTTCCTGGAGAACGGCACCTCGAAGAAGGAGTTCTGGAACGTCATCCGCGACCCGGACATCCTGGAGAGCCCACAGACCGCCGCCGAGGTCAGGGAGGCCATAGACAACGACATAGTCTACTCCCCCGCGGCCAACGACAGGCAGAGGGAGCGCGGACTCTGGGGGGAAGCCCTCCTGCACGAGTGGCTGGACGGACAGGGCGTCACCTACAGGACCGAGAACGACCTCAGGGGCACCGAGTTCACGAAGACCCCCGACTGCCTGCTGGACTACCCCGTCGAGTACGAGGGGCACACGATATACTGGGTCGAGAGCAAGGCCTCCTTCGGGGACAACACGGAGTTCAGGTTCAACGCCAGGAAGCAGCTCGTCCCCTACACCAAGCTGTTCGGACCCGGCCTCGTGGTCTACTGGGTCGGATGTCTGGACGACCTGGAGCGTCCCGAGGGCGTGGACGTCTGCGACATCTCCGTGATGCAGAAGTCCGTAAGAAAGTACAGCGAGGAGGAGCTCGCCGAGCTCCCTCCCGCCGTTAAGTGAGCGAAACGGTTTCCTTATCATGAGGGCGCCGGCCGATGGCCGGGGGCCCTCACTGGTTCTCCATGCGGAGCTCGCAGAGGGTGGCGACCCTCTCCGCGAACGCGTCGTGATTGTGGATGGACTCCTCGGAGTTGCTCATGACGTCGACGAACACCTCGTCGGGCAGGTCCTTGAACCTCTCCACGATCCTCTCCAGCACACCCCTGACGACGTCCTCGACGAACTTGGTGTTCCTGTGGGCGTTGATGACGACCTGACCCTCGTCGGGCCTCTTCAGGAGCTCGAACGTGGGGGAGGAGAACGAATCCTGGGCGATGTCGATGAGCTCGTCGGCCTCTATGCTGACATCCTCCGGCATCGTGATCATGATCGTGCACACGTTCCTCTGGTTGTGGGACATCACGGGCATGTCCCCGCTGTACTCCAGCATCTCGGTGACGGTCTGCTGCGCGCAGGGGCACGCGGTCATGCCGGTGACCTTGACCCCGACCGTCTTCGTGAGGGGACCGTCGCGGACGATGTGTCCCCCAGCCATGATGGTGAACATCTCGAACGTGTCCTTGCCCAGCGGGGTCTTGGAGCTGCGGAAGTACTCCGAACTGATGGAGACGTCGGCGGTGGTGGCGTACTCGTGGTGGACGAGGAGCCTCCTGCATATGTCGGCCGCCATGTCCTCTATGGCGGTGATGGGCTTCCTGACGCTCTCCTCCACGACCTCGTTGAGGACCTCCACGTTCCTGGACATATGGGACCCCTTCTGGTCCGCGGGGAGGTCGACGAAGATGTCGATGGAGCAGTTGAGGGCGTTGTTGAGCGTCCCGTCCCTTCCCTCTCTCCTGACGAGAACGGGCTTGCGGACACCCCTCACGCCGACACGGGTGAGCTTGTAGCTGACATCACCCTTGCCGTATTGCAAGTCACATTTCAATGCCATGGAGAATCGAAAGACGAAATCAACTTAAAGAAGATATTTCTACAATCAAACGGGTAGATAATCTGCATTGCGGTGTTGATGAGGCCGGAAGGGGATCCGTGATGGGGCCCCTCGTCGTAGGGGCCGTCTTCGTCGAGGATGACGGACCGCTCGTGGAAATAGGTGTCAAGGATTCCAAGAAGCTCACACCCCGTAGACGCGAGAGGATGTACGACGAGATCGTCGCTACTGCAGGATGGACGGTCGTCATCGCATCGGCAGGAGACATAGACTCCCGGAGGAAGACCATGTCCCTCAACGATGTGGAGCTTCACATGTTCGCGGAGGCCGTGTCCGCCAACCCCGTGACACAAGTGTACGCCGACTGTCCGGACGTGAACGAGGCTTCGTTCTCCCGCAGACTGGGCGCGCTCGTGCCAGATGCAGAGATTATAGCAAAACATAAAGCAGATGACTCATACCCTGTCGTATCCGCCGCTTCGATAGTGGCCAAGGTCACCAGGGACAGGATGATGGACGACATCCGCGCCGAGTTCGACGTGAACATCGGCAGCGGCTATCCCAGCGACCACTACACCATGGACTTCATCGACTCCTGGATAAAGGAGAACGGAAAGGCCCCCGAACATGTCAGGTGCTCATGGGAGCCGGTCAGGCAGATGCTGTCCGCCAGGGCCAACACGAAGCTCAGCGACTGGTGAGAAAATGAGCATGCAGAACGAGATCCAGGAAGTCATCGACAGATTCCACAGGAAGATGGAGAAGGACGAGAACCTCAGGAAGGAGGTCGAACCGCTCACCAAGACGTTCAACCTCGACCTCGGGACCGAGGGCTACTGCCTCAAACTCAAGGACGCCAAGATCTACTACTTCGAACCCGTCCTCGACGAGAACGCGGACGTGACCGTCACCACCACTCCCGACAACCTCAGGGGTCTCATCGACGGTACGCTCAGGCCGATGCGTGCGTACGTCCTGAAGAAGATCACCGTCAAAGGGAAGATCGACGACCTCATGTTCCTCAAGAAGCTCTTCTGAACCGTTTGGTCGGAAGGCTTCGGCCGGAATATCTTTAAATATCAGTCCTGACTAGCGGGATTCACAGCGAGGTGGGGTAGCCAGGATATCCCGTCGGGCTCATAACCCGGAGACCGGTCGTTCAAATCGACCCCTCGCTACCATCCCTTTTTCTTCATCTTCCGGTTCTTTGGTCAGGTTTTATTAAGACCCCCCACATACACTCGCCCATGGAGATGCTCGAGATAGACGGCTCCCGCGGCGAGGGAGGGGGACAGATGGTCCGTACAACAGTGGCCATGTCCACCGTCACGGGCATACCCGTGCACCTCACCAGGATCAGGGAGAACAGGCCCACCAACGGCCTTTCCAGACAACACGTGGCCGCAGTCAACGCGGTCGCACGCATGACCGGGTCCGAGGTCGAGGGATGCAAGATCGGCTCCGGGGACCTCTACTTCACCCCGGGGGACGACCAGGTGTACAATCTGGACGTGAACATCAGTTCGGCCGGGAGCATCAGCCTCGTCCTTCAGGCGATGCTGCTCGCGGCCCGCAACCACACCCAGAGGCTGACCGTGGACATCTGCGGGGGGACCAACGTCATGTGGGCCCCGCCCATTGACTACTACCAGACCCTGCTGTTCCCCATGATGAGCCGCATGAACATCAACGCCGAGGCCCGCATCATAGACAGGGGGTTCTATCCCCAGGGCGGGGGGCGCGTGCTCGCCACCCTCGACCCGATAGGGGAGATCCGCCCCCTCAGGCAGGAATCCCTCGGGGAGCTCATCGCGATCCGCGGCGTCTGCTTCTGCCAGCGCCTCTCAGACTGGGTGCCGCAGGAGATGATGAAGAGCTGCAAGGAGGCGCTCAGCCCGTACGCCGATGCGGAGATCGAGCTGCAGAGGACCGAGGGCAGCTCGCAGGGTGCCGGATTGGTGCTCGTCGCGGAGTACGAGAACGGGATGCTCGGGAGCAACGCCCTTTCCTCGAGGGGGCATCCCCCGGACAAGTGCGGCAAGGACGCGGCCAACGACCTCATAAACGAGATGGAGAGCGGATCGACCATGGACGTCCACACCGCCGACCAGCTGCTCCCGTACATGGCCATGTCGAAGGAGAGCAGCTGCTTCTCCGTCTCCAGGATCAGCAAACACCTTCTGAGCCAGATGGACACGCTGGAGTCCTTCCTCGATGTGAAGTTCGGGGTCGAGAGGAAGAACGACGTGTACAGGTTCAGCGTCACACCGGGTGGGAGAGATGAGACCGTTCGTTCATGTTAACTGCGCGATGTCGGCAGACGGGAAGATCGCCGGCTGCGACCGCACCCAGGTCACGATATCGTCGGAAGAGGACAAGACCAGGGCGAAGAACCTCCGCAGGAAGTACGACGCCATACTGGTGGGAGTCGGGACCGTCGTGGCCGACGACCCGCACCTGACCCTCAAGGACCTGGATTACGACACGAACCCAGTGAGGATCGTCCTGGACCCCCATGGCAGGACCCCCGATGACGCCCAGGTTCTCGACGAGCGCGCCCCCACCATCATGGTCACCCTGGAGGATTGCGAGAGAGAGTGGGACTGCGAGGAGACCATACGCGCCGGAAAGGACGAGATCGACCTCCCTGCGGTCCTGGAGGAGCTCGCGGAGGAGATGGGGATCGAGAACATCCTGGTCGAGGGCGGCGGACGCACCATCGCCCACTTCTTCAAGGAGGGGCTCGTCGACAGGTACACCGTCTTCGTCGGCGGCCTGATCATCGGCGGCTCCGATGCGCCCACGCCCTGTGACGGGGATGGATGGGTTGCCGATGGCGGAGTCAGGATGCACCTCGTCAGCGCAGAGGTCCTTGGCAACGGGGCGTTGCTGACCTTCGAACCGACCAGATGAGCCTGTTCAGCTCACGATCTTCAGGACGGTCGGCTCGACCACGAAACGGAAGTAGTTGCAGTCGGAACCGAAGACCTCGCTGGACACCAGTTCGTACGGCTTGCCGGTGGCGTCCTCCAGGATCTTGCTGAAGAACCCGACCGCATAGTACCCCAGCGACATGGCGGAGTCCTCCGTGAAGGACGTCTCGTCCTTGATGATTATGGTCAGCGGCTTCAGGGAGAACACGCTGGCCTCGCCGAACCCCATGTTGCGGTAGTAGTCGCGGGCGTTGGCGACGGTGTCCTCGACGGTGGGTCCGGTGAGCTTCCCTCCGAGTGCCATCGCGTGTATGGATCCGAGCGCGGAGGCCATCGGCTCCACGGAGAGCCCCATGGCATCGAAGCCCAGGAAAAGGAACCTGGCCAACGCGTCCCTAGTCCTCACAGGGTCGTCCACCACATCGGTGAGCACGTTCATGGCCTTGGTCAAGGCCTCCTCGGACGGGGGTTTCGAATGTGCCAGCATGACCGACACCAGAGAATACACCTTCCTCCTGCTGTCCTCGGGATCGTCATGTGCGGAGATGAGCGCCTCCGACACCATCTTGTCCAAATGCACCGAGAGAGTCGACTGGGCCTTCCCGGTGATGCGGGAGAGGTCCGTCAGGGACAGGTCCTTCTCCGCCAGCTCATGTAGTATCCTACGCCTGACATCGTTCGATACCTGCACAAGTCCGTTCTTGGTGTAGTACAACTCGAAATCCGTCAGTGGGCCGTCGGTCAATTCAATCACAGGTGTATCCTGTTTCTGCATTTAATCCTATACTTGTCGCTGTTTCGAACTGAACGCGGGATCCACCTGGCCCCCAGTTTTATAACGTGACTGAGATGCGGAGCCCAGGTGTAACAATGAAGGCCACTATCGATGGTGTGCAGAAGGACATTCGCGCCGTGTGGTTCGAGAACGGCAGGGTCATGATGATTGATCAGAGGAGGCTCCCATCCGAGATTGTCATTGTCGGATTCGAGGACCACCTGGACGTGGCGGAGGCCATCCGCAACATGACCACCAGGGGCGCACCCTCCATCGGGGCCACAGCCGCCTACGCCATGTGCCTCGCGGCCCTCGACGGATGCGACCTCGTCAAGGCCGCGGCCGACATCAAATCCGCCAGGCCCACCGCCTACGACCTGTTCTACGCCGTGGACTACATGTCCGCCAGGCTCTCGGAGGGTGCTGACCCCGTGGAGGCCGCGGACGGGTACGCCCAGATGATGGTCGACAAATGCACGGCCATCGGACGCAACGGGGGCAGGCTCATCGAGGACGGCATGAAGCTCATGACGCACTGCAACGCCGGTGCGCTGGCCACCGTCGACGTGGGGACCGCCCTGGCCCCTATGAGGGACGCACACTCCCGCGGGGTGGACTTCTTCGTCTACGTCTCGGAGACCCGCCCCAGGCTGCAGGGGATGCAGCTCACCGCATGGGAGCTGGCACAGGAAGGGATCGACCACAGGATCATCCCGGACGGCGCCTCTGCGTACTACATGAGCCAGGGCGTCGACATGATCATCACCGGGGCCGACAGGATCGCCGCGAACGGGGACTTCGCGAACAAGATCGGGACCTTCGACAAGGCGATAGTCGCGAAGCACTTCGGAATACCGTTCTACGTGGCCGCCCCCGCATCCACATTCAACCTAGACATGTCCGACGGGAGCAAGATCGTGATCGAGCAGAGGTCCGAGGACGAGGTCTGCATGATGAACGGGCAGAGGATCGCACCGGCCGAGTCCCATGCCCTCAACCCCGCCTTCGACGTCACCCCCGCCGAACTCGTCACCGGGTTCATCACCGAGAAGGGGATACTCAGGCCGGACGAGATCCACCTCATGAGGGAGTGACATGAACGAGAGGTACGCCAGGGAGCTCCTGGCGGAGTTCTGCAAAAGGCTCTACGACCGCCAGCTCACCGTCTCCGCCGGAGGCAACATGAGCGTCAGGATATCCCCCGAGGAGGTGATCATCACCCCGTCCGGGAGGAACAAGGGGATGCTGGAGCCCGAGGACATGGTCAAGCTGTCAATCGACGGCGAGGTCCTGTCCGCCGGGAAGCCGTCCATCGAGCACAGGTTCCATCTCGCACTATACAGGATGAACCCCGAGACCAACGCCGTGGTCCACTGCCATCCCCTGAACTGCGTGACCCTGGCCGTCAGGAACGAGCCCATCAGGTGCAACCTCACGCCCGAGGGAGCCATGCTCCTGGGACACGTCCCCATGATCGCGTACTACACCCCGGGATCGGACGACCTGGTGGAGGCCGTGACCGCCGAGGGACATGCCAAGGCCATGCTCATGGAGAGGCACGGCGCGCTTACCCAGGGAAGGAGCCTCGAGGAGGCCTACAACAGGATGGAGGAGCTGGAGTTCCAGGCCAGGCTCCAGCTGCTCGTGGGCGATGCCCAGGACCTGCCTGCCGACGAGGTAGAGAAGCTGTCCAGGATGTGATCCGATGGCGATACTTGTCACCAAATGGTTCGGCGTCTTCCTGTGCGACGAGAAGACCGGGAGGATAATCGACAAGAGGCTCATGCCCCAGGACGATGCCCAGTCCGTGTCCGAGAGGCTTGCCTCCATCCAGCGCGGGGCGCTGCTGGACGAGGAGAGGGAGCTGGCGGCGCTTGCGGAGGGCAAGCTGGCCGTCTCCGACAGGAGGCAGTCGGAGCTCGGGAAGCCGGAGCTCTTCGACTCGTCGTTCATCACCCCGGAGAAGTACGGGTTCACGCCGGAGTACATGCACGAGGTCATGATAGGCCTCGGGAAGCTGAGGACGTCCGAGCCCATACCCAGGGACAGGAACCTGGTCCAGGCCATCAGGAGCCTGGACGACCAGATCGCGACGATCAACCTCTACAACGAGAGGCTCCACGAGTGGTACGGGATGCACTTCCCCGAGCTGGCCGACTACGCGTCCGACGCCAGGTACGCGAACCTGATCGCCATGAACGGCGAGAGGGAGGGCGTGATGGAGGAGCTGGGCCTCGAGATCGAGTCCATAGGGTCAGACATGGACCCGGCCGACATGGACGCGATCCGCGACCTGGCGGACACGCTCAGCAGGCTCTACGACGACAAGGAGAGGACCGAAGGGTACATCCAGGGCATAGTCGAGGCGACCTGCCCCAACATGTGCGCCATGGTCAGCGCCCCGCTGGCCGCCAGGATGGTGTCGCTGGCCGGCGGCCTCGAGAGGCTCGCGTCCCTCCCGGCATCCACGGTCCAGCTGCTGGGCGCCGAGAAGGCCATGTTCAGGCACCTCAGGTCCGGGAAGAGGGGCCCCAAGCACGGGATCATCTACCAGCATCCCGACGTCCACCGCTCGCCCTACTGGCAGCGCGGCAAGGTGGCCAGGGCACTGGCCGGGAAGCTTCTGATAGCGGCGAAGGTCGACCAGTACGGCGGGGAGTTCATCGGCGACAGGCTGAACGAGGAGTTCCAGAGGAGGGTCGAGGACATCAGGCGCAGATACCCAGACCCGCCAAAGAAGCCCCAGAAGTCCGGGAAGAAGACCCGCCGCGGCAGGGGCGGGAAGGGCAAGCGCTGAGGACGATTTCGGTCAGATGTTGTATCCCACCAAAAAAACTCTTATAATAACCCACACAATGGGGTTAGCCAGATAGCATGAGGTCAATTGCATTCGACCTGCGTATCGTC
This sequence comes from Candidatus Methanomethylophilaceae archaeon, assembly GCA_944320485.1. GTDB lineage: Archaea > Thermoplasmatota > Thermoplasmata > Methanomassiliicoccales > Methanomethylophilaceae > Methanoprimaticola. The sequence goes on from CALUHQ010000048.1 coordinate 13,364, forward strand.
TGCTCCCTTGGGGGAGTGAACATCCGGCCGTGAGTCCGGTAACAACAATAGGATAGTGAGACCAATGTGGGAGATGAAGGAGATCAGAGAGCTGAAAGAGGGAAGGTACGTCAATGTCGACGACGAGCCCTGCAAGATCGTGAAGATCACGACCTCGAAGCCCGGGAAACACGGATCGGCCAAGGCCAACATCGACGCCGTGAGCATTTTCACCGGAGCCAAGAAGTCCATCGTCGGACCTGTGAGCACCAAGGTGCAGGTCCCCATGATCGACAAGAGGAAGGGACAGGTCCTGTCCATCTCGGGCAACGAGGCCATGGTCATGGACCTCGAGACCTTCGAGCAGATCTCCATCGAGATCAACCCCGACCATGAGCAGCCCGTCGAGGAGGGAGGAGAAATCCTGTACATCGTCGCGATGGGCAGATACAAGATCATGTGAGGTCTGAAAACGTGTCGTACGGGATTGGTTACGCCGGCGCAGAATCCGATTACAACGATGCGGATGCAGTGATATTCGGCATCCCGTACGACCACACCGCCTGCTTCAAAGCGGGCGCCAGGGAGGCCCCGTGGACCATCCGCCGGGCCTCCTACAATTTTGAGGAGATACACTTCGAGCACGGCGTGGACCAGCCCGTCCTGAACGTGTACGACTACGGCAACTGCGACGACTTCGTGCTGCCGGAAGACATGTTCGCGGAGGTCGACTTCGCCGTCGGACCCGCCATCAGGGACGGGAAGTTCCCGATCACCATGGGAGGGGAGCACTCCGTCAACATCCCCATCGTGAGGAACTTCGACCCTGACGACATCGCGGTGATCTCCATCGATGCCCATCTGGACTCCAGGGACGAGTACCTGGGCACACCCAACAGCCACGCCTGCGTCATGCGCAGGGCCGCTGAGCACGTCGGACTCGACAACGTCTACGTCATCGGCGCCAGGGCCATCGGCGCGGAGGAGCTGGAGAGGGACGACCCCGTGCCGTTCATCAGCTCCTACGAGGTCATGGACAACGGCATCGACTGGGCCATAAGGAAGGTGCTGGAGAGCGTGAAGAACGAGAGGATCTACCTCACCGTGGACATCGACGGTATAGACCCCGCGTTCGCACCCGGAACTGGCACCCCCGAACCCTTCGGCCTGATGCCCATGGATGTCAAGAAGGTCATCAACGCCATCGGCGACAGGCTCGCCGGGTTCGATGTCGTGGAGGTCTGCCCTCCGGCTGACCCTGCCGGGATCACCTCGATCCTCGCCGCCAGGTACATCAACGAGGTCATGGCCGTCCACGCCAAGAACCTCAGGTGCTGAGTCGGCACACATTCTACGATAAGACGTGATGTGCCGGAAGTTACGTTGCGACCCCGTGCGATATACATGGGGTCAGGAACATCGGTGATGGGTCAGGCTCACCTACGGCGTACGATCCGGATTCCGATCCGACACGTCAGATCGTTATCAGAATAACACGGACGGCCCCCATCGAAAGGACTGTGGGACTCACTGTTCCAGGAACCGTGTCGCATCCTCGACGTAACCGTCGGCGCGCTCCTGAGCAAGAGCCGCATCCTTCGACTCCGAGTACACCCTGAACAGCTCCTCGGTGGTCGAGGGCCTCAGGAGGACCCATCCGTCATCGAAGTATATCTTCACACCGTCGACGGTCTCGGTCCTGTATCCCATGGCATCGTCTATGAAGTGGTCCAGCAGCTCCCTCTTCCTGGAGTCGGGGCACACCACCTTGTCCTTGACCACATGGTAGCGCTCCAATCCCGCGATCTGCTCGGACAGGGGCCCCGCCTTCACCACGCACTCCAGCATCTTGGCCAGCGCCATGGCTCCGTCGCGGCAGTTCTGATGCTCGGGGAACACCATGCCCCCGTTCTCCTCCCCGCCGAACACGGCATGGTTCTCCTCGATCTTCTTGACGACCATGTGCGAGCCGACTGGGGTGTACTTGACCAGTCCCCCGCTGCTCTCCACCACGTCCTCCACGATCTGCGAGGAGCTCACAGGGGTGATCACCTTACCGTGATGGTCCTTCAGGATGTACCTGGCCATTATCGCCAGGCTCAGGTCGCCCTCGACGTACTCCCCTTCGCTCGTGATGAATATCGTCCTGTCCCCGTCGGCGTCATGGGCGGCACCGAGGTCGGCCCCGGTCTGGCGCACCATCGCCTTCAGCAGGGTCAGGTTCTCCTCCGTCGGCTCGCTGGTCCTTCCCGGGGTCTCCCCCTGCGGGTCGGCGTCTATCGTCAGCGCCCTGACCCCCAGCCTCTTGAGGAGCATCGGCGTTGTGACGCAAGTGGCCCCGTTCGCAAGGTCGATGCACACGGTCAGCCTGGCCGCGCGGATGGCGTCCGCGTCCACATTGGAGACGATCGAGTCGACGTACGCCTCGGCCGCACCGGTAGCGTGGTACAGCTCCCCGATGTCCTCCCATGATGCGGTCTTGATCTCGACCGAGCAGAAATCCTCCAGGGCGGCCTCATCCTCGCGTGTGGCCTCCACCCCGTCGGGACCTATGAACTTGAACCCGTTGTGCTCCGGCGGGTTGTGGGATGCCGTGATGACCACCCCTCCGGTGATGTCGTCGTGCCTCATCACGTAGTGCTGGAGAGCGGGCGTCGGCAGCATGCCGAGGTCGACTATGTCCGAGCCCACGGACATTATGCCGGCGGACACGGCACTCCTGAGCATCTCGGACGAATCGCGGGCGTCCATCGCCAGGGCTACCCTCTTGCCGTAGGTCAGCCCGACCGCCTTGCCTATCTGAAGGGCGACGTCGGGGGTCAGGTCCCTGTTTGCCGTCCCCCTGACGCCGTTGATCCCGAAGAGCGTCATACCGGCTCAGATTCTCTTCGAATTGAAAAGGATGTTTATCGTCTCGGCGCAACCCTTGCATGTGTCGGCCGCCTGCTCGACGGCCTCCAGCACCTTGGTGGACATCATCATGGACCTGTAGTCCATGTCGGACATCAGGATCGCCCTGGTGATCTTCATGTAGGCCTCGTCGATCCTGCGCTCCTGAGCCTTGACCCCGTCGATGCACTCGGAGAGTCCCTCGGAGTTGGAGTCGAGGAGCCTTATGGCGTTCATGAGGCCGTTGACCTCCGACTCGAGGTCGGACACGGCGGCCGAGAACATCTCCCATATGCCCCTGGGAATGACGGTGCCGGTGTCCTCCACGAGCTGCAGGTGGATGGCGGCCTCCTTGCACCAGTTGGCGATGCTGTCCGTCTTCTTGACGAAGTGCATGAAGTCCTCCCTGTCCTGGGGGGACAGCTCGCCTATGCTCATCTGGTTGCAGAGCACCTCCTCCTTGGCATCGGCCTCGTGCTCGGAGACGTACAGCCTCTCGATCGCCTTCTTGGCGGCCGGGTGGTCACCGACCTCCATGTTGCGCATGGCGTTGCCCAGCTCGGTGACGCAGTCCAGGACAGACAGGGCATGGGCCCTCATCCCCTCCTGGAGGACACCCTCCTTCCTCTTTCCGAACCAGCTTATTATGTTCTTCGCATCATCACTCAAGTTTGATTTCCCCCTCTATGCCGCCCCGCGGCCTCTCGAAGACCACTATGGCCTTCTTGTTGAACACCAGATGGACCCTGTCGCCGATGGACGGCACCTCGTCGTCCGACGACACGTTGTACTCGACGAAGTCACGGCTGGCCGCCGTGGTCCTGACCCTCCAGTAGGTCCCCATGAAAACCACCGCGGTGACCTCGGCCTCCAGGCCGTCGGTCGCGGTGTACACGTGCTCCGGACGGACGGAGATCACGACGGGGTCCCCGACCTTGAAATCGGTCTTGGACGCCCTTATCTCCTCCCCGCCCCTGAGCTTGAGTTTGGTCTTACCGTTCTTCGACTTGTCCGAGACCGTGCACTCCAGCAGGTTGGTCTCGCCGATGAAGTTGGCCGCGAAGACGGACTTCGGCCTCCTGTATATCTCCAGCGGGGTGCCGACCTCCGCTATGGCCCCGTAGCGCATCAGGACGATCCTGTCCGACACGGACATGGCCTCCTCCTGGTCGTGGGTGACGTGGAGCACCGTTATGCCCAGCTTCTTGACCAGCCTGCGGAGCTCGTACCTCAGCTCCACACGGACACGCGCGTCCAGGGCCGACAGGGGCTCGTCCAGCATCAGCATCTTGGATCCGGACGCCAGCGCGCGTGCGATGGCCACCTTCTGCTGCTCCCCTCCGGACAGCTCATCCGGGAACATCCCGGCGCGTGCGAGCATGCCTACGAGCTCCAGGTACTCTGTGGACAGGGACTCCATCGCCTCGTCCCCCTGGTCCTTGACCCTCGGGCTGTACGCCACGTTCTCCTTCAGGGACATGTGCGGGAACAGGGCGATGTTCTGGAACACGTATCCCACATCCCTGTCCTCCATGGGGATGTCCGTGACGTCCATCCCGTCCACGTACACCTTGCCCTCGGTGGGCCTCCATATGCCGGAGATCACCTTGATCAGTGTGGTCTTCCCGCATCCGGACGGCCCGAGGATGGTGACGTACTCGCCGTTGTTGATGTCCAGGCTGATGTCCCTGACGGCGTAGAAGTCGCCGAACCTCATGGAAATGCGCTCTAGCTTGATCCTTGCCATGTCAGTCCAGCCTCATCTCGTCCTCGATGCCCTCCGGCGGCATCGGGAATACGGATGCCTTATCCGGCATCCAGTAGACGCCCACGCTGTCGCCCGGGCTGTATTCCTCGTACTTCCTGTTGGGGAGCTTGGCCGACAGCAGCCCCACTCCCTCTACCGCGATCTCCACGGTGACGGTGACCCCCTCGTACAGGATGCGCTCTATGGTCCCCACGCACACTGCGCTGGGCTGACCCTCCTGCATCCTGGTGATCTTGGTGAACCCCACCTTGACCGTGAGCACGGCCTCGTCCCCGGCGGCCAGGTCAGACGGCCTCGCCGGGAACCTCATCCCCGACTGGGTCTCGACGATGGTCCCCTCCGGGGTGCTCTCGACCACCCTCCCGACGATCACGTTGGAGCGTCCGACGAAGTTGGCGACGAACGGCGTCGCCGGGTCCTCGAAGACCTCCCTCGGGGTGCCGAACTGTATGATCCTGCCCTTGCGGATGACCGCGATCTTGTCGGCCATCTCCAGGGCCTCGTCCTGGTCGTGGGTGACATGGATGCATGTGAGCCCCATCTCCTTGGCCATGGACCTCAGCTCCTTGCGGAGGTTTATCCTGAGCCTCGCATCCAGTGCCCTGAGGGGCTCGTCCAGGAGCAGCACCTTGGACCCCGACGCGAGGGCGCGTGCGAGCGCTATGCGCTGCTGCTGCCCACCGGAGAGCTCCCCCGGCTTCCACTCGGCCTTCTGCTCCAGATGGACCATGTGCAGCATGCTCCTGACGATCTGCTTGGAGCTGTCCTCGGGCCACTCCTTGATGCGGGGTGCGAACATGACGTTGTCGTAGACGTTCAGATGGGGGAACAGTGCGTACGTCTGCGAGAGCATTGTGGCGTTCCTTGAGTCCACGGAATCATCCGTGACGTCCCTCCCGTCCATCAGGACCCTCCCGGAATCCGGTTTGGTGAGGCCGCAGACCATCCTCATGCACGTGGTCTTCCCGGCCCCCGTGGGTCCGAGGATGCACACGTACTCCCCGTCGCCGATGGTGAGGGAGAGCCCGTCCGCCGCCACGACGCCGTCGAACTCCTTGCGGAGGTCATCCAGTATTATCTCAGGCATCGCGTCCGGACCTCCTGCTTGTCACCAGTCTGAGGACCAGCATTATCACGAAGCATATCGCGATGAGCACTATGGAGCACATCGCCGCCTCCGTGTAGTCGCCCGACTGCACCAGCTTTGTGATGTAGATCGGGACCGTGTTGACGGTGTTGCTGATGGCCGTGGTCGCACCGGTCTCGCCCAGGCTCCTCGTGAACGCCAGGATTCCGCCTGCGATGACCGCCGACTTGACTATGGGGAACAGGACCTTCCTGAACGCCTGGAACGGCTTGGCGCCGAGGGTCATGGCGACCTCCTCGTAGGCGGGGTCCACCTCCTCTATGGCACCTATCAGGTTCCTTACGACCAGGGGGTAGGTAAAGGAGATGTGTCCGAGGATGACCAGCAGCAGAGCGAACGACTCGCTGAGCCCGAACCCTCCCCAGAACAGGGCGAGGGAGAATCCCAGCGCGGTGGTCGGGATGATGAGCGGGACGTTGACCAGCCCGTCCAGGGTCTGACCCAGCTTTCCGTCCCTGTGCCTGGCTATGTACATGGCCATGGGGACTCCGATGACGATGTCCACGGCCACGGCGACGCCCGCCACCAGGAACGACGTCGCTATGGAGCCCAGCAGCACCCCGTAGTCTATATCCGGGATCGGCTGGGTCAGGTACATGAATATGTAGAACGCGGGCAGCAGGACGACCACCAGCAGGAACGCTATGGTTAGCACGTCCTTCGCCTTCGGGAGGGGGCCCCTGCTGAGCTTCCTCCCAAGGTCCGGCCAGACCTTCTTCAGCGGTATGTGGAACCCGGCGATGGCCTTCCTGACCACGACCAGCAGCAGGAGGGCCAGCACGATCATTATGACCGAGATGAGGATCTGCGCGCCCATCATCTCGTCCGCGCTGTACACGCTGGTGTCGCTCTTGAGCCAGCTGATGAAGGAGGGACCGGTGAAGAACGTCGATTCCACGCCCATCATCGTGAGCGCGATATACGTGCCCCCGGTCTCGGACAGCGACCTCGCGAAGCAGAGGATGAACCCCGTGGCGAGCCCGGCGCGGAACAGCGGCAGGGTGATCGTCCTGAAGGCGGTCCACTTGGACGCCCCCAGGGTCATCGCCGCGGTCTCGAAGTTGGGCTCTATCTGCTCCAGGATCGCGGATAGGGAGCGGACCATGTACGGGTACGTGAACAGGATGTGCAGGAAGATCATCATCACGTACGGGGAGACGACGATGCCCAGCCCCGGCAGCTCCACGCCCTCCGGGGCCCCCCAGAACATGACGACGGAGATACCCAGGACGGCAGTCGGGAACGCGAGCGGCATGTCCAGCAGCGTGTCCAGCCACTTCTTCCCCTTGAAGTCCTTGCGGACCATGATCCACGCCATCGGCAGGCCGACGACGATGTCTATGACCGTGACGACCAGCGCTATGCTGAACGAGTTGGCGACGGCGCTGAGGACCGTGTCCCTGATCCCGTCGTTGTTGATGACGCTGTCGACGAGACCCCAGTCCGTGAACAGCTTGGTGACGACGAATATCGACGGCACCACTATGACTATTATGAACACTGCGCAGGCGAAGGCGAACCACGACCTGCGTACCTTGGAGCTCCCCGAGAGCTCATCGACCCTTTTCAGGAACGACACAGGTGCACCGTCCATCAGAGAGCGGTGATGCTCACCACGTTGTTGCCCCGGATGATGGCGGTGCCTAGACGCCTCCCATCATTGCCATCGGCGTCGGATTCGACGGCCTCCTCAAGGACCATGTTCATGTACTCGTCGAATCCCGAGAGCTTTCCGTCGAGGGTCCTGCCGTCCTTGAGTAGGAGCGAGACACGCCTGTCCAGGGACCTCTCGAGCATGGATGCTGGCATCACCATATCAATCGGATGACGGAGCCTTTCACCTGTTATATAGGTTACCGAGAAGTATGTATTATGCGGAGGCGGGGTCACCCGTCCTGCTGGCCGGGGGAGTTCCTGGACTGCTCCTCTATCCATGCGCGGATGTCGGATTTCCTCGTGGAACCTATGCCGAAGTACTCCGAGAACTTGGGAGTGGTGGTCAGCTCGAACGTCTGCCCGGACTTCTTCGCCGACACGAACCCCAGCTCCACGAGCCTGTGCACGTCGTCGTACGTCCTCGGACCGCGGGTCCTGAACAGCTCCGACTGAAGCACCGGCTGGTTGTAGGCGATGGTGGACAGCGTCCTCATCATGCCCCCGGACATCTCCGCCTTGGCGAACTTGCCGGTGAAGTCGGTGTACTCGGAGCGCAGCATCATCCTGAAGCGGTTCCCCGCCTTCGAGATGACGATGGCGGAGTCCCTGTCGTCGTACTCGCGCCTGAGGTCCATCACGGCGGTGCGGATCTCCTCCTCCGGGATCCCGGTCCTCTCGGAGATCTCCTGTATCCTCAGGCCCTCCGCACTGGAGAACAGCGCCGCCTCGACCGCACGCTTAGGGTCCAACTCGCATCACCGCCTCGGGGATCCTTCCGCCGGGCGTGTCCTCGAGTGTTCCGGATGTCCACTCCGTCTTGATCTCCAGCCAGATCTCCCCTGACGGGAGGTCGTCCTGCCAGACGGCCAGCCTGCCGTCCCTGACGAGATGGAGGACGGACACGAACACCGTGAGGTTCTCGCCCAGGTCCTCGGTGTACAGGTCCCTGATGCTGATCTGCCCGGTCCCGAGCTTCTCGATCCTCTTCCAGACGGCCTCGATGTCCTGCTCGTCGTCCTCCTCGTGGGCCTTGTTCTCGAAGCGCTTGGGCTCCTTGGCCCTCAGCTCCGCGCGGACCCTCTCCCTCTCCCTCTGGATCTCGATCTCCTTCCTCGCGTCCTCGAAGGCGTCGATGAGCTCGTACATGGTCACCGGCCTGACCGGCTCCCTGGCGTACGCCTCCCTGAAGGGGACGTCCGGTACGAAGAGGTCGTCGTAGAAGAACTGGTCGTCCGGCTCCTCGTACACCGGCTCCACCGGCGGCTCGCTCCTGACCCTGGTGCAGTCGGACTGCATCCTGAGGATCCTCCAGGCCATGAGCAGGAGCTTCCCTGCCACGATCATGTCGAAGTGGTCCGTCGAGACCTTGTCCTCGTACATCCTCACGAACTCGGACAGGTCGATCTCCCACGGGTCTATGCCGTTCTCCAGCACCAGGCTGAACACGGCGCGGATCGACTCGTCCACCGGGTCCTGCAGCCTCTCCCCGGACTCAGCCTGGGAGAGGATGTCCATGTATCCTCCTATGCGCCTGAGGGACTCCTCGTCGTCCGCCAGGGCCCTGTGGAACAGCAGGTGCTGCTCCAGTTCCTCCATCCTTGTGTTCCCATCCATCTCAAATCGCCTCCTTCTGCCTCTTCATGGCCTCCTCCTCGTAGCGGGAGACCTCGGCGAGGTCGGGCTGCATTATGACCCTGCTTATGCCGCTGGGCGGCCTGGTGACGCCGATCAGGTGGTCCGCCAGAGCCAGCGTGACCTTCCTCAGCGACACCTGTATGAACTGCGCCTTCGCGGAGCTCTCCTTGACCCTGCGGGCCACCATCTCCGCGTTGATCGAATCCAGGAACATGTCCACCTCGTCCAGCACGTAGAACGGGGACGGCTGGTGCTCCTGTATGGCGAATATGAACGACAGCGCCGTGAGGGACTTCTCCCCTCCGGACAGCGCCTCCAGTCTCAGGAGCTTGCCGTTCCTGGGCTTGGCGTTGATCAGCAGGCCTCCGGAGAACGGGTCGTCCTCGTCCTCCAGGCCCATGAAGGCCTCCCCGCCGCCGGAGAGCTGGGCGTAGATGGCCTTGAAGTTCTCGTTGACCGCGTCGTACGACTTCATGAACAGGCCCTTCTTCTTGGACGTCAGCGACGCCATCAGGCCCGTCAGCTCGGATATGTGCCTGTTGAGGGCCTCCACCTCGGCGTTCAGCCCGTCCAGGCGGGTCTTCTTCTCGTCGTACTCCTCTATCGCGCGGAGGTTCACGTTGCCGAGCCTGGCCATCACGGACTCCTGCGCCCTGATCGTGCGCCTGATCTCCTCCTCGGAGGGGATCGGCTGCACCACCTCGATTGTTATGGCGGCGACCTCGGTCTCGAGGTCGGACACCGACTGCTCGAGCTGCAGGGACTGGGCGCGGAACGACTCCATGGCGGCCACCGAGTTCTCGATGTCCTTCGCCTTCTCCCTGATCTCGGAGTCCAGGCGGTACTTGTCGGCGACGAGCGCGTCCTTCTGGTTGCGGAGGTCCTCTATGCCGCCCTCCATCTCGGCCTCTATCGAGCGCAGGGCCTCCAGGTCTATCCTGGCCCTCTCCATGCGGGCCTCGTTCTCCCCGATGGCCGCCTCGTCATCGGCTATGGCGCGCATGACGGAGTCCAGCTGGATCTGCAGGGACTCGTTCTGCTTGCCGTACCCCGCCACCTCCGTGTCTATGCCGCCGATCTGGAGCCTGCAGTCGGAGATCCTCTCCTTAAGCTTCTAGATGCGGTCCCTGACGGCCTGGATCCTGTTCTGGAGGTCCGCGGGCGCAATCTCGGCCATGCGCGCCTTGATGCGGTTGCGCTCCTCCGTCAGCGAGGACAGTCTGGCGGACACCTCCCCGAACAGGTCCCTCGCGGCCTCGAGCTCGCCGTCGGCGTCGGATAGTCTCTGCCTGACGGCCTTCATCTGCTCCGAAGCGGATGAGCGGGCCTTCTCCAGCTCTGCCATGCGGCCCTTGATCTGGGCCATCCTCTCCCTCTGCTCCATCCCTGACGACGCCGACTTCCTCATCTCGTCGTCGATGGCACGGATCTCGTCGCGGACCTGCCTGAGCTTGGCGCGGACGTCCTCCAGGGCGTCCCCGGCCTTCCTGAGCCTCTCGCCGACCTCCGCCAGCTTGTCCTCGGAGGCCGCCCCGAACTTCAGCATGTTCTGCTGGCTCAGGTTCCCTCCGACCATGGCCCCGGAGGCCTCTATCAGCTCCCCTCCCTGGGTCACTATCCTGATGCCGCCCATTATGCGGCGGGCGGTGTCCATATCCCTCACGACGAGCGTGTCCCCGAGGACGTACCAGAACGCGTTGTAGTACTTCTGGTCGAAGTCGATCAGGTCTATCGCGTACCCCTCGGTGTCCTTGACGCTCATTATGGCCTTGGCCCTGGGCTTCCCGCCCATCATCTTGGTCAGCGGCAGGAACGTCACCCTGCCCAGCTTCTCCTTCTTGAGGTAGGCGATCGCGTCCGCCGCCACCTGGTCGTCGTCCACGACCACGGCCATCATCTTCCCGCCCGCCGCGACGGACAGGGCGGTCTCGAAGCCCTTGTCGACGGTGGCGAGCTCCTGGATGGTCCCGTGTATGCCGCGCATCTCGCCCCTGTTCCTCAGGGACAGGATCGCCTCCACGGCGGCGCTGCCGCGGTTCATCCTCTCGGACACCTTCTTCTCGGCCTGCAGGGTGTTGTACTCCCCGTCGATCCTCCTGTACGCGGAGTTCAGCTCGGACTCCTGCTTCTCCAGCTCGGACTCCCTGCGCTTGGCGTCGAGGATCCTCTTCCCGAAGTCCTCGGTGCTTGGACCTGCTTCGGCCTTCATCTGGTCCAGGCTCCACCTGGCGTCCTTGATCTCGAACTCTATGCTCTGGGCCCTCTCGTCCAGGTTGGCGAACGCGGTGTGCGCCTCCTCGGACGCCGCCTCGGCCCTCGCCAGGCGGCCCTGTGCGGCCCTGAGCTCCGATGAGCAGGAGTCGAAGTCCCTCTCCACCACGTCGAGCTCGGCCTGGAGCTGCCTCTGCTCCCCTCCGGTGTTCGCTATGGACTCGGAGATGGCGGACTCCTCCGCCCTCGCCTCCTCCATGGCGGCCTCCGCCTCCGACAATGACTGGACGAGCTCCTCGCGGTTCTGCTTGAGCATGACGACCTCGGAGTCGTTCCTGGACATGGACTCCTCGAAGCTGGCCTTGAAGGACATCTGCTCCTCCCTGTCGGCCTGAGCGGACTCGAGGCGGTCCTTCCTGGTGGCGAGCTCGATCTTGGCCTTCTCTATCCTGGCCTTGAGCTCCTTGTACTCGGGGCCGATCTTGGCTGCGATCTCCTCCTCCTTCCTGGATATCTCCGACTCCCTCTCGGCGAGTTCGGACTCGAGGGAGGACTTCGCCGCCGTGTCGGATTCCACGCGGTCCCTGAGACGGGAAATCTGGCTTACGACCCCCTCCAGCTTGGAGCGCTCCATCTGGAGCCTCCTGTGGGAGTGCTGCGCCTTGGCCATCTCCAGGGCCCTCTGGGCCTCCAGGTACTCCTCCGCGTCCTTCCTGTCCTTGGCGAGGCGCTCCACCTGGTGGCTCAGCTCCTCCACGACGATCCCTATGCGGTCCAGGTTGGTCTCGGCCTCCTGCTTCTCGCTCCTGGCCTTCTCTATGTCCGCGTCGAAGCTGGCGATGCCCGATATGGCGTCTATGATGCGCCTGCGCTCCATCGCGCCCATCTGGACTATGCGGGTGACGTCACCCTGTTGGACCATGTTGTATCCGTCGGCGCTTATCCTGGCCTTTGTCAGCAGGGCGTCGAACTCGGTCATAGTCGATTTGCGGTCGTTGACGTAGAAATATGAGGTGTAGTCGGTCCCGTTGTCGGAGAGCTTGACATGACGGGTGAGCCTGACGGTGTCGTCGTCCCAGGGCATGAGGCGGTCCGTGTTGTCGAACACGAGGGAGACCTTCATGTACTGCGCCTTGCCCCTGGACTTCCCCCCGTCGAAAATCAGGTCCGTGAGCTTCCCGGCCCTGACCGCCTTGGAGCTCTTCGGCCCCAGGACGAAGAGGATGGCATCGGTTATGTTCGATTTCCCCGACCCGTTCGGTCCGGTGACCGCTGTGTACCCCTCCATGAGGGGGACGGTCAGCTTCCCGCCGAACGATTTGAAGTTCTCCATCTCGACCGCTTTCAAATGCAAACGTTACACCTCTGGGGCACTGCCCCTGCATCCCATCGACGTGCATGTCCGGTCGCTGACCGAGGTCCCTTCATTCCTCGGGCGCGCGCACGTCCTTATAAGATATCCCCTGCGCCTATATAATGGGTCGACCCGACGGGGGCCGACCGCCGCCCTGGGTGGACGGTCAGGACTCGTCCAGCATCCTGGGGATCTCGGCCACGGATCCGACGATCGCCGTAGGGCTCTTCCCCCACGACTCGACCATGGACATGTCCGTCTCCCCGGAGAGGACGAGGATCGACTGGGTCCCTGCCCTGACCGCCATCTCGATGTCGGTGTACAGCCTGTCGCCCACCATGACGGTGTCCGCGGGGTCGACTCTCAGCTCGCGGGCCGCCATCTCCAGCATGAGGCGGTTGGGCTTCCCGATCACGACTGCGGACGTCTGGCACATCTGCTCGAACATGCGGATGAACGGTCCGATGTCTATGTCGTAGGAGTCCTCCGTTGGACACAGGTCGTCCGGATGGGTGGCGATGAGCTCCGCCCCGGATGTCAGGAAATGGTACGCGTCGTTGATCTTGCGGTAGGTTATCGTGGTGTCGAACGTGAGGACGACTATGTCGGGATCCTCGTCCACGATGGGTACCCCCGCGGCCCTCATCTCCTCCACGACCTCCGGCACGGCCACGGGATAGACCGTCTTCCCGGGACGCTCCGAGAGCAGGAACCGGATGGTGGCGATCGTCGAAGTCAGGATGTTCTCCAGGCCGACGTCGAAGCCCAGCCTGGACAGTTTGGACAGGTAGAACGACCTACCGTGGGCGGAGTTGTTGGTAAGGAATACGAACGGTATGCCGCGCCTCTTCAGTTCGGCTATGAACTCGACCGCTCCCGGGATCGGCACGCCGCCCTTGTAGACCGTGCCGTCCATGTCGATCATGAAGCCGCCGAACCTCATTTGAGCCACTCCGCGACCACGCGCATGGTCTCCTGCAGCGCCGCGCGGGAATCCTTGTTGTAGATGGTCGCGGCAGGATGGTACGTGGGGATGAAGACTATCTCCCTGTCGCGGACCTTGATCGTGATCGGGATGTTGACTATCTCGGACATCGGGCCCTCGTAGCCCATCAGGTCGCGGCAGGCGGACTTCCCGAGACCGACGATGAGCCTCGCGTCGTACAGCTCCGACTCCAGGAACTGGCGGCACGCCGCCATCTCCTCGGGCATCGGGTCTCTGTTGTTGGGCGGCCTGCACTTGACCGTGTTGGTGATCATGACCTTGGTCCTGTCGAACCCGGCCTCCCTCATCATGTTGTCCAGGATCTTCCCGGAGCGGCCGACGAACGGACGGCCCTCCAGGTCCTCGAACTCCCCCGGACCCTCCCCGACGAACACTATGCCGTATGAGGGATTCCCGTCTGGCAGCACTATCGTGGTGCGTCCCCTGTGAAGGTCGCACAGCTTGCAGTCCGGGGACGGCCTCATCTCTTCACCAGCTCGGAGGCCCTCACCAGCGGACGGAAGTCCACGCCGGCCTCCGCCAGATTCTCGGCCCCGCCGCCCTCGCGGTCTATGACGGAGATCACGTGCTCCACGACGGCGCCCGCCTCGCGGAGGGTGCCTATGGCCTTGATGCTGGAGCCTGCGGTGGTGATGACGTCCTCCACCACCAGTACCCTGTCGCCGGGGTTGAGGTCCCCCTCGATGAGCTTGCCGGTGCCGTGGTCCTTCTTCTCCTTACGGATCATCACGTACGGGATTCCGGTCTCGAGGGCAAGGGCGGTCGCCAGCGGGACGGACCCGAGCACGACCCCCGCGATCCTGTCGGCGGCGATCCCCTCGGCCCTCATCTTCTCCGCCATGAGCCTGGCGATGAGCCGGAGGACCTCCGGGTTCGTGCTTGCCTTCTTGATGTCGATGTAGTAGTCGCTCTTGGCGCCAGATGCGAGGGTGAACTCGCCGAACTGCAGCGCCCCGCAGTCCTTCAATGCCTGAGATAGCTCGCTCATGGAATCACCAGGGCTCCTTCTTGAGCCCCATCCTGTATCCGATGATGTTCACGACCCTGTGGATCGCGAACATGATCACGATGATGAAGATGAGGGCCGCTATGTGCCAGCCCTCGATGTAATTAGCATAGACCCAGTCAGGGAAGAACAGGGCCGTGACCAGGAACGCGCCTATGACGAAGTCGTACTGGTCCAGGATGGGCGCCTTCTGACCGCGCTCCATCCCCAGGCGCCTCTTTATGAAGGCGCCGCAGAGGTCGCCCAGCACCGCCCCGAAGGACAGGCATGCGAGGACGCCCACGTTGCCCCAGAAGGGTCCGTATCCCCAGAAGTTGTCGGGGTCCCAGATCCAAGAGATGCCTATCAACACCAGCCCGAGGGCTATGCCCGAGAAGGCCCCTCCGAAGAATCCCCTCCAGGACTTGCCGTCACCGAAGATCCTCTTCCCCCTCCAGGACTTGCCGAAATCCATCTTGGTCTCTCCGCCGAAGACGACGGCGGCCGAGTTCGGCACCATGGCGGGAAGGAAGAGCCACAGGCCCGTGAACATTATGGCGATGACTCCGACGACATCCATGGACGCACCTGTCGGATAATGCCCGCTGTCACGTTTAATCCTTTCATTCGCTGTCGGCAGAGGAAAGCCTCTTCTCCTTGACCGCGAAGGCGGTGACGAAGGAGACGACTGAGAGCAGCACGCCGCAGAGCATCGCCACGGCCATGCCCTCCATGAACGCCTCTGGGCTCAGGTCCTCGATGGCCACGCCTGCGGAGCCGCTGCCTGTGGTGAGCAGGGAAGCGAAGAGGGCGGTGCCTATAGTGCTGCCAATGTAGACGATGAAGTTCATCAGGGACGACCCGATGGCCTTCTGCTCCTCCGGCAGGCTGTCCACTATGCGTCCGGACGATGCCGCACCGCAGAGCCCCCACATCAGGCCTATCACGACGGATACCACGATCATAGGCACGATGCCCATGTCGGGATCTATGGCGTACAGCATCGCCGTGTACACTATGCCCAGGAAGGACGCGATGACGGCGAACAGGCGACGTCCGTGACGGTCCGTGTAGTTCCCCGCCGGGATGCTCAGGGACAGCGAGATCAGCGATGGCAGCAGCAGTATGCCACCGCAAGCCAGCGAGCTCAGGCCGAGCTCTATCTCCATGTAGAACGGGAGGATGTACAGCACACCCATGTAGACCAGGTTGATGACCATGTAGGAGATCAGGGTCAGGTCCAGGTCGCGGATCTTGAACACCCTGACGTCCAGCAGGGGGTCGGAGGCGCGAAGGCTCTCCACGACGAACAGGACGAGCATGACGATCGCCACGACACCCGCCAGGATGCATGCGGTCCTCTCCTCGGCATATGACATGCGCTCGATGGCGTACACCCCGAACGCTATCGCCAGGAACAGCAGGGCCGTCCCCTTCCTGTCCACGAAGAAGGACGTCTTCTCCTCCTTGGGAAGAGCGACGTGCCCGATGGCTATAGCAGCTATTCCCAGGGGGATGTTGATGAGGAATATCCAGTGCCACGAAAGCAGACCGACCAGCAGGCCTCCGAGGGCGGGACCTATGGCGAAACCCAGGGCGGCCGCGACGGTCATTATTCCCAGCGACTTGCCCAGATGCTTGGCGGGAAGCAGCTTGACGCAGATCATCGGGGCGACGGCCGCCAGCGCAGCGGCTCCGATACCCTGCAGGATCCTCGATGCGACAAGCACCGTCAAGGTAGGTGACAGGGCGCAGGCCAGGGACCCTATGGTGAATACGACGAACCCCGAGAGGAAGACCTTGCGTATATGGCCGGCGTCGGCGATCTTGCCGAACGGCAGGAGCAGTCCGGCCAGCATGAGGAAGTAGCTGATGGTGACCCACGACACGACGCTGGTGTCGGTCCCGAAGGAGTCCGCTATGGATGGCAGCGCGACGTTCACAATGCTTCCGTCTATACCATCCATCAGGACGCCGAACACCATCGTGATGATGATCAGCGTCGAACCCCTTTCCTCCATGCTTTAAGAATCGGGATGTTGTATAATACAGTTTCATGACCTGGGACCGTCAACGATATAGCATTGTCACGCCTACGAAGCGGCATGTTGGTCCTGGACAGCTCCGCTTTCTTCTCCATGGATGCCCTCCCCGATGAGGAGCACGTGTGCCCTCCCGGCGTGATCAGGGAACTGGAGAAGTACGAGGACCCCCGCCTGGCGCTGTGGGGCGACATGGTCCGGGTGTCGGACTGCTCCAAGGAATCGCTGGAGAAGGTGGAGGCCGCGGCACGCAGGAGCGGCGACCTCGGGAGGCTGTCGCCGGTGGACATGACCGTCCTGGCCCTGGCCCTCGATGTCGGAGGGACCATCCTCTCGGACGACTACTCCATACAGAACGTGGCCCGCATTATGGGCATAGGCTTCAGGCCGGTGGGGATGAAGGGCATCCAGAAGGTGTACAGGTGGAACTACCAGTGCATCGGCTGCCGCAAGTGGTACAAGGAGAAGATGGCCGAGTGCCCGATATGCGGATCGCCCATGAAGGCCTGCAGGCACAAGTGACCGTCGTGCCTTCAGGGGAATATGCGCTTGCACCTGATCAGGTTGCCCATCCTGCGCATCCCGAGGATCGACATGCACAGCCCGGTGCTCCCCTCGGACCTGAACGCGAACGTGTCGGCGAGCTTCTTGTTGAAGGCGGCGGTCTTCAGCGGCTTCTCCATGATGTGGCGCCACTGCACCTCGTAATCCGACAGCGGGCTTCCCGACGAGATGTTGGATGCCGCGACGGTGCCGCAGATCCTTCCCGCTATCATGGCCAGGGGGATACCTCCTCCGTTGACGGATATGACCTGCCCGGCCGCGTCCCCCACGACCATCCCGTTGCCCGAGACCGTCCTGTCGATGGGACCCTCGCTGGGGACGTACTTGCCCTCCAGCTTGCTGAACTCCTCGAACCCGCGGTTCTTCGCGAACTTCTCGAAGTACTCCGAGAGGTTACCGTCGCTGAACTTCGGCGAGAATCCGACGCCCACGTTGGCGCGCCCGTCCTTCGGGATGATCCAGCTGTAGGCGCCCGGCGCCACGTCCCCGAAGAACATGTAGGTGTAGGGCTCGAAGTCCCCCTTCACCTGGGCGGTGACCGCGGGGTACGGGTTGCGGTTCTTGGCGAGACCGAGGGACCTCGCCACACGGGACCCGGGGCCGTCCGCCCCGACGATGACCTTGTACTCGATCTCCCCCTGGGATGTGACGGCGACCCCGCCCTCGATCCCCTTGAAGAGGCAGTTCATCTCCAGCCTCGCCCCGGCCTCGACGGCCTGCTTGGCGAGGTACTGGTCGAAGCGGTCCCTGTCGGTGGTGTACCCGTCGAAGTCCAGGAGCGTGACCTTCCCCTTGGGGTCGACGAGCTTGATCCCCTTGATGTCCAGGCATCTCAGGGAGTCGGGGACGTCGAAAAGCGACTCCCCGTCGGTGAGGTTGGGAAACATCCCCTCGATCTCGGACATCCCGGGCATGAACTCCCCGCACCTGACGGGGACGCCCACCTCCGGACGCCTCTCTATGAACATGACGTCGGCACCGCCCTCCGCGGCATATCTGGCGGTGGTACTGCCTGCCGGGCCGGAGCCGACGACCAGGACATCGACCTTGGTCCTCTCTGCCATATGATTCACCTGTCCCTGCTGACGATGAAAGACGCCAGCTTGATGAGGGAGTCCCTGTAGACGGAGCCGGGGACGTCGTCCAGATACGAGACGGCCTGGTCCGCGAGCTCCTTCGCCCTAGCCAGGCACCTGTCGACCGCGTCCGTGGAGCGGATGAGCTCCAGGGCCTTGGCGACATCGTCCGATGTGACGTCGGGCTTCTCGAACAGCCCTATGAGCTCCGGACCGTGCACGGGGTCCTCCATCGCGTATATCACGGGCAGCGTGGGCTTGCCCTCGATGAGGTCCGTGCCCACTGCCTTCCCCGTGTTGTTGGGGTCCCCGGTGACGTCCAGGGTGTCGTCCACGATCTGGAACGCCAGACCGAGGTAGAACGAGTAGCTGCCCAGGGCCTCGAGCAGGGAGCTGTCGGCATTGGCCACCGCGGCACCAGATTTGGAGGATGCCTCGAACAGCTTGGCGGTCTTGCCGGTTATGATGCGGATGTAGTCCTCCTCCCTGACGGACGATGCGTGCTCGAAGTCCTTCTGTACGAACTCGCCCGCCCCCATGGATGCGGATGCCTCGACGATGTAGTCCACGATCTGCGGGGCCTCCGCGGCGAGCAGGCGGAACCCCATTGCGAACATGTAGTCGCCCGCGATTATCGCCTTGCTGACGGTGTACTCCTTGTGGAGGGTCTTCCTGCCGCGTCTGATCTCGCCCTGGTCGTTGATGTCGTCGTGGATGAGCGTTGCGCTGTGTATGATCTCGAAGGCTGCGCCCACCTTGACTGGCTTGTCCATGTCCTTGCCGCCAACGGCACCGTAGCTCATCAGGCACAATGCTGGCCTGAGCCTCTTCCCTCCGGAGGAGATGACGTACTGGCACATCTCTGTGAGCTCGGCGTTCTCCGAGACGAGGTCCCGCATCATGAGTTCCTCGACGGACTCCAGCTCAGAATCAATGCACTTGTGCCACGGCTCAGACATCGGCGTTGTATCACGGTGACGTACTTAAAGATGGTTGTGCCAGCGCACGAAATCGGAGCGTATTCCGAAAAGGGGTTAAGGGGTTTGGGTAAGGGGTTTGATGGATCGTTCTCAGCCCAGCAGGGCGACGGCTGCGGTCTCGCAGAAGTCGAAGATCAGCTGGGGATAGACACCCAGTACGATCACGAAGATGACGCAGATGGCGACCGCGACGGTGAACACCGCGGGGACCTTGATCTTCTCCGTGCTCGCGCCCTTGTCCACGTACATGGCCTTGACGACCCTCGCGTAGTAGTACAGCGAGATGGCCGAGTTGATGATGGCGATGAACGCGAGCCAGACCCACATGGAGGTCGCTCCGTCCCCACCGTCGATGGCGGAGGAGAACAGGAAGAACTTCGATGTGAATCCTGCGAGGGGCGGGATACCTGCCAGGGAGAACAGGAACAGCATCATGGCGGCGGCGAGGAACGGAGCCCTCTTGGCCAGTCCACGGTAGTCCGAGATCTTCTCCCCGATTCCGGCGCAGATCAGCGCACCGACCACGAGGAACGCTCCGCCCTTCATGAACACGTGGGTGAACATGTGGAACAGACCGGAGCTGAGCGCGTAGTCGGACATGACCGCCATCACGATCAGGATGTATCCAGCCTGGGCGATGGACGAGTACGCAAGCATCCTCTTGATGTTGTTCTGGGCGATGGCCACCACGTTTCCGACCGTCATGGTGAAGGCCGCGATGATGGCGAACAGGTACTGGACCTCCTCCCCAGCGATGGAGGAGCAGGCGGTTCCGGCGACGAACATGACCAGGAAGATCTGGAAGAAGACGCCCAGTCCCATCTTCTTGGATCCCGTTGCCAAGAACATGGAGATGGGGGAGGACGCTCCCTCGTACACATCAGGGGCCCACATGTGGAAGGGCACCGCTGCGATCTTGAAGCCGTATCCGGCGATCATGCTCACCAGCGCGATGGCGAACATCCAGTTCATTCCGGTGAGCTGGGTGGTCTCGGCGATGGCCGCGATGTCGGTGGTCCCGGTGAGTCCGTACAGCATCGAGATACCGTAGATGGTCAGGGCTGTGGACAGTCCTCCGATGACGACGTACTTGACACCGGCCTCTGCGGCCCTGGCGTCCTTCCTCTTCATCGTGACCAGGGCGTAGGACGAGATACTGGTCAGCTCGACACCGACGAAGATCGTCAGCAGGTCCGAAGACCCGGCGACGAACATCATACCGGTGGTGGCACCGGCGAGCAGGGCGTAGTACGCCCCGACGTGCAGCCTGGTTGTCTCGACGCTGGAGTTGGAGACCAGCACGGTCAGCAGCAGGACGATCTGGAACAGCAGGACCATGAGTCCCGTGTACGCGTCGTAGCCGTAGACCCCCCATGTCTCTCCGACGTAGGCGTCGTTGAGCATGAGGATGTTGACTATCAGGGAGACGGCGGTGAACACCAGGGCTACGCCCCAGGTCACGGTGGGCCTCTTCCCGACGAACTGCACGGCGGGCATGATGAGCGCGCCGATCAGCAGTATGATGATGGGCGCCATCGCAGTGAAGTCACCGAATATGCTTGTGAAATCCATCAGATCACCCCCATCAGAGTGTCGACGTAGGGCTCGATGTAGCTGAGAGCGGCGTCAGGCCAGACTCCGTAGAGCGCGATGAGCACGGCGAGGACGGCCAGGGCCACGAACTCGGGCTTGGCGACGTCGTGGACGTGCTCCAGGTCGATCTTGGTGGTCTCGGGTCCGAACAGGGTCTTCTGCATGGCCCAGATGTAGTAGCCCGCGGTGAGCATGAGCGTCAGCAGGCAGAACAGGATGAGCCAGAGCATGTCGTTGGCCTGGATGAACTCGTAGAATCCGTAGACGAGGGGGAACTCTCCCCAGAATCCCATGAGTCCGGGCAGTCCGAGGGACGCCATGAATCCGATCATCATGAACGTGGCGAAGATGGGCAGCCTTCCGGCGAGGCCTCCGAGCAGGGGCATCTCTCTGGTGCCGACCATGTGTCCGCACATTCCGCACACCATGAACAGGACTGCGGAGATCAGACCGTGGGCGAACATCTGGAACACCGCGAAGGTGATACCGATGTCGGACAGGCATCCGATTCCGAGCATGACCATTCCCATGTGGCTGATGGACGAGAACGCCACCATCTTCTTGAGGTCGGTCTGGGCGATGCAAGCGTAGGCACCGTAGACCATGGAGATCAGTCCGATGGCGATGATCACCCACTGCCAGTAGTGGGCTCCCTCGGGGAAGGCCTCGAGGCAGATGCGGATGATACCGTAGGATCCCATCTTCAGCATGACACCGGCCAGGATGACGGATCCTCCGGTGGGCGCCTCGACGTGTGCGTCGGGCAGTCATGTGTGGAACGGGAAGGACGGCATCTTGACCATAAATCCGAAGAACAGCAGGGCGAAGACGATCGCCTGGAACGCCTCTCCGGTCATGTTCATGGCGGCGTTGATGTTGTCGAACGCGAAGTCCACGATTCCGCCGTTGAACGTGGCGGACTCGAATCCCATGGCGAATATACCGATCAGCATGACCAGCGACGCCACGTGGGTGTAGATCAGGAACTTGATGGCCGCGTAGTGCCTCCTGGGACCTCCGTACCAGGAGATCAGGAAGTACATCGGGATCAGGGTGATCTCCCACATGACGTAGAACAGGAAGTAGTCCGCCGCCAGGTAGACACCCATCAGTCCGACCTCCATGGCCAGGAACAGCGTGTGGTAGTAGTTCGGCCTGTCCTCCTCGTGCGCCGAGAAGACGATCACGAGGAAGCTCAGCAGAGCGGTCATGAAGACCATCAGCACGCTGAGACCGTCGATCTCCAGAGCGAAATTGATGACGACGGAGCTGGTCTCGATCCATGTGAAGGATTCGGACAGGTCGCCGTACTCGCAGCAGATCATGATGTAGAGGGACAGCACCAGCGTGACCGCTGTGAAGACCCCTGCCACGTACTTGGCGTATTTCTGCCTCGCTCCGCCCATGAAGAGCGTGATTATGGCTCCGATCAGCGGTACGACCAGGAGCAGGGAGAGTAGAGGTATGTCCATATCAGAAACCTCCCAGTGTGTATGCGATGATTATGAAGACCACGGAGAGGACCGCGACTCCGATCAGAACGACCGAGGCGTAGTCCTGCACGTGACCGGTCTGCATCTTGCTCATCGCGTCTCCGCTTCCGACGACGGCTCCGGAGAGTCCGTTGACGGTTCCGTCGATGACCTGCCTGTCCACGAAGTTCACTCCGCGGGCGACACCGTATCCGAGCTTCCAGGAGACCTGGTTGTAGAACTCGGGGAAGTACCACCTGTTGGCCAGGACCCTGTAGAGCCACGAGTTGCCGTTCTTGTTGAACTTGCCGGGGTCCACGGTCTTCTTGGCGTACATGAGGTACGCGATGCCGATACCCACCAGTGCGAGGACGATGGTCAGGTACGTGTACGGGTTGGTGAACAGGTGCTCGAAGTAGTGCATCATGCCTCCGGCTTCGGCGCCTCCGACCACGAATCCAGCGTCGGTGACGTTGAAGGACACGACGCTGTCGAGTCCGAACAGGATGAGGAATCCGCTCGCGACGGCGAAGACGGACAGGATCATCAGCGGGACGGTCATGGTCTTGGGGGATTCGCCGTGGCAGTGCTGCGTGGCGTGTCCCTCCTCGCCCATGAAGGTCATGAACCACATGCGGAACATGTAGAACGCCGTCATGAACGCGGTGATCACTGCGAGTACCCAGAGGACGGTGAACCAGATCTCCTGGTGTCCGGCCTCCATCGCGATCTCCAGGACCAGGTCCTTGGACCAGAATCCGCTGAAGAACGGGAATCCGGCGATGGACAGGGAACCGAGGAGCATCGTGATCGATGTGATCTTCATGTGCTTGTACAGGCCTCCCATCTGCCTCATGTCCTCTGTGCCGGTGGCGTGGATGACGGAACCGGAGCACATGAACAGCAGGGCCTTGAAGAAGGCGTGGTTCATCATGTGGAAGCATCCTGCGGTGTAACCGGCGACTCCGGCCACGATCAGCTCCTCGCTGCCGTTCTGCATGCCGAGGGCGATGAGGTATCCTCCTGCTCCGAGGGCCAGGATCATGTATCCGAGCTGGGAGACGGTGGAGAACGCCAGGACCTTCTTGATGTTCATGTTGTTGAGGGCCATGCTCGCTGCGAAGATGGCCGTGACTCCTCCGATGATTCCGACGAAGAGCATGACCTCGGGGTCCTGGATGAACAGGGGGTATCCCCTGGCGACCAGGTAGACACCGGCCTTGACCATGGTTGCGGCGTGGATCAGAGAGGAGACTGTTGTGGGACCGGCCATCGCATCGGGCAGCCAGTCGTGCAGGGGGAACTGAGCGCTCTTACCGATGACTCCACCGAAGACGAGGAGCATGGCGAGGGTCAGCATGTTGGAGTCGACGGCCTCGATGTTGGCGGCGTCGAACAGAGTGGTGTAGTCGAGGCTGTGGAACTCGCCGAGCAGGATGAACAGTCCCGCCATGAGGCACACGTCTCCCATACGGGTAACGAGGAAGGCTTTCTTGGCAGCGGAGGCCGCGTTGGCGGAGGCTGCATCGCCCTCGTGGTGCCTGAAGGACCAGAATCCGATCAGCAGGTAGGAGCACAGTCCCATGACCTCCCAGAAGATGAACATCTCCAGGAAGTTGCTGGAGACGATGAGTCCCAGCATACCGGTCAGGAACAGGGAGACC
>CALUHQ010000049.1 GCA_944320485.1 Candidatus Methanomethylophilaceae archaeon
TATTTTGTCGATGAGACAAATGTGATGTGGCGATATAAGAACGGATGGCATCAGGTTTAGCCACAGACATCCCTCCCGAGGGGCTCTCCGCAGAACTCCCCGTCTTCCACCTGCACCTCTCCCCTGACCATAACGGTTTCGGGGAACACGGCCTCGTAACCCCCGTAGGGGGAGTGGCCGCACTTGCTGTGGAGCTTTCTGACATCTATCACCGACGACCTCCTCATGTCGTAGAGCTGGAGGTCGGCGTCGTATCCCACGGCTATCCTCCCCTTGTTGAGCGAGAACAGCCTCCCGGGGTTCACCGCCGCCATGCGGACGGCCATGTCCATAGGGATGGCTCCCCTGCGGACCATGTCCATGACGATGGGCATGGTAGTCTCGACACCCGGGATCCCTCCTGGGGCCGAGTCGAAGTCCCGGGCCTTCTCCTCCGCGGTGTGCGGGGCGTGGTCGGTCCCGATCATGTCTATGTCCCCCTTGACGAACCTCCCGTAGAGCCTGTCCCTCGAGTCTATGTCCCTCAGCGGGGGGTTGACCTTGTACTCCGCCCCGGAATGACGGTCCACCTCGAACAGCATGTGATGAAGGGTGACCTCTGTGGAGAACCCGGCCTCCCTGGCCATGTCGAGGCCCTCGGAGGTGGTGAGATGGCAGATGTTCACGGCAGACCCCTTGAAATTCTTCGCCAGACGGCCGATGGCGTTCCATTCGGCCTTGGCGGGACGGTTCCTGAGATGGTCGCGCGTGCATCCCTCGACCGCCCGGGTTATCAGGTGGTCGTCCTCTGCGTGAACGCTCATGCGCTTCCCTGTCGCCAGCACGTCCCGGACGGCGGGGATCATCTCCTCGTCCTCGTTCAACAGGATGTTGCCGGTCGTGGAGCCCATGAAGAGCTTGAACGCCGGGACCAGCGGCGCGATCATTCCCGCGTTGATGTTGGCAGTGACCGCCGCGAACAGTCCGTAGTCTGTGTTGGCCCTACCGCGGACGGCCGCCTTCTTGGACATCAGCGTGTCCACGTCCGTCACGGGGGGCTTGGTGTTCGGCATGTCCAGGATGCAGGTGACACCCGCGTGGACGGCGGCGAGCGTGCCGGTGTCGAAGGTCTCCTTGTTGGTCATCCCAGGATCCCTGAAGTGCACATGGGGGTCGATGAACCCGGGGAGCATGATGCGGCTGGACCCGATGTCTATCCTCTCGTCCCCTCCTCTAACCATGCTGCCGACGGCCACTATCCTGCCGTCGGCTATCCCGACCTCCGTGTACTTGATCTCGCCGTCGATCAGGGCCCTGCCCTCTATGACCTTCTCTATGTCCATCTCACTCCCCTCTGACGACCTCCCCGTGCGGGGAGTCCTCCCGATAGATCTCGCCTGTGAACGCGCTTATCCTGGCCGCGGGATGCGTCCAGGCATCCGGTGGCAGACCCGCCTTCATGGACAGATGGGCCAGGTACTCCATTGCGTCCCATCCCCACTCCACCGGCACCTGCGGCAGGAGCAGGCCCCTGCGGCCCATGAGCTCGATGATTAGCCCGTCGCGGCCGATCACTATGGAATCAGGATACATCCCCGGGGAATCCACGCGGATCTCGTGCGGCACCCCGAGCACGGTGACCTCCACGGTCACCCCGCCCAGCTCCCCTTCCGTCAGGTCCGGGAAGCGCGGGTCGTGGCATGCCGAACGGGCGGCCTGCTCCAGTGCGTCCGCCAGCGGCAGCACCGGGTATGGATAGCCTATGCATCCCCTCAGGTCATGCGATGGGTACTCGCTTATGGTGACGAACGCACCTGCCATCTCGGAGAAGCGCGGGTCCGCCGGCCTGTCCGGCGCGGATGCGCCCCTGACCTCGGACTCCACCGCCGCCCTCGCGAAACGGACGGCATCCTCCCCGAACAAGGGATCACTCCTCGCCGTTCCCGATCTTGATCTCGGACGGTCCGTCCGACCCCTCGGACTCCGTGTTGATGTCCACCTTCTGGACCTTCCTGGCGCCGCAGTCCTCGTTGGCCCTGCAGGCGCTGGACCTGAACGACCTCTCGGTAGTCCCGGCGGCGTCCTTCACGAAATCGGGTATCGGGGCCTTCTGCATCATCGCGGAAACCCCGAGGACGAACTCCATCCCCATGGTCATGAAGTGCCTCTGGACCTCCGGGTCCATGAACATGTTGTATGTCGACCTGGCGAAGTCCTCGGCGCGTGCCTTGGCCTCGTCCGCCGAGTCGTGGGCGTACGTGATCGCCTCCTTCGCAACATCCCTCGTGGCGGCCGCCGCCTCCACGGCACCGTCCCTCTGGAGCCTCATGATGCTCTCGATGAGCTCCCTGTTCCTCGCCACGAACTCCTGGATCTCCTCTTCGGTCGCCATGTTCAGTCCCTCTTGAACCTTATAACGAGCTTCTCGTCCTTGAAATCTGCCCCGATCACCTGGGCATGCACGAGGGCGTCGGGGAGCAGTATGTTCCTCTTCTGGCTCCCGACGTGCACCATCAGTGTGTTCTGGTCTATCCTGAACAGCTCCACGTTGGAGCTGTCCACGAACGGCATCCTCATCTCCAGCCTGTCCACGCCGTCCACCGTGACGAACCTCATGGGGCTCTCGGCGGCGTAAACCTTCGCGGGGTCCTCGTCACCGTAGATCATGTCGCCCATCAGCTTCAGCTTCTCAAGACCCCTGAGCTCCGTCCTCATGGTCTCGCAGTACCTGATCTCCATGGGGTCGAAGGCGTGGTGGATCATCTCCATGTACTGCCTCTGCTCCTCCAGCTTGTCCTTGAAGAACCCGCCGTCGCCGGCCTCCTCGGGGAGGACCCTGTTGACTATGAGGGCCTCGACGTTCTTGTTGTAGAGACACAGGTACGTGTAGGCGCGCATGGTCTCCTTGATCACCATCTTCTCGGGGTTGAGGACTAGCCTGACGGTCGTCCTCTGCGGGTCCTCCAGGATGGCCTTCACCCTGTCCATGTTGTCCTTGATGTCGGCCACGCTCTCCATGACCTCGTCGGACGGAAGGGGCATGTCCATGATCTTGCCCACCGTGGCGCGGGCTATATGCAGCAGCCTCTTGACGACCCCGAAACCCTTCTCGAGGTACCAGTTGGTGACGTCCGGGAAGCTCAGGAGCCTCAGCGTCTCCCCCGTGGGGGCGGTATCCATGACGATGACGTCGTAGTTCCCCTCGTCTTCGAACTGGTTGACGTAGAACAGGGCCGAGATCATCTCCATCCCCGGCATGATGGCCATCTCCTCCGCGGAGATCTCCCCCATCCCCTGCGAGAGCATGAATGCCGACACGTAGTTCTGGATGTCGTTCCACTTGGTCTTCATCTCGTGGATGATGTCGATCTCCAGGACGTCCAGGTTCTCCTTCACATGGACGATGTCCGATCCGAGCTCCATGTCCAGGGAGTCCCCGAGGGAGTGCGCCGAATCGGTGCTCATCAGGATCGTCCTGTATCCGAGCTCCGAGAGTTTGTAGGCGGTGGCGGCGGATGCGGACGTCTTTCCGACCCCGCCCTTGCCGGTGTAGATGATGAGCCTCATGGCCCATCGACCGGCCTCTCCGTATTTATAATGGCACTGACGGTCCCGCCGGACGGCCCGAAGCACCGGCCATGGCGGATGCGCCCGTGAGGCCTGATGGTGATGTCGATGCAGCGGCACTGTTCCGAACCCGAAAAATCGGCAGGTGACCCTGACCAGACAATGGATGATAGAAAGTATGGTGCCGGGAATGGGGTTCGAACCCATGACCTTCGGATTTCCCTGGAAGAGGTCTATATGACCAGAACCCTATGAGTCCGACGCTCCACCAGGCTGAGCCACCCCGGCCTTGAGCAGTGGATTGGCTCATGGTTTATATCGGTTTCTATCAGGATGCTGCCGGACAGACAACGGTTCGAAGAATTCTGTAAGATGTTGGGAAGGGGTTTGGAGGGCCCTGAGGCCCTCCCGATCACTCCTCTGCGGGTTTCTCCTCAGCGGGGGTCTCCTCGGCGACGGGCTCCTCGGCAGGGGCCTCCTCGGCCTCGGCGACGGGCTCCTCAGCGGGGGTCTCCTCCTCTGCGGGCTGGACCTCGGATGCGGGCATGATGGACTCGGGCTCGCCCTCTCCGACGGCGAGGACCTCGGACTTGCGGATCTCAATCCTCTTGATGGGGATGATGATGCGGCAGGCCCTGGCCAGCTCCTTGGCGAGGTCTCCGGAGACGATGTCCTTGACGATCTCGGAGAGGGTCCTCTCCTGTCCGATGGCGACGAGGGTCTCTCCGA
>CALUHQ010000050.1 GCA_944320485.1 Candidatus Methanomethylophilaceae archaeon
AGACGCCTCACGACGTCCCCCACAGTCCCGGGCGTCATGGGGGTCCCCTTCCCGCGCCACTGGTTGATCAGCAGATGACCGTCGGAGTTGTCGCCCCACTTCCTGATGAACTCCATCCTCTCGGGCAACCAGTCCACAATCGCATCTATCACGGGGGCGGGCATCTCGAGCCTGACCACCTTCCCCTCTGGGCCGTGGCCCTTCCCGTGTACCGTCAGAAACCTGCCGTCGATGTCGGTCAGCTTGATCTTGGCTATCTCCGCACGGCGCAGACCCATCCCCGCCCCCAGATAGAGGATCAGGCGGGTCCTGGCGGGGACGCCCTCGACAAGACTCTCCCACTGACCGCTGTCGATGAACTTGCGATTCGGTGCGAAGTCGTCGGTCTGGTTCCACAGCAACTTGAACCTGAGAGGATCCTTCCCTGTCAGATAACGGATGAAGCGTCTAAGGATCTCGATCTCACGCTTGCACGTCCTCTCGGAAACGGTCGAGTTCATCCTCAGCAGCAGGAACTCGTCGAATCCCATGTTCTCAACCAAGTAGTCGGGGCCGATCAGCTCCTCGAGACGGTTTATGGTGCGGATCAGGTTGGAGATGTTGTCCATGACCGTCATCTCCTTGAGACCACGGCGCCTCATGTCGTCGGCGTACCGTCTGAGGGCGTCCTGATAGCGGTGCCCCTCGGTCCAGCGCTCGACCTTCGACGATTCGGACAGCTTGCGATCGAACACCAGCGCCCCCGTGCAGGGGTTGATGCCCGTGTTTGCGAGCACAAGCGTCCCGAGGTCGGCGAGGCTGGCCCTCACATGCGGACGGAACGGGTCGTCTCCCGCTTCACGTCTGTACATGGCGCGGATGACGTCCACGGTCACGTCGCGGACATCCTCGATGCCGAAGAGCCTCTTGGCGAGCTCGAACTTCGAGTGGGCGTGGATTACGCGACAGTAGATGGATTTGTCAGTGCTCCCCCTCTCCAGGAGGAGGACGATCATGTTGCGGTAGATCGGTTCTCCGAAGTATTCGGGTCCCCCGATGGCCTTAACTCTCTGTTCCGTGTTGCTTATTCCCGTCATTGGATCACCGTAGTCTCAATGGCCGGCCCGACTTGTGATTGGAGTCCGTGTCGGGCCGTTACTCCGGTGCATCCCAGCATCCTTCTCAGTCGTCATATCTGTCCACTTAGTATAAAAACACTTTCGTTCAGGTGTCTTTTTACACTTAAAAGGGTGCATGAAAATATGAAGATAGGGCAATTTTACACTTAAATAGGTGTAAAACATTCCTAAGACTATGAACAAAGCGAGAACCTACTATCTTTCCAGCAGGATCGTCGAGCGGGCTCAGCCACTGCTGGACTCGGGCAGGTTCGACACTCTGTCGGAGGTCTGCCGCTATGCGGTCAGGAGCTTCCAGGAATGGCTGGACGGCCAGGAGGGGACGCTCGAGGTACCGCATCTCCGCAGGACGGGGGACTACAAGCGGAGCCTCCCCCTCAGCGAGTGGGTGATGCAGCGCATCATGGACCATGACATACTCGGCGAGTCCGAGATAGTCGACTACGCCTTGGATTTCTATCTCAGAAGGAACGGATTGTAAAGAGTTTGGGAAGGGGTTTCATCCGAGGGTCCTGCGTCTGGCCTCTAGCCTGCGGACCATCCTCCTGCCCTCGGGATCGTCGACGAGGTATCCCACGGCCTCTGCGAGGTACCCGATCGCCTCCGGGTCGGACACCGCACGGTGCAGGTCCATGAGACCGTATCCGCGGACCCCGCGGGTTTCGAGGAATGCCTTGACGTCCCTTGCAAGCTCCACCCCTTCGGGATCCGAGCGCGGACTCAGGGTAAGGGCTAGGCTGGCGACCGAGACCGCGGTACCCATGACCGTCAGGGCCAGACCGACGGCGTCGCGGATGTCGCGCTTCTCCATCTTGGTCAGTGATCCGTCCTTCCTCGGCATCGGACCACTCTCTCCCTTGGCTTCCCGCGCCCCCTGCCGTCGAGCTTCCTGCCCATCCGGAGGTCCATGTAGATCTGGGGGAGGCGGAAGTGACTGGCGTGGATGTACACTGTGCCCTCCTCTCTCCCGTCCGGATGGTATAGCTCCCTCCTCCTGGTCCCGTCCCTGCGGTAGGCGGCGCGGTTGGACGCCTCGACGGTATGGTTGGAGACCCTGTACCTGACCCCGCGTATAGTGAAGTAGTAGGAGTCCTGAGTCTTCGAGTAGCGGATGTTGTGCGCGTCGCAGAAATCACGGATCTCGGCCAGACGGCGCTGTTTCTCGGATTCGCTCATGTAGACCATGAGATCGTCCTCCGAACTCCACGTAGTCCTCGCTGACGGTGCAGACTATCATGAGGACACCCCCATGAGATAGTTGAGAACAAATGTCGGCATCGACGTCGGAAC
Source organism: Candidatus Methanomethylophilaceae archaeon (assembly GCA_944320485.1). Classification (GTDB taxonomy): domain Archaea; phylum Thermoplasmatota; class Thermoplasmata; order Methanomassiliicoccales; family Methanomethylophilaceae; genus Methanoprimaticola. The sequence goes on from CALUHQ010000050.1 coordinate 2,409, forward strand.
CGCCGAGGTCCGTTGGGCGAACAAAGTTTCCGTCGAACTGACAATTGCATCATCGCAGAGGAGGTTCAAATAATCACTCGAGAACTCGGAGGTCATCTCTTGCCCCTCCAAATGGAATGCCTCCATACACCAACCCCATTTCTCATACGCTTGGATTTGGACTCCTGTTTGTTGGTTGCAGAATGTTTTTTATCCTTGCAGGATGATGAGTTATTGTCAAGGGTGAAGTTGCGGGTCTGCTGCGTGCAAGTCCCGCCACCCTCAGACAAGTTTATACAACGTTCACGAATGGCATCGAAATATATCGTCGTCCCTGTTCCATCTGGTAGCAGTGCGTGACCTAAACTGGAAACGATTGCATCCGCAAGCTGGATGATACGAAAATCACATGAATCCCGTTCTGTGACGATCGTGTGGTGAGTGCTCAACGATACGTAATCTTTGAAATTCAGATAGTTATTTTTGTCCACCAATACAACTATTCTTTGTGAATGGTCGATTTTCTGAATCATCTGGATGAGACGTTCAACTTTACTGTAGAATACGCTGTAGGCAGTCTTGTGAGGTCTATACTCCTTATATTTGGGAAGACAGAGACCCAATATCGACTCTCTACCAAGAGCATTCATAAGCAGAAAACACTCCTTTGGATTGTTCACTCTCAATTTGTTGAATCTGCTTTCTCCATCAAACTGAGTAACAGAACCCAGAATAGACTCTAAATCGACATCTCCGACAGTTGTAGCAGCAACCAATGTGAAATAGTCACTGGCACCACGACCTACGAAAGGTGTTCCAGAATCGTCAATAGACCAAACAGAGCAACCTCTGTCTATGATTGGGACGTCTGTGATCCTCATGCCATACGGTTCGTTAACCAAGGGCGATTTGGGAGATCTGTGCCAATCACTGGGCGGTGTCATAAACTTATCCGAATTTGCATCATTTCTGGTTTTCATCTAGCCTTTGTCCCCCTGTTGCTTCTATTCGAAGGGGATCCTGACTTTCTCTCCAACGCCCTGAGACGCTTGAGGACGTCCAGCCTCCTCGCTTCCAGCCTCGAGTCGAAGTCGATGGGCTCGCCATCGAAGAAATCGATGACCTCCCCGACGCCCTTCTTGGTGGACAACAGCGCCATGTTCTCCGCGAAGAACTCCTCCCTGGACCCGTACTGGTCCCTGAACTCGTACGGGTCGAAGTCGTAGGCGAGATCGACGATGTCCCAAGCCAGCCTCTCTGTGACTGAGCCGGAACGGGTCGATTTGGAGACTGGCTTGGTCTCCGCCCTGATCCTCCTCTCGTTCGGCCCCTCGGGACCCGAGCGGGCCTCGAACTCCCAATCGGGGTTCCCCGACTGCTCTTCGAGGAACTTCCTCACAGAGGATTCGTACTCTGGACCGACCCTCATGGCGTGGATCGTGTCGTCCTTCCTCGTGGTGTGTCCGTAGGGTGTGAAGGGCATGAAGACCGATTTCGATCCGCGCTTCCTGGCGTAGATGACCCAATCCGAAGTGCGGTACCCGTCCCTGCCGGGGTGGAGCTCGTTCCATCTGCGGTACTCCTGCGCGGTTATGTTCCCGACGAACTGGTCGTGATCGAGGAAAAGGCCCTCCGCCTTCTTCATGACGAACGTCGCGGGGTCGGAACCCATGCTCGACCCAGATCCCTTCTCCTCTGCGATCCTCTCACTGTCCATGGAACCTGACGTGTTGTCCCTCGCCCTCTCGACGAAGACGGCCCAGCCCTTACCGTCCATGAATGCGGGGTGCTCCAAGGCAGTCAGCTCGTAGGCGCCCTCCCTACCGCGGATGTATGCGACGTGGTGGCCGTCCTGATAGAGGTCCCATCTGATGCCCGACCTGGTCGAGCGGGAGCCCGGTCTGCAGGCCCCCTTCCTCTTCAAAGCGTTTGTTTTTGACTTCATTATCGTAACCTCCTGAAGACGGGACCCGTGGGGGTCCCTGTTTGGTGCGTTCTGATGCTGTGCGAATTGCGGCGTTCGGTCGGCCGCGGATGATGTCAGAAAAACCGCCGTCGCGGGATCATCCCCTGCGCCCGTTCCTCCTCACGGAGTAGTTCAGCGCGTACCCCTTGGGACGGTCCGACCAGCGTTCGGCGGGAAGCCATTCGAACTGGTCCACGAACTGCCCCCATCCGAAGTCGGGGTTGGATCTCGGCCCTCTCTCCCAAAGGAAATACTTCGCCGGGATCGAGAAGTAGACGCGGCAGTAGTGGTCGCCCTGTCTGGCGTCGACCATGTACCAGTAGTTCCGCCACGGGTCGCGCTCCACGAAGTTGGCATCCCCAAGGGCCTCGTACCAGTCGCCGTAGTAGTGGAACCCTCTGAGGTGGAGGGGCAGAAGCTCCGGGGCCTCCGGAGGCCTCCTGCGGACCCTGTGTCCCGAGGTCTTCCTCTCGGGGGTCTTCGGGGACTCTCTGCGGGCGTCCACCCCGTAGATGTCCGATCTCCCGGGGTTGACAAACCACGAGGCCGCCTCCTCCGGGGTGATCAGGGACGAATGGACCCTCTTGGATACCTGTCTGGCATCCATCTCCCTCGCCCTGGGGCTGCGCTTCGCGTTGCGCTCGAGGAGCGCGTCGAAGGGGACATATCCGTCCTCGTCCACGGGGATGCGGACGGACTTCCCGTTGCGGCGTCTCACCGTGCGGAACATAGTCTGCCCTTTCGGTGCTTTCTCGGCTTTGTGGACCGATTTCACATCCTTGATCATCTACTACCACCAATGTTTCCTTCATAGGGATGGTATAAATAGGCCGAATCCGATTCCAAAGATAGGACGACCGGCAAGTTTTGCCGTGTGGCAAGAACCCCGGCGCCCATCTTCTGATTTCCAGATTCGGAGATCATCTGACGTTCCCCCTGTTCAGTGCGCGGTACCTGCTCCCCTTGGGCATGTCCCTTGGGGCATACCTGTTGGGGACGGGTCCGCCATCCGAGAACAGCGGCCTGTAGTCATCCACCCCGTCACGGGCGATGGCCCATCCGTAGTCCTCGGTGTAGACCACGGAGTAATCTGCGGAGTTCGACCACATCAGGAGGCTGTTCACGCCTCTGGGGGCGAGGAAAACGACCATCTTCCTTGCTGCCTCCTTGGCATCCTTCGCCTGAACGGGGGCGGACATGGCGCCCGTGAAGTAGTCCGGCATCGCCTGGCCCCCTTGGAGGATCTCGTCTTGGCCCCAGGTCTCGCCCTGACGGAGCGGGACCTGGTGCGAGCGGGCGTGGCACGCCTGATGACGACGCCGTATAACTGCCTCGGCATACCTCCGCGGGGCACTGTACCCATGACCTCCACGTTGATGTAAAAGTCGATGGCGGCCCTTATGACGTCGTCCTCGGACAGGTCCCCGATGGCCACGAGCCCCTTGAGGATCCTGGATGGAGGGGCACGGATGCCGCCTCCGATCATGACGAAGGGGGACACGGCATCCATGTACGCCAGGAAGGTCTCGTAGACATCGAAGTCCTTGGACAATTCGCGCCTGAGCTGGGGGAAGGAACACTCCTTCCCCTCGTAGCGGTACATGTCGCTCATCGCCTGGCCCCCTTGGAGGATCCCTTCCTGACCTTGGACCCAGACCCGGCGGGGTTCGACCTGCGGCTTGTGGGGAGCCTCGGCTTCGACCCGCGTTTCGCCCTGGTCGATGCGGAGCCTCCCTCGAGCCTCCTGAGACGCCCGATCAGGTCCATCCTCCTGGCCTCGAGTGAATCATCATAGTCTATGTCGTCGACCTCCTCGAGGAACCCGATAACAGCGCTGACGTAGCCCGGATCGGAGAGACCCGCTAGTGTCTTCCGATAGGCATCCTCCCAGGAGTCGTAGGCGTCCTTGAAATCGTAGGTGTCGAAGTCGCGGTACCAGTTGGTCAGGTCCACCGCCAGCTTGGACATGTCCGAACGGGCGGATCCCGACCTTGTCTGCTTCGAACCGACGAGTTCGGCGTACCTCTGCCTCAGCCTCCTCTCGCACTCCCTCGCAACGCCCTCGGGGTAGTCGGAACGGCGGTAGTCCTCGTCGTACCCCCAGACGATCGACCCGTCGCGCAGGATGATGATGGGTACGGCGTTGTCCCCCTCGGGAGAAGCCAGCTCGATGTGCGCCACGGCATCGTCGAAATCGAGGACGGGGCCGTCGAAGATACCCATGACCGCCCACTTCCCGTTGGGGGAGACCCACTGGAAGTCGGGGTATCCGACGAACCAGTTGTCCCCCCTGAAACGCAGCTTGGTCCTGCACTCGGGACAGTCCGAACGGTACTCGTTGAGACCGGGACTGCCCGCGACGTACTTGGAGAACTCGCCCTGCACCTTAGAGCCGCACTTGGGACACCTGGCGATGTCTCCGACGAAGCCGAGGTCGATGATCTTGGAGGTCATCTCCTCGCCCCCTTGGTGGATTTCGCCTTGGACTTGGGCTTCGAGGACCTGCCTCTGACGGATGCCGATCCCCCGTCCCTTCCGATGACGGCCAGTATCTCCCTGTCGTAGGCGTTCTCGGGCTCGTCCGGGAGGTTTCCGTCGGCGAAGTCCGACAGGAACCCGGGATCCATGTCGGCGGCTCTCCTAAGATTGTCGAACCAACCGTCCCACATGAATTCCTTCGAGGGGTCGCATCTCCAATTGGACCCTGTCAGGGCGTCCACGTAGGCCGCCATGTCGGGGCGGGGGCGCCCCTCGAACGTGACGATGGCCACACCCTCCCTGCCGCCGGGGGTGAGCTTCATGCCCGCGATCTCGGCGGGGGGCATCCTGTCCTCCCTGGTCTCCCATTCGGAGACCGCGCGGGCCACGGACGCGGGGTCGTCCCCGACGAAGTAGAGCCCGTCGGCCTCGGCCACGGAGAAGTTCTCCCGGAGGAAGGGGAGGAGGCCGCCCGCCTCCTCCACCTCGGAGTCGTCGAACCCGCTCTCGGACACGAAGTCGTTGCCCTTGGTCAGGACCCACGTGCCTGACATGGAGGGGATGGTGTCGTAGGCCACCTTCCCCCTGCCGTCCACCACGGTAACGTTCCAGTCGGCGGGGAAGCCGAACCTCCTCGATCTGGGGCTGGCGCTGCGGATTCTCGGGGACCGGGGCTTGGAAGCCCTCGGTTTGATCCCCATCTTGGTCTGGGCCATGTCAGCGCCTCCCTTTGGTCTTGCCCTTGGACTTGGGCTTCGACCTGACGGACTTCGATGCCGTCCCCTTACTGGGCGACCCGCATCTGGATCTCCTAGACTGGCTGACGAGGTTCGGCTCCCTCCCGTAGGTCTCCCTGACGTAGTGGGTGAGCGCTTCCCTCGCTTCGGACTCGACATAGTCCTCATCCCCGATGTAGCCGCCGACGCCGTCGACATAGTCGCCGTAGTCGTGGGAACCGTATCCACGGTCGATGATGACCTCGTCGGGCTGGGATTCGTCGTCGGTGTGGTCGTCGTAGACGGCATACCTGTAGGTCTCGCCTTCGGCCCATGCCCTGTACTCGCGGGCCTCGGCGTCGATCAACGCCTGCGCCTTAGCCCTCGAGGTTGAGTTGTCGTAGCTGTACTCCTTCACAATCTGGTCGTGTCCGGCGATGATGAATCCGCCGTCAACATAGGAGACCAAGGCGCCGTACTTCTTGACGTACTCACCGACATCGTGCTCGCGTTCGGTCCAGACCTCCTCGAGCATCCTGTCGACATCGAATCTCGCGTTGCAGAACTCCTCGAGGTCTTCGGGACCGATGGCGCCGTTGACGCTGTAGTTGCGGGTGTCGCATATCACCAGAGTCCCGAACTGGTCCCACATCTGGAACGGGTTCTCGACATCGCTGTCATAGCTGACGACAGCGCGGACCGTCTTGGATGCCACTTTCCTCTTCTTGGGGGTCTTTCTGGGCGACCCCCTCGCCTTAACGGGTTTGGACAGCGCATGACGTGTCATGCGGCCACCTCCTTTGCGTGCCACCCGATGCCGTGGCACTGGCATGATCCGAAACAGAAAGCGATAAGGGATGTGAGGGGGCGCGTCATCTCCTCGCCCCCTTGGTCTTCGGCTTGGCCTTGGGCTTGGTGCTGTTGGACACGAACCTGCCCTTGGAGTCGCGCTTCCTGGATCCAGAGGTCCTGGGCTTGGCGGGAGCCTTCCCGATCCTCCTCCCCTTGGATCCCACGGACTTCGACGCGGACCCCGCCTTGGCGGACCTCTTTCCGGAGATGCGCGAACGTAGGCTCCAGCTATCGTCGTCCTCGTCATCATCATAGTCGTCATCATCGTCGTAGGAGTGCAGGCCGGTGATGACAAGCTCCTCCCTTCCGCCGTCGAACGGGAACCTCGAGGGCGCCCAATCGTTCAGGGCGTCCCGGACCTCGTCCTCCGCCTCGTCCTCGGAATCGGCGTACACGACCATCCCGTAGAGGGAGATCCTGACGTCCCCCGTCATGAGGGGGACGCCGCGGGAGTTCTCCGACCCGGGGACGATCCTGGCGCCCGTCATCGAGGCATTGGTGGATTCGGCATCGAGGGGGACGTAGTCGTCGAAGAGCTCCGACTCGGCGATCTCGTAGACGACGTCGTCGGCCTCGTCCTCGTTCCTCGCCCTGACCTTGGCGCCGTGGATGATGAAGCTCGCATCTGCGATCCATTCAGCCATGTCAGCGCCTCCCTTTGGTCTTGGCGGGTTCCCCGTACCACTCCTCTATCTGAAGCCATGCGATCCTGCCGTCCCTAAGATCCACGCGTCCTGTGTTGCCCATCAGCATGAGGACGGAGTTGACGGCGTTGCACTCCCTCTGGTTCTGGGGGGCGTATCTGAAGCTGTAACCCGCCCTGTCGTCCCTGAAGATGATCCTGCGTCCAGACCAGAGGGTTATCCCCCCGTCCTCGTCGCGGACGATGGCGAAGTCGCCCGATTTCCTCTTGACTCTGGGAATGAGGCTGGCATCCGAGAACAGGTTGGTTATCTCGGATGTGGGATGGGAGATTATCATCTCCTCGCCCCCTTGGACTTGGCCTTGGGCTTCGTGGTCTTCGGTTTAGCCTTGGTCCTGGTGGACTTGGAGGCGGGCTTGCCAGCCGTCTTCCCCTTGGTCTTCCCTCCGGACGACGCCCTCTTGGACGGGGACGACGTCAGGGGTATCCTCTCGATGCCGTAGTAGCCGAGGGATTCGGGGTCGTTCTCCTCGATCAGATAGTCGATCTCGTTATCGACCACGTCCTCGAAGAACCAAGACGAGAACTGGTTGTACCTCAGCCAATCCTCGAACGGGTAGGCCTCGTCGACGAACCACAGTTCGAGGTCCCTGAGTCCGACCACCCTTCCGTCGGGCAGCCTGTACTTCGAATTCCACTTCGATCCGGAGATGTACCTGACGCCGAACTGGTCCAGAAGGTAGCCGGGATCCTCGATGATGCGCTCGATCTCGGAGTTGTACTCGTTACGGTACCACTCGCCGCGGTAGAGCTCGTCCCTCGAGATCCTGTTGACGAAGTCGTCTGATGCCCTGAGCTTGGTGAAGATGGCGAACTCGTCCTCGTGGGGGATTACCTCCCCGTCGGGGAACTGCCATGCGTACTTCGACGGCATGTCAGCGCCTCCCCCTGGTCTTGGGTCTCTTGTCCGCGGGCCTCTTGGCAGGGGCCTTGGCGGCCGTCGCGGACGTGATGCCCATCGCCTCGGCGAATCCCTCGGGATCGGCCTGCGCCATCCTCTTGTAGAATGCGTGGGCCTCGTCGAAGTAGGCCTCCTTGTTGTAGGCGTAGAGGACCCCCGCGGCGGTGTTCCTGACGTTGAAGTCCGCCTCGAACATGTCCAGCAACGGGTTGGCCTTCCCGGAGCTGAGCAGGTAGTCGATGGCCTCGTCCGTGTTCAGTGTGACGGATCCGACCTTCCACTGCTTGGTGCGTGCGGGCATGTCAGCACCTCCCCCTGGTCTGGGTTTTGGGCTTCGCCTTCGGCTTGGACTTGGCGACAGCCTTCCCCTTGGTCTTCGATCTGGTGGAGTTCGAGGATGTCCTGCCCTTGGACGACTGTCTGGCGCGCTCGACGGGTGTCGGGGGGCGCCTGGGTCTGGGCTTGTTGTTCCTGAAATACTCCCTCCTCTCGCCGAACTGACGGTCGAAGAGCCCTTTGATGTCCTCATCCGTGACGGGGGTGATGCCGATGGGCTCGAGATAGATCACGTCGCCGTCCCCATCGGAGAGCACCTGATAGAACCACTCGCGGGCGCATCTCGCGAAGTCGTCCTCCGACCACTCGCGGAAGACCCTCGAGGGTCTGTAGGAGTTACGCATGATGTGGGGCTCCTCAACGTAGTCGTCGATGTAGTCCGCGTAGGCGTTCTCGTATTCGGTGGAGGATGTAGCCATGTAGACCTCCTCTGCATCGCCGAGCCTCCTGTCGCCGTTCCTGTCGTAGTAGGCGTACATCATCCTTTCACCCCCCTGCGGGATGCGGATGTCGCCTTGGGCTTCCCCTTCGGGGCCGCTTTCTTGGCCTTGGCCTTGGCCTTCACCTTGCCGGTGACCGCCCTCCCCTTGTCGCGGACTCCTGCCATGGCGGAACGGACGGACTCTGAGTCGTCGTAATCGGGAAGCTCCTTGAAACCGAGGTCTTCCAGCGTGGGGTAGATGCCGCCGCGGTCCTCAAGGATCTCGTAGATGCAGTCCTCGTGGCAGGATTCGAAGTCCCCCATGGCCTCAAGGATCTCGGTCGGTGTGATCTCGAAGTCCTCGACCCTGAGCGGGCTGAAGTTGTCGTCCAGCCAGTTGCTGAACTCGCCGGCCGTGAACTCCCTCTCCACGTACTCGAAAAGATCGTCGCCGTCGATGACCCCGCCGTACGGCGTTCTGTATCTCGTCACGGGATCACCTCCTCCCCGACCCGGCGCGTGCAGGTGATTTCCCCCTGACGGCCTTCGACTTCGGCTTGGACTTGGCCTTAGTCTTGGAGACGGACCTTATGGAAGCGGACCTTCCGCCGCCGGTCCTTGCGCGCTCGACGGGTGTGAGGGGCCTCCCCCCGGGACGTGTCCCCGTCCCCTTCGAGAACGAGGCGTAGTTGGAGTCGGTCAGGCACCTTGCGTCCTCGCGCGCGACTTCGCCGTTCATGTAGGCGTCCATGCCCATGTCCGCGAGGACGAAGAATGCGTACAGCCAGTAATCATCGAGGGGGGCGCCGACGGCGTCGTAGCCGTTCTCCATAAGGATCCCGACCGCGTCGCCGAGGGTGTTCTCCATGATCTCGGCCACCTGACCCTTGGTCGCTCCGGCGGAGACCGCCTGCTGGAACCTCTCGGTGAACTCGTCGATGTTGTACGTGATGAGGATCCTCCCAACCACGGAGAGGTAGGGTGAGCTCGTGTCCAGTTCGGTCATCTCCTCACCCCCTTGGAGGGTCTGACCTTGCCCTTGGGCTTGGATTTCGGAGCTGCCTTGGACCTGCGGGAGTCCGAGGATGTCTTCGCGGGGGCCTTCCTGGGCTTGGCCTTCGGAACGGTCTTGGGCTTGGCCTTCGGCTTGGAGCGCACGGACCTCGATTCGGGAACACCGCACTCTTCGTAGATCTCGTCGGCATCGGTCCCGTCCTCGAGCATCGAGACGATGTCGTAGAACCCGTCCCCTCCGCCAGGATAGATGCGCTTCCCGACCTTCGCGTGGTGGGCCTCGGAGACGAACCTGACGAAGTCCTTCCATGTCCCGTCCTCGTCGTATCCGAACCAGCCGCCGTCGATCTCTCCCGAGTCGTCGTATATGGCGTAGTACACCGCGCCGACCAAGGCGAAATCCTCGTCGGAGAACTCCGTGGACTCATCGGCCATGAGGAATGTGCCGTCGTCCATCTCGTAGATCCCCGTCCAGGGTTCTTTCCAGAGCGTCCCGGCCCTCGGGGTCTGCTTGGGGAAGACGTTCTTCCCTCCCGAGGTCCATCCGTTCCTACCGTCGGTCCATCCGTCGTGGGAGAGCTCCCATGTCTGGCCGTTGGGTCCCGTCACGGTCCCCTCGGGGATCATCAGCTCCCTCCCCAGCCTGTCCGCGGCCTTGCGCCTGGCATCGTCCGCGTCCTTGGCTGTGAAGGCCTCCTCGGCACCGTCGTAGCCGTAGGTGAGTGTGTACCTCGGCATGGTCAGCGCCTCCTCTTGGAAGGGGATGTCTTCGGTTTGGCCGCCTTGGGCTTCACCGCTTTCCTCTGACACGTGGTCCTTGAGTTCGGCCTCCTGGCGGACCCTCCCCTGACGGAACGGGACCCCCTGGGAGATCTGTCGACACGGCGTATGATGAAGGCCGTGGTTGCGATCCAGTATCCCCTGTCGACGTAGGTACACTGATCCACCCAACTGTCGTCACCGAAGACGCGGTTGAACTCGTCCTCCGTGGCGAACGGATAGTGGGAGCCTTTGGACAGCCTGTAGTCCAGTACCATTTCCAGAGCATCGGACTCGCTGCGTGCCTTGACACGGTACTTCTCAGGGTTGTAGATGTTGGAGGCGATCTCGACGTCGAACGCGGTGTCGCTGTACCCGTCGTTCAGGTAGATGGTGTCGCCACGGCGTGTGACTGCCATGTCAGCACCTCCCCTTCTTGGTCGAGTTCTTGGGCTTGGCTGACCTCGCGGACTTCGACATGGGTGCGATCTTGGATTTGGACTTGCAGGTTGCGGGTACCCTCTTCTTAGAGGTCGAACCCGACCTCGATCTGGTGGAGGCGGATCCATGCTCTGCAATGTACGCCCTGACGATCCTCTCGGCATCCTCTCCGACCGAACCGTCATAGTCCATCGATAGCTTGCCCTCGTAGGCAAGGGAATAGGCAATCGGCTCGTACACCTCCAAGCTGTTGAGGACATCCCAAACCACATCGGTGATGTAGCCCTCAACCTTTGAAGCGGCGAGACTGACATTCTGAGACGTTCTGACTGCCTCGGCAACGATCTCCTCGAAGGTCTCCTCATCCGACTGGATGACACTGGCCACGATGTTGCTCTCGGCGATGTCCGAGTAGTCGGTCATCTCCTCACCCCCTTGGTCTTCGGCTTGGTAGACTTGGACTTCGATGCAGACTTGGACCTGCAGGAGTTCGAAGAGGTCTTCGCGGGTGCCTTCTTCGCCGGGGGCTTCCTACTCCTGCCAGCACCGGGGTTCATGGCGGAGTAGATCGAGCCCAGCCACTCGCGGCACTTCTTCTGGACGTCCACCGGGTAGTAGTCGTTCGCTTCGGGATCGTAATTGTCCCATGCGATGGAGCCGTCGGCCAACAGATACACTCCGATGACGTTGTCGTCGTCGGGGTTCAGCAGCTCTAGGGCGCCCACTGCATCAGGGAAGAATATCTTCCCTGCGTCAGGGGTGTATCCGATGATGGCCCACTGACCGTCCGAGGAGACCCACTGGATTGGCGACGTCTGGCGTGTGCGGATGTTCTCTATATCAATGTTCTCGGTCCAACTGTAGAGGGTACCGCATCTGCGGCATTTGCACTCCATGCGCTGCCTCCCAGGAGTGCCCACGACGTACGCCACGGAATTGCCCGAGAGCTGCCTATCGCATTCGGGGCAATCGACGTACCCTTCGGGGAAGTACCCGAGATCCTTGGCGCGGGTCATCTCCTCGCCCCCTTGGTCTTCGGCTTGGTGGACTTCGATTTGGGTGCGGTCTTGGACCTGCAGGAGTTCGAAGAGGTCTTCGCGGGTGCCTTCTTGGGCTTGGCCTTGGAGACGGCCTGCTTGGTCTTGGCGGCCCCTCTCTTGGCGACATCCTTGCCCTTGTTGTAGGCCCCGGCCATAGCGGAGCGGACGGAATCGGAGTCGTAGTCGTCCTCATCATCGTCAACCTCCTCGAATCCAAGCGACTCGGGGTCTCTGGCGTAGTAGTCAAGAGACTCGGAGTATCCCATTCTGAATGCTACGGGATCGACTGCCCTCAGTGCAAGTCCCGTCTCGTAGGCGTGTCCGGCGATGACGACATCGCCGTAGCTCTCGTTCAGGTCGTTCTCGTAGTCCTCCTCGGAATAATACTCGTAGATGACATCGGAATCGACATCGTCGAACTCCTTGCCGTCGGGTGCTATCCATGCCATGTCAGCACCTCCTCTTCGAGGCGGGCGCCTTCGACCTGGTCGATTTGGACTTCGGTGCGGACTTGGACCTGCAGGAGTTCGAAGATGTCTTCGCAGGAGCCTTCTTGGGCTTGGCCTTGGAGACCGCCTGCTTCGTCTTGGCCGCCCCGTTCTTGGCTGCGGCCTTGCCCTTGTTGTAGGCACCGGACATCGCGGAGCGGACGGACTCGGATCCGAACTCGTCATCATCGAGGATTCTGTCGGCGATAGTGTAGTAGTCGATGTCCATAATCTCGGGGTCGGTCAGCAGGAGCTGGGTGGCGAAGCCTCCCCAGACTCCCTCGACGGCGTCGTAGCAGTCGGCGTACATCCCATTGACGATGTTCTCGATCTCCTCCATGACCGCCCCGCGGGTCTCGCCTTTGGTCCTGCCGTCGGCGATGCACTCGTCGATCACCTCTCTGACCATGTTGTACAGGCCCTGATCGTTGTCGAACCAGAGGGCCACGGACCATGTCGCGTAGTTCTTCCAACCGTTACATTCGGCCACGGAATCACCTCCTGCCGGACCTGCAGGATGCGCTGCCCGTGCCGTAGTCGGCGACGAGCCTCATTCCGTCGACGAAGTTTCTGATGTAGTCTGCGGACCTGTCGTGGGTGCCGCCCTGCCAGAATCCCCTGACGGGGTCGTAGTCCCTTCCGATGATGGTCCCCTTGACTCCGGACTTGGTGGCGAGGACGTTGAAGCATCCGGTCATCGGATCGTAGTAGACCTTCCTGATCCTGTGGCCGTTGCAGGTCTCCCTCGTGTAGGGTCCCTCGTATCTGGGAGTGCCCCTGACGGAGGTCATCATGGCGGCGTTATCGTAGTTGCCCCACTTGTCGCCGACATAGGTGCGTCCCTGCTCGGTGACGACCCACCTGGATCCCCCTGCGGAGCCGATCATCTCCCTGCCGACCTTGGCGGGGGTCTTCTTTGTGGCCGTCTGGGTGGACTTCCTCTTCTGGGTGGCCTTCTTCTTCACGGTTCCGGGCGAGGTGCCGACCTTGACGTTGGAACGGGTCCCCTTGGGGGCGTCCACGCCGACCATGTCGGTCCTTCCCCTGTTCGCCATGTAGTCGTCGAACATCTCCTCGGTGGGGTTCCTGGGGTAGACCACATCCGCCTTGACCTTGGAGTCCAGAGTGCGGGCGCGGGTGCTCTTGCCCTCATCCGCCTCGGCGATGGCCTTCTTGACCTGCGCGGGGGTCAGCCTCTCGCCGTCCTTGTAGTAGGCTTTCGACCTGGCGTCGTAGAGGATGACTCCGTGCGCCTTGCCGTCCGCGATCCTCTGACCGACGAGCTGGCGGCGGGCCTCGTTCATCTCCTTCTTGGCGTTCTTGTTCTTCTTCTTCTCGGCGGCGATGTCCTTGTCGAGGTCGTCCAGGACCTGCTTGTTCTCGCGCATCCTGGTCTCGCTCTGGGGTGTGGCGTATCCGGACCTTCCGGCCATGGCGGGGTTGGCGGCTTCGCTGAACATGACGACGCCGTGTCCCGTTCCTCCACGGTAGTTCGACGCCTTCTTGTTGTACTTGGCCGTACTGTTCTGGATCCTTGTCTTCTGCCTGTTCTTGTTCTGAATCGCTTTGAGCTGGTCGAGCTCAGTGTCGTAATTCCTGCTGGGCATTTCATCACGTTTCCCAGCCGCCCTGTTTCTGTCTCGGCGTTATTCACGGCCTGCCGATCACCAAGCGGGGCTTGTCCCGTCTCCCCCTCTTTCGGAGGGGTCCGTGGGATCCTCGTAAGTCGGCGGTGGCATCACGGGCACGCCCCTGTCCCGCTCATGTCATGGCTCCGCCGATCTGTTTGTGAAATGTGGTTAGGAAGATGTTCCGCAGAACGGAGGCATCGAGAATGGGGTCGGAACGTCAACGGACGCTCCGCTGGATCCTGAATACAGTGTGATTCCAGAACGGAATCCGCCACATCCTCTCGCAGTGCTCACGCTCATGATCTCAGGCCCCCGTCCCTTCGGACGTCAAGGTCCCTTCGCGCCGCACTGTTTCATTCCCGGCGTTATACACGGCGTGCCGGATCAAGGATGTCTCGGATTCGTCCCGATTCGCCATACGGCGTGCCCGGGGTTGGGCACCGCCCGCCCGAAGGGACGGACTTTGGGTCGGAACCACGTATCCGATAGGTGGATTCCGTACGATCCCACGGTTCACTGTATGACCATGACCGTTGATAAGTCCTTGCATCGCCCTCGGATCCTCCTGAGACGCATCCCAAGGTCCTCGAGATACGCCGCCAGACTGTCCTTCTCCTCCCTCTCAGACCATCCGAGGACGTCCGCCGAGGCGTCGGAGAGGGCGTCGGGCTCCGCGGCGCCGATGTCGCGGACGGTCAGCACCGTCTGGTTCATCGTGGATATGTCGTAGTTACGCAGATTCTCGCGGTAGTCGCGGTACGCGACGTACTCCGAGGCGATCGTCCAGTGCTCCCCCTCCTCGGCGGATGCCGTCGCGACGGCGACCTTGGCGTCCTGACTCAGCGGAAGCGGGCACCTCCCCACCTTCGTGGGGGGCATCCTCCCCCTGCGTGTTGCCCAGACATGGTACGCAGAACGGAGATCGTCCTCGTCGTCGACCGAGGGCTCCCCGTCGGTCAGACGCACGACGAAGCCCTCGGGGACGTGTATGGCCGCGTACCCCGTGCTGTGGAGGTAGGAGATGCGCTCCCAATCGTTCTCGATGTCGCGGAACACATGGCCGTCGAACCCGTTGGCGTCCAGCTCCGTCTCCGGGAGGTACCCAGACTCGATGGACATGGGCCTGACGACGACGCGCCCGCGGCGGTCGATGACTGTCACCTCGGGATCTGTGAAGCCCCACTGCACCCTTCCCGTCATCCTGACGGGTGTCCTGTCGCCCTTCGGGGACATGAACCTCATTTCGACCCCTTCCCCTTGGCGGACCTCGTCTGGCCCTTAGACTTCGGCTTGGCGCCCGACGACTGTCTGGGTGCGGCGGAACCCGACCTCCCCGACGCGGATGCGGGCTTGGAGGGTGCGGACTTCGGTTTGGTCGATTTGGACGGCGCCTTCTTCGTCGACGCCTTGGCGTTCATCTTCTGGACCTCCTCGACGCAGTCCTTGGCGGGTTCCTTCGCGAGGATCGTGGCGTAGGCTATGTCGAGCTTGTTGAACTTCTTCTGAACGGCTTTGACCGCGTCGGCGCCCTTGAGGGTGCAGTCCCCTCCGCCGCACATCTGCGACAGTCTGGCCTTGTCCCTCTCGTACGCCGTACGTCCACCCGCGTAGTCCCAATACCCCGAGGGGTCCCGATCGATGTGGGTGCGGACTGCCGCCTCGACTGTGGTGGCGGTCTCCTCGGCGTCGTGGATCATCCTCTTGGTCTCCTCGCTCATGTGGGAGTAGCGTCTCATATCGAGCGTGCCGTCCCTCTTCTGCGGGAATGCGGAGGACGTCACCCTGCCCGGCTTCCTCGTGGTGCGGAGATGGTGTACCATCTCGTGGGTTATGTGGTCCGCCGAGGCACCCTTCTCGAGCGTGATCGTCGGCACGTCGCCCATTCCCGCGCTCCTCTCGTAGAACCCGACCACGTCCCCGGCCTCCCCGTAGGGGATGGTGCGGATGACGAACGAGGGAGGGCGGGTCATGCGGTCGAGCTCGTCAATCGTGAACGAGTCGGCGATGACCCGCCTTATGCGCCTCTGCTCCTCGGGATCGTCGGTGACCACGGCGAAGCGCCTCTGCACCGCGCGCATCCTCTTGTCCTTGATCCCCGTGACGTCGTAGACGTCCGATTTCCTGGTGTCTATGCCGCGGATGTCGCAACTGGACGGGTCCGCCCACCATCTCACCACATCCCTGGGTCTCAGCCTGCCCGAGTAGACGATCTTGGAGTCCCTGACCCTGTCCGTGTTGCTGTTCCCGCACTGCTGGTAGCGTCTCACCAGAGCCTCCACGGGCACGAACCCGTCGTCGTCGACGGGTATCCTGTGGCGTTTCCCCATCCAGTATACCGTCTCCGTCGGGTAGCTGTCGATCGATGTCGCCTTCCTTGCCATTCACTCATCATCTCCGTTCTCTGTAGTTTCGCCCTCCATGCGGGGGCTTCCGTCCCCGTGTGCGTCCCCCTCATCCGGATCCGCATTGGCGGGGTCCCCTCCCCCCTCGGGAGGGGTCAACCGTCCGCCAACCGGTTGGGGGTCAAAAGTCGGAAAAATCGTTCCTACCCCCCTGTTCCGCGGTTCTCTAGGATTATAGATATATGGCGCGTCGGAGAGGGGGGTCGACTCGTCGTCGATTTTTCTGCTGGCTCTCCTCTGAAAAGTCGAGTTCTCAGTTTCTGAGAGCGCATCGTTTCCAGCCTGTTCCTTTATAAACTCGGAGTCCCCGGAGGGGACTTCCGATACCGTTTTAGGCTTACCGTAAACATCGTCAGGATAGGTGCCGTGCCTGCCCTTCGGAACGGGGTTGACGGCTCCGACGTCGGCGCCCGACGGGTCGGTGCCGCCCGTCTCCATCAGGAACTTGGAGTACCATGTCTTGCAGGTCGACTCCGGCACCTTCATGATGTATGCGATCTGCTTCCACTTGAGGCCGATGCGCCTCATGCGGTCAATCTGCTGCACCCTCTCGCGGCGGGCGTCCTCCTCCGGATCGCTGGCACTTCTACCGCCGACGCCGTCCATCTCGTCGAAGAAAGACTGCATGACGGTCGCCATCTTGTAGGACGGCACGTCAGAACAGCGTTCCATGAACTTGTCGAAGTCGAACGGGTTGTCCTTGTCGATGCTGACGCCGAAATCCGCGTTCGCCAAATGGTCATAGCCATATTGGCCGATCTCAAGGTCCTCCTTCGCCGTCGTCCAAGGCGTCGACGTCACGCGGAACCACACCGGCGGAGCGTCCGCCCCGAGCTTGAGCTGCGTGAACTCCCTCGGGTCGACGTCGACGATCCCGTGGGTCCTCATGTACTGCAAGGCCTGACCCTTGTTCTTCCTCCAACGGGCGTTGACATACCCAGCCGGGTCCGAATCCAAAAAATTCCTCGCCCTGGGGGGCAAATTGTTGATGGACGGCGTCAGGAGCCAGATGCAGGTATTGTATTTCCTCGTCGTCCCGTAGAATTTAATGAAGGCGATCGACGTGTCCTGCTGGTACTCGTCGGCGAGCAAAAAGTTCTGGGCCTCATCGAGGATTAACAAAAACATGACGCCCTCCCTGCCGTACCTCTTCATCATCTTCGTCTGGATGCGGAACATCTGCTCCATCGAGGTGATGTGGAAAACGTTCGGAGGGGTCTCCATCACGAACTGGTCCTCCTCGTCGCCGTCGTAGGAGACCCTTTTGATGAAGATGATGTTCGTCATGAGGATGACGCGACCCATACTGGGGAACGCCCCCTCGACCATCGGTTCGGCGTAGGCGATTGCATGGTGGGTCTTACCGCCGCCGCGGAAACCGTCGGTGACATGGTTCGTCCCGGGACGGAAGAGGTCGGACATCATCTTGTCCGTGTCTATGTCGGTGGCGATCCAGTCCCTGTTCTGATCCCTCTCGGGCGGGGTCCAGACATACTCCTCCTCGGATTCCTCCGCATCGTCCCAGACATCGTCGTCGACTTCGTCTCCGAACTCCTCGGTTCCGTCGTACCCAGACATGTCGTCGACGACGTCCCCGGTGGGATCGTCGACGTAGATGTCGCCGACGTGCCTGCCGATGTGGTCGAGATGCCTGTCCCAAGCGTCGCCAGCCATGGTCAGGACCTCCTCTTGTAGTCCTCGAGGGGACTGACCACCAGGTCGGCGTCCATCTGGCTGTTCTGATCCAGCTCCTCCCATCCGCCGACGATGTGGCACTCCCTCATGATGCGCTCGTACATCATGAGGTAGAGGCGGAACGCCTTCGCCGAGATGTACTGGTGCTCGTCGTCGTCCTCGTCGGGCAGGGGGAACATCTCCGTCACCTCCTGGTACTTCGGATGGTTCGCGAGGAAGTCGTCCTTCATCAGCGGGGACAGGAAGGTCTCGAATGCGCGGAGATACGTCGCGTTGTAGTCGTGCTCGTTGTAGTAGCGGCGGAGATCGTTGTAGGCCGCCTCCGCGACCTGCGTAACGGGGATGAAGAGGGACGTCATTCGGATCCCTCCTCCCTCTCCTTGGCGATCAGGATGATGTCCCCGTCGTCGTCCTCGTCGACGTCGAAGTGCGAGAAGCGGTTCAGCTCCCCGCGGTAGGTCCTGCCGAACCATCTTGCGAACGCCTCCGGATGGGACGGCGGCATGAACGGAACCAGGACCTTGTCCACCGCGTCCATGGCGTCGAACGCCGTGGAGGCCTTGGGGCCTATCCTCTCGATCCTTCCGTACTTGGAATCGAGGAAGAACCTCTGCTCGTCCGGGGTGCCGGGGCCGATGCGAAGCCTCTCGGCGGGCGGAACAGCTTTCAGAGCCTCGTCCGCGTCGGAGGCCACAGGTCCGATGGAACCGCGCTCCTCCTCCGCCACTGTCTGGGTCGGTCCGTAGTCAACGTCGGTTCCCTCGTCCCCAGACATGTCGTCGTCATCGTCGCCGAAGTCGCGGACCTCTTCGCCGTCGTCATCATCCCCGTCGTCGATCATGAAGTCCAATCCGACGTGGTCCGGGACCACGAGGAGAACCGACGGATCCATCGGGGATGCGTCCCCCTCGCCACCGTCGCCCTCGGGTTCCTCGACCCTGTTCATGCGGCGGACCTCCTTCTCCAACTGTTCGCGGTACTCGGCTTCGATGCGCTCGGCGGAGTCGTCCTCGGGGTACTCGGACATCATCCTCTCGTACTCGTTGGCCGCCGTGATCATCTCAGCCATCCTCGACAGGGAACGCTCCTCGTCGGTCAGGCCGTCCATCAGGTGGCCCTCCCTCATGTCGCGGATGCTGGCGTAGGAGTTGGTCATGCCCTTGGACGCGCGTTCCTTGAAGACGCGGCGCATCAGGTCAGCGGAGACGCCGGAGTCCATCATGGCCTGTCCGTACTCGTAGGCCCCGTGCATCGCCCCGAACGCCTTGACCTCGGTCTTCCACCTCTCGATGGTGTGGACGGTGGAGGCGGCGCGGTAGATGCTCTTGGCCTTGCGGACGTCCTGCAATTCCTGATAGTTCTCCACGGAGGGCTTGTCCTGGGAGACCACATGGGGTCTGCGGGACAGGAGCCTGCGGATGCGTTTGTACTGGTCGCCGTAACAGGATGCGATCTGCCTCTCGTAGTCGCGGATGGCGATCTCGAGCATCATGTCCAGCACGTACAGCGCGGACTTCACGTCCAGATAGGTGTCGCCGTAGGTGGCGAGCTCGACCGTGTTTGTGTCGGGCTGCTCGGGGATGACTCCGGACAGTATGGAGCCCGCCTGCTGGGGGTTGGCCAGGTCGACGGTCATTCGCCGTCCTCCTCCGCCATGTTCCTCCTGCGCCTCTCGCCGTTCCTTGCCTTGGTCTCGCCGTCGACCTCTCCGACCCTGTTGGCCCTCTCGACGTCCTCGAGCGTGGTGCCGTTGCGCCTGTCCAGATCCCCCGTGATGCGGTCCATGACGACCTGATCCGGAGTCATCGAGGAGATGGACTGGACGATCTTCACCGCGCCCAGGACGCGGGCCATCCTCAGATCGGCGGCGGCGTTGGCGTTCTCGATCTTCAACCTCTGATAGTTCTGGACGTACTCGTCGGCGATGCGCCCCTCCACGTAGAAATCGTAGATGTCGTACGTGTTCAGCGGGGACGGATCGAAGTGCAGGGCGAGCGCCTTGAACTTTATGTGCCATCTCCCGATGTGTCCCTTCTCCACCGTGATGGTCTTGATCTCCATCGCGGCGGTGTCGACGCAGTGCGCCGACTGCTTGATGAACTTGCCCTGGAACTCGATGTAGCGGGTGCGGCTCAGCTCGACGGAGAAATCCGCGGGGTTGTCGACGTTGAAAAGCATTCTCTTGATGACGTAACGCATCTGCTGGGGCTGCCAGCAAAGCTGGTTTTCGTCGTTGTAGTAGTACGCGATCGGTTTGATTATCTGCTCGAGCTTGAAGATGTTGTGCGCCGAGACGTACATCGTCAGGCACTCCTCCTTGAGGTAGCCGTAGAAGTACGCCCCGAAGAAACCCATCAGGCAGATGTCCTGATCCAGATTGTATGGGTCGATGTACGCCCAATCAGGATTTATGTAGGGCATCAGCAGGACCGCGAACACGAAGATGATGAGCATCCACGTGAACGGATCGTTGAACTGCACTACCATCAAAGATTTCCTTCTCGCCCAAGCCCCCACGAACAGTCCCAGCAGCGTCGATACGACGGCGAGGACTGTGTAGATCACGGAGTCCATGAGGACCCTCCTCCGCTTCCATTCATCTCAGAACCACCTGTTGCGCCAGACATGCGCCTCTGGACTCCGATTCAGGGTGGATGTTCTTGAATGGGGCAAAGAGGAGGGATGTAGCATCGCTACGAATCGAAAACGGTTATAAGCGAGGGAAGAGAAATCCGATGTGCCAAGTCGACGGGTCAAAGCCCCGCTACATCTTAGTAAACGAAACCGCTCGAGAACAAAATCGCAACGACCTCCGAGATGTCGCTGATTGATACTCGAAAACACACCGCTTATAAGCCTCTGTGCCACTGGACAGAGTGCAACCAAGGAGAGCGGGTTGCGGACCGCCCGGCCGCCAAAGTTCCGAAAGTCTGTCAGCGTGCCATCTTGACCCATTTCATCAAAACGGGCGGTCCTTCCCTCTGGGATTTCAGTCTGTTCGATTCTTTTGGTCGATCTGCAACGTCTGGCTTGACCGTGCGATTTCACCGAAATACGCTGCACAGAAAAGCGTTAAATATCGCTCAGACGACTAGTTCGCAAGGATAAATCCGGAGCAATGGACAGGCGGAGACCATCCACTGGGGTCCTAGCACGCATCGGACAGGGATATGGATGCTGGAATGTGTTCCGGGTCCCCCGAGGCCGATGGAGAGGGTCGGACGTTTCACCGTCCGACTTTCTCTTGCTTTCCCGATTCCACGTTTTCCTTGGATCACCATCCGAGCAGCAGCGTCACCGTCGCCAGTACCAGACACACGGCCACATGCAGCGGCCTGCGCGTCCAGGAGCACCAGTAACCCGCGACGATGAACACCGTGGCGATCGTCGCCGGCATGACCTCGCCGTACCACTCGATCCCCGTGGACTCGGATCCGCAGGCAACCACAGACACAGCCGTGTCCTGTACGAACACGACGAGAAGCGTCAGGGCGATGACGGCGGCCAACGGCATCCACCTGCGATGCCAAGCTAGCTGGTAGCCCATGAGAACGAAGTACGCCAGAATGACTGACCATTTTGCTTCGTCGGGTGCCAACAAGAGGAGCGCCAATGCGGCTGTCGCGAGGAGGATCGCAGCGTAGCGTCTCATGGGCCACCGTATGGGAAGTGGAAGACGGCGGTTTTGAACCGCAGAGGCGACGAGCGATACTCGAAAACATCAGCCTTTTAAACCAAGTCCCCGACTTTCGTATCGGTTCCCACGGATGGGTGGGGACGGGGGGCGGGCGCGGACACTACCTCTTGGGGTCGCTTCCACCGGAACCACCGGATACTCACATCATGGTCCGCCCCCCATACCAGGGCCTGTACATCTGCTCCCCTCGGGTCCCCATCCAACACAACCATGAATCCATTGGTCGACGAATACAGGACGGGGGCTCTCGCCAGAACACTGCTGCTTCTCCACGGTCCAGCCCGCAGGCGGACCCTGTGCTCCATGATGTACCTCGCCGACGCCGACCACTACGAGCTGTACGAGCTTGAGATCTCCTGGACCCCCTGCATAATGACCGAGGACGGCCCCGAACCCCTCGGATTCGAGGACGTCATCGCGATCAGACAACTCGGGATCAGGAGAGACGGGGACATCCTGTCGGCAGACAGCGGGTCCTACAGCCCAGCGGTCCTGATCGGGAGGGATGGGGACACCATGTGGGCTGACCGTAGGTTCCTCAACCCGGAGGCCTTCGGCGACAGCGAGATGCGGGTCATCTTCAGGGTCGCGGACCTCGCCAAGGAGCTGGGGGAGGACGGGTTCACGGACTTCGTCATGGGCGACACGCCCATCAGGATCGCCGAGACGGGCAAGCGGATCGACCTCGACACCGTGTTCTACCGCGACGATGACAGGTCCGTGAGAGAATACGACGAAGACCGATGACAGACTGGTTCCCATAATGTATGCCGGCGTCCGGAACCGATCCGAACGCCGGAGTGGGTTTGACAATATCTGAACCGGGACTCAATCGATGATCCTGAAACCGTCCTCGGGCGCGTCCTCCCTAGGCTTCACGGCGCCCAACTGTTTGCCGAGCCAGACATAGATGTTCTTCGCGGCGGCCTCCGAGAGGGCGAACCTCCCCACGATGTCCCTCTGGTACGTCAGGCCGTCCTCGGTGCAGGCGACACGGTCGCCGAGCCTGTTCGCATCGTCGAGCATGTACACCTCCTCAGTGAGGGGCTTGGGGCACTCCTGGTAGATGTTCAGGATGAAATCCCCCGTGCTTCCGCGCCCGCCGTAGAGGCCGTCGGCGTGGATCACGGGCATGTTCTCGGGCTGTCTGTATTCGAAGCGGATCTTCCTACCCATGTCTGGGTGAACATTCCAGGGGGACTAGGAACGCGGTCGTGCGTAGTAATACTGCAAACCGACGCCGTTTATAAACAATTAAAGGGAGTAGCAAATGTCTGGCAGCCTGCCGGACAGAGGCGAAACCATGATGGACAAGATTACTCTCGAGAAAGCGAAGACGATCGCGAACAAGAAGGGCCTGAAACCTGGCAGGGTCAAGGGGCTGACCACGCTGCAGTTCACCAAAGGCACCTCGTCCAAGGTCGAGGTCATCACATGGGACGAGTTCGAGAAGGGACTCGCCGCGAAGAAACTGGCCGTCTACGAGGCGAACGGCTGGATGAAGCTCATGAGGGCCTGAACCGACTTACCCGTCCGAGGGGACGGGGATCCCCTACTAAACATCGTCCAAAGGCGAAGGATCGATCCGCGGTCGACACGTCTGGTCACGGACTAATCCTCGATTTGAAGACCCTTGAATACCATCCCATCGATGGCATTCCAAGGAGTGAGATTCCGGGTTCGTCCCGGTCATGACGGTATGATGTAAACTGATACATCACCGTCATCGGTGACTTCTGTCACAACAAGGTACCCGCCTTCGGATTCGACAGCACAGTACATTTCTCACCTCCTCGCCACTGGGGGATTCTGGACTCTGAAACCTTCGGCCCCCCGTGGTGCTTCCTTGGTTTTTCACTCCAAAATCATCATTTTACAAACCACAGGATTCGTGAATCAGATATACTGCGAAACACATGAACCATCAATGGAACACGAGGGCCCGTTCTACAAATCGGAAAGACTCGACATACGTTACTCTGGGGAAAGATTCAGCAACATGTCGATGCCGTTGAACATGCTGGGTGATCTGACCATCATCAACGACATGATTCTGGAACTCGCATCGGAGATTTACAAAAAGGAGCATGGGGCTCGCAGGGTACCCAAACATTTCAAGGAGAACCATGAGCTCACTCTCAGTTCCATAACCAAAGGTTCGACGGTTCTAGGGATCACAATGAGCGAGCGTCTGGCCCAGCAGAGGTTCGAACCAACCGACGAGATGGCCAGTGTCGAGAGTGCGATCTCCGAGATTGTGAACTATATCGGAACAGGAAGCTCGGACTACGAATCCATCATAATACCCCGTCTGAAATCGTTGGGTTCGATGCTCAAGGACGAGGAAGATATGACGTTCAGATACATGGGGAAAACCGCATCATACAATCAGAACGTCAGAAAGAACCTCTTGGGTGAGAAGAGCGGCTATCAGACGTACGATACTTTGTACGGAAAGGTGACCGAGGTAGATACCGAGAAAAGAAGCTTCAAGGTCTCGACTGTTCCCGAAAATGGCAAGAGAATCGACTTCAATCTCAAGAACATCCAAGACACGAGTCAGAAAGCCGAATTCGGAAATCTGTTGCAGAAAAACGTCATGATAACAGGTTCTTTCATGGTCAAAGGCAACAGCATGGAGAACGAATCAGTCGATTCAATTCTCATCCTTGACGATCTGGATGTGGACTACAGACTCCGTGAGCTTCTTGATCTCAAACCCGGTTGGGGCGAAAGAGGCGATGAACCGCCGTTGAACCACGACGGGGTCGAATCGCTGATCTCCAAGTATGACGAGTTCGGATCCGATCTCAGACTTCCACGTATATATCCCACCCCAAACGGAAACCTTCAATTCGAGTGGGACTCAGAGGGTCTGATGGAGATGGAACTTGACCTGTCCACTCTGAAAGGCACCATTTTCATCGAGGATGACGAGTTCACCGTCAACTTGGATTCCGGAGAAGGCTGGATCGAACTCATCGGGAAGGTCGGGACCGATGTTGAATGATGACAGCATCCTCCTGCTGAGGGTCGTCAACCCCGCCTGGGTTCAAGCCGATGAGGTTACCTCCCAGGTCTTCGTTCCGTACGATGGGAATCCGATCTCGGTTTTCGACGGCAGCATGATCTCTCCGGAAGAGGCATTCGAAAGATTCTCCGAGAATCATGATGCTTATGGCGTCATCGGAATCTCCGTAGGTGAGGCCAAATCATTAGGTGTGGAAGTCATCGAGGATCGCACCCCTTACCCCGAACACATCTCGCTGAAATTCCCAGAACTGAGCAGGAATGCCCAGAAGAAGCTGTCCCGCAAGCTCAGGGACGTCGCCATGTCGCGTGGATGGCTTCACAAAGGATTGATCTGAGAAACCGATTAGACATTCGACATCACGCAGTCGCAGGAACAACCAAGCCATCAGCAGAATGTAGCGTTCGTGAGGTATGTTTCGTCCATCCGCTAAAGAGATGTTAGCCCAGACATACGGATAATCGCCGGGCGGGACCCGGCTAAATAGTTTCCATCGGTTCGGCGCGTCAGAGGCGGATGCCTTCCTTCCCGTCGAACTCGATGTAGATCCTGTCGAGGAACCCGTCGGCGGTGAGGCCGTCGGGGATCTCCACGGTCACGGTCTGGCTCCACTCGCCCTTCGGGGCGGTCCACTCGGACACGCCCATCAGGGCCGTGGAAAGCTGCTCGTTGTCGCACCACATCGTGACGGTAGCGGCATCGTCGAGGTTGGCCGTGACTGTGAAGGTCACCGTCCCAAGGACCTCTACGGCATCGTCGGCCTCGATGGTGTACTCGACCCTGGACTCGTGGTCCAGATAGATCACGCCCACCACGACCACGGCGATGACCGCTATGACCACAATCGCAATCTTCCCGTTCAATTAATGCACCTCACAACGAAGACCCCAGCTCGTTCAGGATGTATCCGCTCAGAATCAGGAAAGGTATGGCCAACACGATCAGCATTATCACGCAGACGCGAGTGAGATCAGCGCGACCGATTACCAGACTGACGATACCGCCTAGAACAAGCAATACTAGGGTAATTTCCGGATAGAACAGAAATCCCGCGATGGAAGCGCACACGATAGCCCCTATGAGTCTTCCCGTGAAGAGGAATACCAAGGTTAGAATCGCGGGTATCGCAACCAACACCAGCATCGCAGATCCAAGTATGGCTAGCATCTCTAGCAATTCTTACCACCCCAGACAGATGGTCCCCGCCGCCAGCGCCAGACAGACCAGCACATGGAACAGCGCCCTCTTCCAGGCGTAGATGTAGCCCACGAAGAGGGACGCCGCCAGGATGACGGCGGGTCCGATGTCGACGAACCTGTCCCACCCTCTGAGGATCGTGTCCTCAACGAGGGGGGACAGCGCGGTGTCGCAGAACACCGCGACCGCGATCGCCCCTACGAGGGATGCCGCCATGAGAAGCGGTATGTGGTTCCAAGCGCAGATGTAGCTCATCGCGAAGAGGGCTATCAGCGCGATGGAAGCGACCGCGACATCCATCGTTCCACCTCAGAGGAACCTCGTGACGAGGATGACGATCATGACGATCATGACGATAGCGATCAGGACGTATCTCCAATCGATGTCCCACCCGTCGTCGGGCTCATCCACCTGAGCTTCCACGACTGTGATCGTGAAGTCGGTGGTCACAGGTTCTGTATTGCTGTCAAGACCGATGGTCAGGGTAATCTCGTAGATTCCGGTCTCCATGGGGGCCCCCTTCAGAATATGTCCATCAAAAGTCAACCAGCCCTCGGCTCCATGGATTCCGGTGATCACGGCGTCGACAGGGTGGATTCCCAGCGGAATGGAATACGTCTCTCCGACGATCCACGTCATGTTGGGAACGAGCTCGATGGACAGCGGTTCATCCTCCTTCTCCTGGGGTTCGTCTCCGGTTATTTCACCGGTAACGGCACCGTTGTTGATGGTGTAAACCACTCCGTCATTGTCAATCGGAGCAGAGACCGTGCCGTACACGTTCATCTTCCCCTTTACGATCATTCCCGTGGTTCCGCTGATCTCGGAATCCTTTCCAACAGTGAACGTCGAACCTTCGGAGACCGTCAGTTCGGATCCACCGAGGTCGAGATCCCCGACAGTCCTTCCGTTCCCATCGATGACCATGGCTCCGCTAACGACAGAACCAGACATCACGACAGAACCCAGACTGAGTGTGAATGCATCCTCACCCGGAACGACATCCGTGAGGACGATGGAATCCATCATGTTGCTTCCGAAATAGACCTTCCCTTCGACGGAACCATCACTGTGGATCTCGAGAGAACCGTTGACGGTCATCGTTTCGGTCTCAGGGATCAGAAGGGCGCCATTGAAGGTGACTGCCATACGACCGTTGACGACGAGGTCTCCTGCAACAGTGAACACGTTGTCGGCGGAAGCGGCATCCCAGAGGACGATGTCCGTGATGTCGGAGATGTCTATGCCACCCTCGGAACCGATGGTGACATCCTCCATAGCGTTGAACAGGACCTTGTTAGTCCTAGAACAGTCGATGAAGGTGAACCCGTCGATCTCCAGGTCTGTGTTTCCATCGACGTCCGCGCTGAGCGGGCACGCATCGTTGCCGTTGAAATCGAAGGTCACATCGCTGATGATGATGGATCCAGTCTCGGGCATCTGGTTGACGTAGATACCGCGGTCGGCGACCGCGTCGGCGCCGTCGATGAGAATAGTGACACCGTATACGGACGCGGAACCCGCGAGTCCGGTCTCGAAGTTGATCGCACCGCCGTTGGATGCGACGTCGGAGATGTCCAGCGTCACGCCACTCACGCTTCCAGAGCCGATTATACTGATCAGGTTCACGGTGCCTTCCGCGGAGACGATGGTTCCGCTTCCCGTGATCGAACCGCCGGTGACATTGATGGCCAAGGTCGTGAGCGTCCCGTCCCCGACGGTGTCGGTGACGTTCAGTTCACCGGCGACCGTGATGGTGCCGAGAACCATGTCGTATCCGTTCAGGTCGATGGTCAGACCGGAGTCCGCGGGGATCGTCAGGGTCACGTCGGCTGTGTCGGGGATGTTGGCCGTCAGGGTGAGGGTGTCGCCGTCTGCGGTGGCGAAGTCCCCTGCGATGTTGATCAGTACGAGGGCGTCCTCGACGGATGCGAAGGGGATGCCCGCGATGACCAGGGCGGGGGCATCGGTGTCTGCGACAACGATGTGGTATCCCACGTATTCGTAGCACGCCATACCCTCAGCGAGGAACGATGACACGTCGGACGAGAATATTCCGCCCTCGACGACGACCTTCTGGCCGTCTACGGCGGGGCCGTCCCCGAGGTTGATGATCATGCCCCCTCCGACGGAATCGGACACTGTGAAGTTCTTGTTGTAGGAGTCGATGAGCTCGCTGTCCAGGTCCCCGAGGGCCGTGTGGCCAGCCAGATCGAGGGACACGTTGTCCTTGTTGACCAGGATGTATGCGTCGAGACTTACGTCATCCACGAGAACGACCTCGGCGCTGGCCGCGCTCCTGAGCGCGTCGTACAGGGAGGTCCAGTAGACGTTGCCGGTCCTCGCGACGGCGGCGGACACGTCATCCGTTATAGCATACACCCCGTCATCCACCAGGCAGAGCACATCGTCGGCGAGATAGGGCGCAGGGGTCCTGGCGAACGACCCGCCGTTAACGACGATGGATGCCACCTCGGGATTCAGGGTCACCGTGCGGTTGTCCCCGGAGGTGTCTGTGCCCCCGACGTAGGTGTTGATGGCGGAGCCAGAGTTGAACTCGCCTCCTTCGATGATGATGCTCGGTGCGTTCTCCGCGGGGGACGCCACGGGAGCGTAGTTCCAGGCGTAGACCTGGGCGGCGAACGTTCCGTCGATGATGGTAATCTGGGATGCGGGAGAATCGGGTTCGGTCAGTCCCACGACGATTCCGGAGAACATCCCATCGCGGATGGTCATGGTTCCCCAGTTCTGTACGGAGTATGCGGACTGCTTGCTGTTGACGAAGCTTCCGTCGTGGATCTCCACGGTCCCTGTCTCCTCGTTCTTCAGCACGATGTCGAGCCCTGCGTCGAAGGTCCCCCCGTTGACGGTCAGGGTACCGAAGTTGTCGATCATCGAGGACATCTGGGAAGGCGCGGACTTGCTGACCGTTGCACCAGCGGAGACGGTCATGGACCCGTTGTTCTGGATCACGTAGTAGGAGTTCCCGATGGCCTCGGCGGAGCGTGTGACGGTCCCGCCGTTCAGGTTCAGGGTACCGTCGTTGACGATGGCGGCCCTGCCGTTAGAGGTGTTGTCGATGATCCCTCCCCCGACTGAATCGGTGACGGTCAGAGAGGAACCCTCGGAGACGTGGATGGTGTCGAAGTCCCCTCCGTTGGCGATGGTGTTGCCGGCG
The DNA here is from genome assembly GCA_944320485.1 of Candidatus Methanomethylophilaceae archaeon. Classification (GTDB taxonomy): domain Archaea; phylum Thermoplasmatota; class Thermoplasmata; order Methanomassiliicoccales; family Methanomethylophilaceae; genus Methanoprimaticola. The sequence goes on from CALUHQ010000050.1 coordinate 31,334, forward strand.
AGGTCGATGGACATGTTGCCATCGACATTGATGGTCGAACCCACGGTCCAGTCGTTAGAGAGTGTGAAATCACCCGCTGTAACAGAGTAGACCCCGGTCCCCTCGGAGACGGTGCCCTCCATGACAAGCGCATCAACCGCGTCGGCGGACAGGGTGAAGACCAACAGGCCCTCGTTTCCGTCGACAGTCCCATTACGGTAAGCGACGGTGGCCCCGTTGGCCCCGGTGGAAACGGTGAGGTCGTAAGCCTGGGTGTAAGTCCTGGCTGTGCCGTCAGAGTTGGGACTGGATCCGATGACGATGTCAGCCATGGGGCTCTTTCCACCCTCTCCTGCGGTGATGTCGAACGTGCATCCGGAGATGGAGACGGAATCGATGGTTGCCGCTGTCGAGGTGAGGATGTCCGTGGAGGTGTCATCGGTTTCATCCGTTCCCCCGCGCTGGGTGATCTTGATGGGGGAGTTGCCGCCGGAGACGCCTGCGAACGCTGTGTCCTCGATGACAATCACAGCGTTCTGGATTCCGCAGAGGTTGATGTCGAAGGCATAGTCCCCAGAGTACCATGTCTGCTCGCTGGTAGCGTTGTCATTGAACGAACACCCTGTGACGTTCAGGCTCTGGATGTTGGTAAGGTATACGCCCTTGGATGTGTAGCCCGATATGGAGACGCCCTCCATGGTGAGATTCACTGGACGGACGTCGTCGTTCTGGTTCTGTCCGGTGACGGCCCTGGCCGTGGTGCCCTGGCCGTCCATGACGAGGTCTTTCAGAACCACTGTGTATGCTCCCTCGGAAGTCCCCTGGGCGTCGAGATTGATTGCCCCTCTTATCGTATGTCCCTGACCATCGATGATCAGGTCCTCCGTTATCGTAGGAGTCGTCGTCAGTACGTAGTCCGCGTCGAGGGTGATAATTCCACCCTCGGCGAGGGCCAGAAAATCCTCCGCCGCGATGTCCTGGTATGTCGCACCCTCCGCGTCGATGCCGGGTACGGCCACGACGAGCAGGGTTGCAACCAATGCCAGCGACAGCACGGTCGTTTTTCCGATAATGTTCATGTTTTCAACTCCGAACGCGGCCGGGGATCGGTTCGGAGAACGTCCCCGACCGCCAGTCCACTGTCCGTGGACGGTTCGCATTCGGGTAGATGGGTTTTGAACGGGGACCTGGGAAGCGATTGAGTAATGATGCAAACCGATAACGCTTATAAAGGCGGTCACAAAAGGTTATCTTAGCCCGTGGGCTCCACCCTGCTGAACATGGATGTCGGCATGGCGTGTGCTATTATCTCGGCGATCATAGTGGTCGTCGTCCCGATCGGTCGGTTCGCTGGTATACAAGGGCTAGGCAAACTGATCTTCCTCGACAGTCCGGTCGGCGCCCTGTCATTCGCGTTCTCGGCCTATCAGACGTTGGACAGCCTTCCGCTGGCCATGATATTCTCACTGGCGGCGGCAATAACCGTCGCCAGATACGTGTGGGAATGGCACAGCCTCCTCGCCCCGATAACCGTGGTCATGGTCTGGGTGGCTGTGATTCTCGGTGTCAATCTTCTGGATGTCGGAGAGTTCGTCGCATCCATCGAGTTCTACCCCGCTGTGAGGACACTGCTGATCACCGGAACCGTCCTCTCGATGATATTGGCCGCACTGTACGGCATCGGAGTCCTCTACGAGGGCGTGATCTCCCATCATCTGGAGCGCGGAAGACGCCGATCGAGGATGCCCGGCATCAAGCGTGTCGATTCCCACCAGCACATCATGTGCATGAACATGGAGAACGTGAAAAGGAAAATTCCCGAGTCAGAGGCAGGGGCAACGCATCCGACAAGCCATGTCAGCATAATCAGCACGGTACCGTACTCCTCGCACCATACCTCCATCCATCCTTTGGTCAGATGAGGAATACGCCACGCATCGACACGGACATCCGTTGTGAGTTCAACAGTTCCCCGTACTCCGAGATGTGCCATGCCGCGAAGGATCCACAACTGGAACGCGATGGCCGGGACGCATATCGCCATCATGACCGGATCGGTTGTGGAAGAAAGGAACCCGATGACGTACAGCGAGATGCCGACCAACGTGTACCAGAACATTCTGGGAACATACCTCAGCGTAATGTCGCTGTGCGAAGAGAAAACCATCTCAGACCCCGAGAGACATCGGACTGCGGGATTTAGCGAGGGATGCGACGTACCATCACTCGAAACCGAAACCACTTATAACTCGGACATAAGCATTAATCGATGGAGGGCGATGGAGCTTGAGCATGAAGGCCATAAACTACGCCCACTTCCAAATCAGCATCCCCAGCAGGCTGGTGGCGGACGCGGAACGCATCGTCTTGGACAGGAAACTCCACCTCGACGTGGCCGATCTGATCTGCGACGGTTCAAGGAGGCTTCTAGATCTTCTTGAAGGGAAGGCGCCGAGCGAGAAGTGGTTCATGGTTCAGAAGTACCTGCCCAGATTCCACGAGAAGGTTCTGAGGATCACTGTACGGATGCCTCCCGGTTTGCTTGATGCCGTGGATGCCGTGGAGGGAATCGATAGAGACGCTGTGATCATCGCCGCGCTGGCCCTGGCTCTGAGAGTTTATGACACCGACGCAGGAAGATTCTCGACACATCAAATAATATACTGAGCCAGCATCCAGCCAATATGACCCTGCTCAAAACAATAATGGCGGTCGTACCCAAGACGGTCGCCGAGGATCTGGAATACTATGCGGACGAGTCGGGACTCTACACCGACGCCGGCGAGATGGCCACGGAATCGGTCCGCCTCATGCTCATAGATGTCACAGCGGGATTCACTGACGAACTGGACAACATCTATGTTGAGTACATGGCGGTCCGCGAGAACGGACTCGATTCTGCACGCATCACAATCAGAATGACCGAGAGCATGGCCGCCGATCTGGAGAGACTGATCCCGACTACAGGCTATGACCTCGACAAGTTCGCGGGCATGGCCCTGATGAGGAGGATCAACGAGGTTGCCATGTACTTCGATGACAGAAGCGAGAGATTCGGAACTGACAAAGAGCGAAACAATAAGTCCTGACGAAACCAATATCGCCGTGGCGGCGGGACTTGCAGAACATCCCATCCCTTCTCATCCCGCCGTCACCAATCCGAACTCATCAGATGCTCGAATGTCATGTGCAAAACACAAAATCAATTCCCATCATCGATGAGATCACAACAAATTCTCAGATGTTTCGCTGTTTCAATCCCTTTGGGTGTCAGCCTGTACCATCTTCCCCGGGATCTCTCGACCTCGAAGGGTTCTATAATCCCTGCGTCCATCAGCAAGGTCACCTTGTCACGGATGATGTAATAGCTGTTGCTCAGGACAAGGAAGTCGCTCTCCCTGCGGTCCGACTCGGCCAGCATGACGATCATGCCTACGATGTGCCTCTCGGACAGCAGCTCGACGCCATTCATGGATGTGTGATATTCCATGTGGAAAAATCCGTTTTTATGTGATGTGCCATGTGCATTTTGCCACATCTGATAAATAGCGCCTGGCACGATGCTCTTTTGAGGGAAAGCATGGTGTTCTGCAACAAGTGTGGGAAAGATAACCCCGCCGAATCCGAGTTCTGCATCTTCTGCGGAGCCAAGATGGATCAGCCCGTTTCAATCGTAAGGATTTGCCAGAAGTGCGGATCCGAAAATCCAGATGAGGCGACATACTGCCTGAAATGCGGAAGCTCGTTGACCGTATATGGACCCGGAGAGGATGAGGTCATGTCAAAGCTGAGTCCTCTGGAACAGGCGACGACCAGGAACCTTACTAAGGAGAAGTGTCAGAGGTACCGTGCACCGGCGATTATTCTGAGCCTGATTTCGGGATTCACTATACTGATAATGCTGTTTGCGGTTAATGTCGAACTTGTATACGGGCCAGGTGCAATGATAGAATTGAGTACAAATGAAACGCTGTACCATATTGTTTCAGAAATGGGTGCTCAATCTGTATTGTCGGAAAATATTTTGAGTATCCTCTTCTGGATGGCCGCATTGTTGGCTGTTGTTGGGTTGTTCATACCATTAGTATCATTTTTCTCTGGTTTTATTGGTTTTTTCATGATGATGCTGATGACGAGCATTACCGTGGATGTGTCTATTCTAGATGTTAACGCGGAAGTACCCTTTGGATTCCCCATAGCAGTCATGTTTATCGCAATGATCATCTCTGGGATTGCAGCAGGTTGTTCCAACTACTATGGTGTTCAATTTAGAACAGTAAAGGGGAAGGCGTGCATTCAAGAATACTGCCCGTTCTGCTGATTCGAATGTAAATTGGGGGTTAAATCCCCCATAAACTGTTTATGGAAGGTTTATGAACCATCCAAGGTACTTGTCAAGGAGATCTGCAATCGCATTTGCAAACACAAATCCGATTAGTATCAGAACTCCTCCGATGATGATTATCAGCCAGTTTCCTCTCGAAGCACCATAGAGGAGAATTCCTGCACCTAACAGTATGAGAATCAGACGGATGATCTCTCCGAGGTCATTCTCCACTATGGGTTCCGGCGGATCGGGAATATCTGGAACATCGGGATCGATGAACTCTATTCCAGTTGCGTCCAGATGTAGCTTCGAGACAGGTTCACCACTATAGTACATCGATGATATGCTGAGACGTGCTCCGTCATCCAGGAAAATGAGATCCGCCGTATCTGGATTGCTGACGTCGAACGTGTTCAATGGCTTTCCTTCATCGGACCATATCATCACGAATCCCGTCTGATTCACGGTGTTGTCTCCGACTTCCAGATCATAGTCCTGCGAGAATAGAGGTGTGAATATCACATCCTTGTATTCTACAGTCGTAGCTTTCTGGTTGCCGTCGACGTCCGTGAAGGTGTAGTCTGTGATGACGATGTCACCCCTACAGAACAGAGACATCGAGTCCATGGTCATTGTGTAGCTGTCCTTCTTGATCTCCTCGCCGTGTGTGTCCCAATACTCGTAGAGCTGTTGCATCGCGAGCGTGGTTATCATCATCTTCTGTTCGGAGGTCAAACGGACATTCTCATAGGTATCCGGAACAACAAGTGTCGTCAGGTAAGCGGATGCCTCTCCCGCAAGGTCATACATCTCCCAGACAGCGATGGCACTGCTGTTCACATCGATCAATGTGGAGTATGTAGTGTTCAGGAGCATCTGGTATCTGGCAAGGACATCCGTTATGTCTACAGTCTGACTGTTCTCATCCTCTTTGACGATAATCTTCAGATTGACCTTGTCGTATGCCGTATCCCCATCAATAGTGACATCACATGAGGGCTTGTACTTGTTGTTGACCGTGCTTGAGTCTGGATCGTACTGCTGTTGGTAGTTGTACGCAGTGATGACGCGAGTCGTATCGTTCACCATCACAACCATTCCTGCGGACACATCGGCTCCACGAACATCGTAAACCTGTGTGATGTTTCCACAATATGTCACACCGGATTCAAGTTCATAGACTCCAGGAATGAAATCTGGTCCGAGATCGGTCCATTCACCGCCTTTGACATATGCGTTGTTTCCGCCAATCCCTGCGGGAGTGAGGACTGCGTCATCGGAAGCATAGATCTCGCCACCTGCGATATAGACGAGATTCTTGCTGGAATCCGCATCGCGGACAACACCGCCGACACGGATGTTGAATGGTTCTCCGGCAGAAGCGGAGATAGTCATCGAGCTATCGAAGGTCAATGCGAGTTTCAGCTTCCCATCGCCATAAGTCTCGACATACTGGTTCCACTCTGTTGTACGGTTCCCAATGTCTTCCCAATGTGCATTGACCTGGGATGCGGCATTGTATAACAGAGTGCCGATATTCACATAGATCTCAGACCTTTCCAACACTTCAGATGTGTCATATTCCTTGTTCACATCCCAGAGTCCCGCACAGGTAATCTCTGCCTGCCTTATCCAGTGCTCCTCGGTAAGAGGCCACATGTTGGAATACTGTGAGAGGGAGTTCACATAATATTGAACGCCTGCTGACAAAGAGGAAGCTAGTATTCTGGCTTCATCTGCCCTACTTTGAATTTCGGTACTGTCATCGGGATGAAGGATGCCGTGAAGTGCGTATCCTGCGGCACCACCAGCTATAAAAGCCAGAACTGTCGAGATGATGGCAATTGTCATCGGATCTACGAAAGCATCAGTCTCCTCCACGACATCCTCATCGTTCACCATCACGACGGTCCCCGCCATCATGACGATCATCACTGAGGCGACGGCCATCAGTTTCTTTCTGGTCGGGTTCATAGGAAGTTCCTCGCCAGCATTATCAGAGCAATCACAACGATGATGATGACCACAGCATAGAGCAGCCAGTCGCTACCTCCGCCATCGTCTTCTCCGTTACCGCCACCGCCCCCTCCTCTGTCCAGGTCGAAGGTCGTTTCGGCGTGTTCGCTCTCGTTCCCCTCGGAATCGTACACCCAGAGCTTGACCTCATAGTGTCCGTCCTTCCAATCGTCGGTAGTCGTGATCGAGACCTCATCGAAGTCGGTCCCGTTTATCGTCCATTTGACAGACCTGTATCCCGTGGAATCCTTGGCACTCAAAGCGAAATTCCCGTCCTCCAACGGGGTCTTGGTTATGACTGCCTTCAGCTCCTCGTCGGAGGTATCTCCCTCTGGAGTCTGGTCGACCACGACGTGAATCTGCATCGACGTCTCGTGGCCTCCGGCCTCGGCTGTTATGGTGTAGTAAGCTGTCTTGGTGTAGGTATGCGTCAGGGTCTTTGCGGTAGTGTCCTCCGGATCGCTACCGTCGCCCCAGGTGATAGTGTTCACACCTGTTCCTACGGCTTCGTCACTGAGGGTCAGCTTTATGGTCCCGTTCCCGTAGTCCTCAGTCTCGAAGAATGGCACCCAGTGGGCAACCAGTACCATGTCCTTCGTGATCTGCTTTCCTCCCACTCCGAATACCCATGGCTGGGCGTCATCGCCCTGCGGATACCATCCAGCGAACATGTATCCAGATTTGGTGGGTTCCGTAACCGCGGTGATCGTACTTCCCGAAGGAGCCATCACGGTGGACGGGGTCGGGACACCGCCGTCGGCATTGAAGGAAATCTCGAACTCCCTGCTCTCCTCCTCGGACGAGCCGACCTCCCAGACGGCATAGAACATCTTGTCGGACGAGACCTTGACGGACACGTCGACGTTGTGATTGACCGTCGCATCCTCCCCGGATGTATCGGACCATCCGACGAGCTTGTGTCCGTCCCTGGTAAAGCCATGTCCAGGCATCGCAACGGACATCCCGGATTCAACCACGGCTTTGAGCTGTATGTCGTCGCCTCCGTTAGCGTTGAATGTGACCGTTACCGCATCAGCAGCATCCTCGTCGATCCAGTATGCGTAAGCATAGATCGTCTGCTGTGATTCAGGTATCTTGTACCCATATCCAGGTGCGAATATCGTGTTCGGACTGCCAGACAGATACCATCCACCCAGAACGTTACCCGGAGATTCGTATCCGGCCTGAACAGAACTTGGCATGTAATATATGCTGTCAGTTTGAACCGCTTCGGCGGTGATGCTGAACGAATCAAGTCCCTCAGCACCCCCTGCGACAAACACAATGGCCTTCGTCTGTGCGAGCCAATGTGCCTGGAAATCCTGTGTGGGTACCCCAGCGTGTGCCGTGTAGAGGGATTCGAGTGCGTATACGCTCGAATTGCCTCCGCCGTCCACTCCTGTCCACCCGTCGAGATTGTATCCAGACATCGATGCGACTGTTGGTCCCCTCAGTATCGTAGCAGTTCCCGCAGGTATGGTCTCAGCGGGAATCGACGATCCAGTACCTCCATTGAGATCATAGATAATGGTCGTAGGCCGATCCATATCGGACATTACGGAGATGACGAACCATGCGGATTTGCTCCCAACGAATTGAGAGATGGAGACCTCCACATAGTACACTCCCGACTCTCTGGGTGCGATACCTTCCGCCAGGAAGATCTTACCATCCTCGACATCGCCCCATGACCTCAAGGTGACGAAATCCTGGGTTTTCACCGGAAATACGTCAGCCATGTACTTGTCCTCCCAACCATCCTCGTCGTAGAGGGATACCTTGAAAGTCTCGCCGTAATCAAGCGATTCCAGTCCCTCGTCGGTAAGATGGGTTCCATTCCCACTCTGCCAAACGGCCTTGAGCGTGGTATTGCCTTCGGGGGTGAAATCCTCACCAGGCTTCCACGTCTTCTCTGGATTAGAGGCGTCCTGCCATCCTACAAGGTATCCATCGCTCTTGGTGTACGATGCCGCAGGAAGCTGTACAGTGTTCCCTTTCTTGATCTTGTACGTGTCCGAAGCCCAGCTCGGCGACGTTCCGCCATTGGGATCCAGCGTGAGCTCCCAATAGGATGTGCCTGCCGTGGAGTAGCCGTCATCCCCGTAGATTCCCGTCCCCTCCGATTCGGTTTCGGCAGAGGACGGGAATGCGAAGGCCAGACATGACGCAGTGACTATGAACACCGCCACCAACGCCATGATCCGGCCAGCATTCTCTCTCATGTTCTTACCTCCTTACCAAGATGACGATGAATAGAATCAGACAGATGGCAACCAGTATCCAGATGACGGCATCGTTGCCGCCACCCGTATCGTCATCATCGTCGCCACCGTCCTGACCGCCGCCCGAACCGTCCGTCCAGGCAGCCATCAGTGTTATGTCCGATGTTATGGGCGTGTTCTCGAAGTCGAACTCCTTGCCATCAAGCATCCATCCGTCGAATGTGTACCCTTCGCGGACGGGATCCTCGGGCCTCTCGGCATGACCTCCCGAAGCTATGCTCTGGGATGTCACCGGGGTCCCGCCGTTCGAGTTGAAAACCACATCGAAGGTATCGGTGGATTCACCGACCGCTCTCCATATAGCGAACAGGTCAAGATCCTCAGAGACGGGGATCAACTGACCAGGAGAACAATAGACGTTGTCCGATCCAGGATCGTTCGCCCAACCGATGAAGTTGTATCCATCACGTTTGGGTTCTGTATCCGGAATCTGGATCTCGACGCTGTCCTCCCCCTCCAGGATCTGTCCCATCATATTGTCGGGCATCTCCGTGACACTTGTGTCGGAGACGTTCGGGAAGAACGTTACGGAGACCATACTTCCTCCTACGGACCATATCGCATAGAGCGTGAAGTCGTTGGCACTGCTGACTGCCTGACTGGAATCATATCCTCCGTTCAGGGCTTTCTCGTCGGTGTCCCATCCGTTAAAGATGTAGACCGTACCGTCAGCACCGACACGGGTGGGTTCCTCCGACGGAAGGGTGAAGTGGGACCATCCCTCGGAGTCGGTGGGCTCCACCTTCGGATCGGGGACGCCTTCGATGACGTCCCCCTCCCCGCCGTTGCCGTCGAACGTCAGGGTGTGGGAATCCTTGCCGTCCCCCCACACCGCCATCAGGATGATCTCAGAGGTCTGTCCCGAGGTTCCATAGAACACGACAATGTCGCCTGGAGAATAGACGACATCATCCTCGCTGATGATGCCCGATCCGTTGACCGACCATCCCACGAACGTCCTACCCGCCAGGGTGGGGATGTAGTCCTCGTCGCTGGGAATCGTGAACGTCCAGTATGTGGCCGCGGTCAACTCCTCCAACGGGGAGGGCTCGCCGTTGGGCCATGTACCACCGTTGGCATCGAACTTCAAAACATAGGTGCATCTGTTGTCCCCCCACACGGCGTAGATGGTTTTGGAATCCGAGACATCAATCTTGGAACCAGCCTCATACTCCACATCATCGACGGTTCCCTCCCCGGGGGTGATCTTCTCTGAAGACCATCCCAGGAACAGATAGCCGAGGTAGACGGGCTGTTCGCTTCTCACGGTGAATTCATACGAATTGCCGTCCGAACCCCTGGAATCCGTGTATGTAGATTCGTAGGTGTCTGGCCACAGACCCTCGTTGGCATCGTAAGTGAGGCTGAACGTGTTGATGTTCTCTTCCCATATCGCATGGAGTGTAGTGACATCCTCGTAGACGGTTAACTCGGTCAATTGGTTTGATTGGTATCCGTACTGTGGGACGTTAGAACCTTCTACCGCCCATCCGAGGAACGTGTAGCCTGTCTGAACAGGCTTCATTGTAGTTATGGTGAACGTGTACGATGACGCTGTTCCGGTATTCACCGTCTCGTTCGGTGCGTCACCAATCCACGATCCACCGTTGGGATCGTAGATGATGGTGCGCGTATGGGTGGAAGTCTCTCCCAGGACGGTCAGAGTCTTGCTCTCGGAATAGCCGGAGCCGTCAACCGATGAAGCGATAAGCGTCACCGTACCGGGACTGAGCCCTATGATGACCGCATATCCCCCGGTGGATGTTGTGTCTTGGGATGAGATCCTGGCCGATCCCGTCCCATCCATCAAAGAGAATCTGACGCCTCTGTCGTCGGCGGTCGACGGGTAGGATGTCGCCTCTATAGTGATGCTTTGGCCGACAGAGACCACCGACGACCCTGTGATGTTGATGTCCGTAACGGGGAAGATGTTCTGAACCCATTGGGCGTACAGCGTCACACCATCGCTTTCAGGGATCCAAGTCTCATCATCGAGAATATCGCTCCCAGATTTGGTTGTAGACCATCCGGCGAAAGTGTATCCGGCACGTTCCATCCCATCCTGCGGCAGGTAGACCGCATCACCCGCCTCCACTTCAACAGAGAGCGAAGGGGTTCCGCCATTGGCATCAAAGTTGACAGTGTAGCTCTCAGCGCTATTGTCAACCCAGTATCCTCCAAGGTAGAACTGTCCCGTCACCCTGTATCCCATCCCGGGTGCCAGGACGACATCCTCATTGCCACGGATCACCCATCCTCCGAAGTGGTATCCTTCGGGAATCTCAACATCCTCACCCGGGGTCTCCTTGAGCGTCAGTACATCGCCGTATGACGCGGACACACCCTCGACGCCCGGTGCGTTCAGCGGGTTGTAAACGATGGCATAGGAACTTGCAAGCCACTGAGCAGTGGCTGTAATGTTCTGCCTATCGATGTTCATGGTGTATTCCCCGTTGGCGGGGAATGTGGCCTCTTGCCCATCGATGGAGATGCGCCATCCCAAAAGGGTGTGTCCATTGTAGGATACGTCATCGCCATCGTAGAGGGTGATTGTCGTTCCCACCGGTCCGCTCTTGGACGGGAGGCTTGAACCCGATGCAGCGGATCCGCCGTTGAGATCGAACGACACGGTGCATTCCGTGTCCATAGCTGACGGTAAAACAATCACAAACCAGAGTGTTGTTGGATTCGTGAACCATTTCATCGTCCATTCTACAAGGTATACCCCGGGTTGAGTTATGTTACCGTAAATCAAACAACTGTTATTAACGGATTCATTCCAACCCATCCAATCAGGCATATTTACTATCGTAACCTGTCCAGTTAGCCCCTCTTCGCTGTTCGCTATATCCCATAGGTTGAATTCCAGATACTCTCCAGAGTCGGGATAATAGTCTGTCACATGCCTTCCACTGAGTTGACCCCATTCTGCATAGAATGAAGCATCACTGGTAACAGTGAATTTGTATCCTGGGTCATAGGATGTTCCACTAGTTGACCCAAGATGCCAAGCCTTCAGGTAGTACCCATCACGTGTGAACATAGTGACGGGAAGTTCGATCGACTGATCCTCATGAACCGTGTATGTCCTTGAGGAATCGCCGTCGGCGGTTCCTGAATTACCATAGAATGTTATCGTATGAGTCTCAGTCGTGTCGTATGTAGCATCAGACTGGTCGCCACCGATGTTGACGACCGCCATCGAACCCAGGATGAGGACGATGGCGAATATCGTCATCAATATATTGCAACTGTGTCCGCATCTTTCCATCATATCTGACCTCCCAGAACAAAGTAAGATACGACTGCCAGGATCGCTACGATGGCTGCAGGAACTAGTACGACAAAGGTACTGCTCGCGACAGCGACGATGAAGAGAATCACAGCCAATACAGCCAGAACGATCCAGATGTACGACGTCCAGTCCTCCCCCTCATGCGAGGGATCGTCGGGACTCTGTCCGCCTGTGGAGATCCAGACGGCCTTGAGGGTCATGTCGCTGTTCACAGGGTTGGTGAAATCGTACTTGCTGCCGTCATCCGAGTACCATCCGCCGAAAGTGAATCCGTCCCTGACGGGGGTCTCGGGCTCCGATACGGTACCTCCAGCGATGATCCACTGATCCTCGACATCGGTTCCTCCAGACGTGACGAACTCCACATGGTGCTCCCACACATCGGTCTCCATGACACGGATGGTGAACGTCGCCATGGTCGGACGGTAGTCGTCGCCATCAGTGACGGTGATGGTTAGCTCATAGGTGCCAGGTTCGAACGGGGTGCCACGGATTGTGTGCCCGTTCACGTTCAGCCAATCCGCGGCGGAACCGCGGATGGTCACCGAGAACACGTCGATGTTCGTGGTGACCTCGTAGGTATACTGCGTCCCGACATCGGTGCGGTCCGCAGGCTCGGATGTCAACTGGATGATAGTGTTGTCGATGAGGTGCCATACCGCGAACAGAGTCGCATCCCTGACTCCGGAGACGAAGATCTCGCCGGGCTGATACTCAACATCCCCTCCATAGGATGTAGACCAGCCAAGGAACTCGAATCCCTCCATCGTCGGGATCTCGGATGTTATCTGGAAGCTGTGGATCGTCCCATCGCCTATCTCGATGATGGTCTGAGGAGCGCCCGATGCGCCCTCGCCCACGTCGAACGACAAGGTGAACACCGTGTCCTCGGACTGCCAGACAGCATAGAGGACGGTATCGGAGTCTATCACGGATATTACGTCACCCGGCTGGTACACAGCCTCAGAGGGGTCGTCCGCCGTCGCCCATCCCATGAACACGAAGCCATCCCTTACAGGCGGTTCGGAGGGTATCCCGAACTCGTAGCATCCGTCAGCGGAAGAACCGCTGACAGCATCGATCTCGGAACCGCCTTTGGTGTCGAAGGTCAGCGTGTACTCCACGAACCTGTCCTCCTCCATCCAGACAGCGTACAGTGTGGTGTTGATCGCGTGGGATACGAACTCGTCTCCCCCGACGTACTCGACGGGGCCCCCGTCGTATGTCGCCCATCCTGTGAAGACATACCCCTCTCTGACCATGCCGTCGGACGACGGTATGATGAATTTGGCCTGTCCGTCCTGGGAAGGTCTGGTCATCTCCGACGGTGCGCCCGTCCCATCGCCAACGTCGAAATACAGATGGAAGTCGACGGATGCGGAATAGGGAAGCCACACGGCGTAGAGTGTGGTGCTGATCGATGTGGCGGTGTACCTCTGCCCAGGCTGGATCTCGGCGGAACCGCCCTCCGACACCGCCCATCCGAGGAAGAGGAAGCCGTCCAGCTCCGGAACTGTATCGGGTATCGTGAACTCGTAGGAGTCCAGAGAGTATCCTGTCAGGGGCGACATCCCGCTGCCGTCTCCGGTGTCGAAGGACAGGGTGAACAGGGAGAACTCCTGCCACACGGCGTAGAGCGTGCTGTGCTGTACGGTAGCGACGAAGCTGTCGCCTGGATGGTATGTGACCGCACCCCCGTCGGAGGTGGACCACCCCAAGAACCCGAAGCCCTCCCTCTCTGGAATAGTGGACGGTATGGTGAACTCGTAAGTGTCCTTGACGGTCGTTCCCGTCTGATCCTGCGAGATCCATGTCCCGCCTCCGAGTTCGAAGGACAGTGTGAACGGCATAGGGAGCCTCTGCCATACGGCGTAAAGATCCGTCACGGGTTTGAGCAACGTGATCTGTGAACCCGGCTGGTATGCGACGGTTGAGGAACCGTCCTCGACTGCCCATCCGAGGAAGAGGTGATACTCGTCCCACTCGGGCTGGACGGACGACACGGTGGCCGTATACGAGGATGAGACGGTCACGAAGGTGTCCACGTCCGGTCCGTCGATCCCCCCGTTCAGATCGTATCTGATTTCGAAGACGTTGCCCTCGATCTCCTGCCAGACAGCATAGAGAGTGGTCGTACCGGTCTGTTTGAACGTATAGGGCTCTCCGGGCATCACATTGGGAGTCTTGGACTCCGAACTGACATCGGACCATCCAAGGAAAATGTGGAACTCGTCCCATGTCGGTATGTCGCTGGAGATAGGAACGGAATATGTGTCGTTGACGGTCTCATAGGTGTCACCCGTAGGGGCGCCATGTCCGCCGTTGGCATCGTAGGCCAAGGTGTAGTAGTGAATCTCCTGCCAGACGGCGAATATCTCGGTAGTGTCGACGTGGACGACGGTGAACTTATCGCCTGCGACCATTATGCCGTCGTCACTCGGTTGGGTATTCTGATTCGTGGACCAACCTACGAACCTGTACCCCTCACGGGTCGGTTCGGTTGACGAGATCGTGAACTCGTAGGTCGTCTGCGCCCCGGTGTTCGTGCCTGTGGCATCGCCGGGTCCGCCCTGACCCTCGTTAGGATTGTAATGAAGGGTGTAGTTGTTGATGGTGATCGTCCAGACATCGTAGAGATTGATCTCCTTAGTTCCCGCGTCAACGGAAATCCTCTCTCCGGGCTCGTACATGGCGGATGTCGCACCAGACGTCTCAGACCATCCCAGGAAGGTATACCCGGAGCGATACGGGATCTCCTCGGAGACGTAGAACCAATCCGAACCTCCCTCGATGATCACTATGGAATCCTCGGTCGGACCCCCCGTTCCCAGCGTGACGTGGTAGTAAACGTTGGTCTCCAATCCCCAAATCGCATAGTACGTGTACCCATCCCTGAGACTGGCATAGGCGCCCCCGTTGTACAGCGACCCGTTGCCGTCCTCGTCGGTGCACCATCCCATGAAGGCATATCCCGACCTCGAAGGTTCGCTGTTGGGGAGGTATCCGTAGCCGCTGGAACTGCCGGACACCTTGTAGATGTCGGACGGGCCACCGGAACCGCCTTTAGCATCGAAGGAGATGTGGTTCACATAGAACGTCCTCTCGTCGTACTCGCCAGAGCCGTCGGTCGCACTCACACGGACGGTGAACGCCCCCGATCCGTTGCCTGTGGCGACGAACCTGCGCTCCGAATCGTTGGTGTACTCGTGGCTCTCCTCCATCGTCACGAGGTTGGAACCTTCGACGACGGACCATGAGAGCTCGGGGTTGTAGGCGTTGGTAGGGAACGCATCGGCGGTGATTATGAGGTCGTCACCGCTGGAGAACCCCTGATAGATGGCAATGGATGTCACGAGCCTCGCGGTGACCGTCACCTCGAAGGTGGCGGAGGTGTTGCCGTCGGAGGACTCGCAGATGACGACGATCCTCCCAGGGTCGCTTCCCTGGATGACGCACGTGCCTCCTGTCGATGTGTCCGTGGTCCTGGTGATCTTCCCGTACTGCGAACCCGACTGGATGTCCCACTCCACATGACGGTCGTCAGCCGTCGTGGGAGATGTGGTGGCGGTTAGGGTGATCGTCCCGCCGGTCGTCACGCTGTCGGAGGATGACGAGGATCTTATGCTGATGCTCTGGACGAGACCCGCGTCGGGATCGACGGCACGGATCACGAAGGACCTGTTCTCGTCAACCTCGTAGCTGCCACCAGACTGGACGTAATGGTAGCTGACCGTAATGGTACCCGCCTTGCTCACAGTCCCAGAGACTGAGGTGTCCCCAGACGTGCTGACGGACAGCCCGTACCCAGAAGTTACGGATCTGAAGTTGTATGTGTAGTTGCTCGATCCGTGGGACCAACTGTCAATGCATCCAGTGATGCTGACCGATGCTCCCACACTGACGTAGACATCGCTCAGCACCGGCACGTTCGTACCGCTGATGTCGATGTCTATCGCATCGTAGGGGTCGGAACTACTGCCGCTGGGGTTCTCTCCCGTCCATGTGCCCGAGGCGTCCGACTCATCGGTCAGCGCGAAGCCGACCGACAGGGCGGATACGACGAACAGGAGGACAGCGACCATCGCAAAGAGCACCTTTCTGTGCTCATCCACGACAGATACCCCCTTTCCCCATCCCGACGATGCGGAATGCGTATTCATTCTCAATCTGGTGCATAATTACTCTCCTGCGCAGAAGCCGTCCAGACGCCGTCTGGACGGTATGCGGACGATCGAGTGAGTGAAGGATTATGAACAGAGGAATGCCGATGGATGGAGTGATGCTACAAATCGAAAACACTTTTAAAGCGTTCAAAGCGGAACAGAACCCAGCAGAATGAGAGAACCGATCCGCATACATCCCCGGAACAATTTCGTGACCGAACCTACGTGATTCGGAGAGATCTGACGAAAATCAAGAGAACAAAGGTGCGGAGGACCGCACTCTGACGGCCCTCCAAGACGTTTAGATCGAGGTTTCAGAATGGGGCCCTGCCGTATACCATCGGGGCCCCCGTAACCGTACCCGAACCAATCGGGACCGTCGCGGAACCGTTGTATCCAGATCCGTCATAGATGACGTGTGTCCAGTTGCCGTCCCCGATATGATATGCGGAGCTCAGATGCCCCACATCGCTGTGCATGTTGTCGATAGCTGTCTCCACATAGGCGAAGCGTGTACCGTCGACATCGAAGACGGCGCTTCCGTCTGCTGACTCACCGTCAGCCAATGAGACTGCGGCCGACATGTGTCCCATGGTCGAGGACTCGAAGGCGACGAAACCCACGTCGAGACCCAGGCGGAGACCGAGGTTGACGAACAGCGTGGCGGTGTCCTCGCAGTCGCCGTATCCCGTGTAAAGGGTCTCCTCAGCCGACGCCCAGAACTCGGTCGTGCCATACTGCTCAGAATCCGACATGTACTGGATGATGTCTTGGACGAAGTACGCCAACACAGTAGCCCTCTGGATGTTCGTGAGACCGTCCATGATGGGTTCCAGGTACTCAACGGCCTGATCGACGGCGGAGGAGTCGTCCAGCATGAACACCGGCATAGGATCGGCATAGGTGGCATGGCGGAGCCTGCCTTCATCCGTCACGGACGACCAGTAGTCCCCACTCCACATGTTGACCGAGAACACCATGTTCCTAGTCAGGCCCGAGACCGAACCGTCCGAGGCGAACATCGGCATGCTCCAACCGTACTCGACGGACTTGGTGAAGCCCTCGCTGAACACCGCCTCGATAGATTCCACGGAATCGGTCGGGAAGGTCTCGATCATCCTGTCCGAGACCATCGTCCCGTCATCGAACCACCCGTAGAAGGACATCCCGTCCTCTGGGACGGCCCTGACGGTGAGCTCGGAGCCGTAGTCCGCGACGACCTCTACGTGTCCGAGGGAGATGTCGCTGGACTCCGGCGGGGTGACGTCGGTACCGGAAACGTCGATGCCCGATCCCCCCTCCTCATCGAGATGGGATGCCACGGCGTAGACGCCGACGGCAACTAGGATGGTCGCGACGATGATCGCCAGCACTCTGTTCACGTCCCATCACCTCAGAGCATGATGTACGTCACAACCGCCGCCATGGCGCAGATAACCGCCAAGGCAACGAGAACATAGCTCACGGGTCTGACAGCGAACACTACCGCGAAAATCACTGCGAGAGCTCCGAAGAGGATCGGCAACCACCAGAGGTCGTTCCCATCATCGTCGCTAGGCTCATCTGGCTGTTCTGGGGCGGGCGGATCTGTCTCATAGGAAGAACCTGTGGATGCGTCGTACATGATGTAGACCACGTTCTCCCCACTGGTGTTGTAGGCGCTGACCGTTATCAGGTAATCGGCCATGGCATCGTAGGTGTGTTCGGAACTGTAAGTGTTGGTGGAGGTGTCTCTCGTGGGAACATCGCTGATCTCGGATCCGTCACCCCAATCGAACCTGATGCCCTGGGCGTCCCCTATCAGGGCCGACACGTTGATGCTCAGGTTGTTCTCCGGGTCGGGCGTGACCGTGACGTCCTCCATGCTGGGGATCGACAGGTAGCTCATACCCGCCCACACACGGAGGGTGACAATCTTCGAGTCCGACACCTCTGTACCGTCGGCGGATGTGCCTGTGGCCGTGACGGAGAAGCTGTACTCCTTGTAATAGGGCCTGACGGGACGCTCGCCGAAATCGACTGCATCAGGGTCGAAGGTGACTGTGCCGTCGCCCTTGGAGGCGACGAGGCCGCTGACCGCGGGCACGACCTGGCCGATCTGGACACCTGTCACGGAGACGAAATCCGCATCGTCGTAGTTGGTCGTCACGGTGTACGTGTTCCTGTCGACATCCTCGCATCCGACATAGGTCTCGATGACGTCGGGGGACGTTATCACGAGGTCCTGGCCGAACCCCACCGTGACGTGGACGGTGGCCGTCTCGTCTGCGAGGGAACTGCCCTCTGCGGTGGCGGAGTTGGTGGCGGTGATGTCGAAGCTCAGGCTGAACCCCTCGATGTCCTCGGGGATGTCCTGGGTGATCACGACGCGGTTGGTCTCCTGATCCCATCCGATGTAGTCGTTCTCGGGGATGTCGCAGACGACAGTGGTCTCGGTGCCTGCTGTGGCCTGGGAGATCGTCGGTGCGTACACCACCGTCCCTGCGGTCTGCCCGCCGATGACGCCTCTGCTGACGCTGCTCTCGTAGTATCCGTCTATCGTGACATGTCCGTATATCTTGAACTCGATGTTCTGTGACGCGGACTGAGTCAGATCAGAATCCACGGTGGACGTCCATACAGCAGTGACGACGGCATGGAGGTCTCCGGAAGTGTCGATGCTGCTGAAAGATGCTCTCATGGTGCCTGTCTCCGCATCCCATACGACACCCTCGGACCCTGAGACGGTGATCTCCGAATCCAGATTTGTCGTCGGCACGTAGATGCACGTCTGACCCGTCCTCATCTCTAGTGTGTAGATCTCGGAGTCATCAGCATCGACGCCCTGGCCGAGGACCACGAGTCCTGAGAACATGACAACCCCAATGACCAACGCGACCAAGGCCTTGTTCATACTCTCGTTCATCTTATTCCTCCCGTCCTGGAAGGGGTCCCTGTGGGACCCCGTTTAGGACGTCAGAGAACGCGCCTGAGCACGACCCCCGCAACGATTACAATCGCGATCGCCACAACAGCGTAGACCAGTATTCCGGGTCCGTCGTCCTCGTTTCCAGAGTCGTCGGTTCCGTCTGTGGTGTCAACGGTGTATGTGGAGACGGCATAGTCGCCGTCAGCATTGGTTACAGTCAAGGTGACGGTGTAGACCCCGGGTTCGGTGTACTCGTTGTAGGCGAGGACATCATCGGAGGTGTTCCCGTCGCCGAAGTCCCAATGGACCTGGTACCTTCCGTCACTGTCGGTTGCATCGAAGTAGTACAGCGAGCTGGTTCCAAGAACAGCGGTGATCTGGGCGTTGGCCGTGGGCACCGAGGTGAACACCAGAGGGGGAACCCCCTTGGCGTACAGTGTCGTGTCCTCGTCAAGCGCCTGGGATGCGTCGTACTCGTTCACGAATCCCGAGTCATAGAACCACCCCTCGAAGACTCCCTCCACCATCAGCGGGGTGAACACGATACCCGAAGATCCTCCGGGGACCGTCAGTGTCGCGTAGTTCTGGCCTTCCACGATGTAGGTGATGGTGATCATGGGCATCTGCCATGCGGAGTATGCCGTGACGTTGCCGCTCGGCGTGTACTGTGCCCCGACTGCATAAAAGACGCCGTCGATGTACCATCCGGTATGGGTGTATCCGTTCACCGTACCCATACTGGGCAGAGTGTATGGGGTACCGTCAGGCTGTGCCCCAGAGGATGTCGCCAACTGATCCGAGGACTGACCGTAGTCGGTCAGCGCGCTGTGGTCGAATGTAATGGTGGAGTTATGTCTCCATACAGACGACACGGTCATGTTCTCCGTCGGCGTTACGGTATAGTTCACGGCCTGCTGTGATCCGTTCACCATCCATCCGATGTGGGTGAACTCCCCGACCGTTCCCAGGTTGGGGAGCTGGTAGCTCTCATCGGTCGGAACGAGAACGCTCGTGGCAAGGCCACTCGCGCTACCACCTGCGCCAGTAAGGGCACTGTGGTCAAAGGTTACAGTGTTGCCCGACGCCGGATCGGCGTCGAAAACAAAGGCCAGGCGCCCCCCAATGCTCGCGGTCGAGGTCGACAACGAACCGTAGGCGTACACACAGGACAACCCGTCGTCCAAGTCGTCGTACGAGCTACCGCCGACAAAGAGAACGCGGTTACTACTTGAACTGGTCCATATATAGTCATATAGTCCAGACGATGTCGATCCTCCGCTAGCTGTCGGCATACCCCAGAGTTCAGGGTGTGACGTACACGGTGATGATCCGTAACCAGAGCTGGGAAGAGATTGAGCGATGTAGGTCACATAGGTTCCCGAGGTGGCATCTGTAGGAGATGCGGACTGGTCGATGTAGTATCCGCTTCTTCCGTTGATGACGATTCCGTCCACAAAGTCGTATACGGATCCCCAGGCGTTCTCGATGAACACCTTGACGGAGTCTGTTCCGTAAGTGGAGTTGGAGCTCGTTCCCTTGGTTCCAGCATAGGGTCCGGACTGGTCGAGCTCTCCGGTGGTGGTGTAGTAGGGGGTTCCGTCGTAGTAGCAGTCACCAAGTCCGGCGACTCCCTGTGAATCCCAGGATCCCATCACCGCTAGGGCGCAATATTTGTAGAGCTCCCACTGGTAAAAGTTCCACACCATTGCGTAGCCGTTCTGTCCCTCGCCATCGGTGTTGACAGTCTGATTGTTGGCGTAGTCACGGAAGGTAGCCCTGGTGGCACTGACCAACGGGTTTGAATCCGTGGTCGACATCAAAATCGTGGATCCGCCGACTGAAGCGGTGGATGCCTCATAGACTCCGATTCCGATGTATTCATAGACATGTCCGTTGATTGTGTGTGCGTATGCCTCTCCGCCCGAATCGGGGTCGTTAGAGAGGACTAGACTGGTCCCGCTGGTCTTCCAGTAGACAGTCGGTAAGCACCACATTACGTTGTAGTCCTCTCCGGCGATGCTGGTTCCATCGACCAGTTTCGTTAGGTCATCCGGATCCAGATGGCCTATCATCCTGTTGTTCTGTGCAGGATCGAATGCCGCATAAAAGCTGTTGAACGGCCCGTAACCGTCCTCGTTGAATCCCCAGGAACCAGAGTTAGACCCGTTCAGGCTAGTCCACGTTCCCGTGGTCGAACTGACGCCAATAGGTGATGTCCCCGATACGGTTCCTGTCGTCGAGATTGTGTAGGTGTAGATGTCGCCAGGTGCCGCGTCGGAGTCGTCATCAATCGCGACAGGGGTGAACAACACAACGAGAGACAGAAGAACCGCGAAGGCTGCCATCATCCTACGACGGCTTTCTTTACTGTTCATGCATATACCTCGTAATTATCGAACATGAACGCACGGAGTGAACGACATCCGACGATCCAACGGTCGTGATCCTCTATTGCCCACACCACGGGTCTGATGACCTTACAATACAGGTTGTAGGAATCGCACCACTTGAGAACGCCATAATATGATGCGACCACTCCGCGATCATGCTTGTCGGGGGACTGCCCCGACTCCAGCTTCTTCATGATACTGGCCATCTCGCGCTTGATCCTGTACTTCGTCTTCTTCCTGACGAGAACATGGGTCTTGTAGATCCTGTATCCGAGAAAATCCACACCCTCAGTTCTAAGGTCTACGATCTGCCAGTTCGGTTTGACGGAATAATCGAGCATTTCGAGCTGAGCGCTAAGCTCGATGAAGATCTTGTTCAGCCACTGCTTTGAATTGCCGAAAATGAAGTAATTGTCGGCATAACGGATGTAGCAGTGACAGTGAAGGACCTCCTTCATGTAATGATCGAGACGGTTGAGCATCAGGTTCAGGAACAGAGGCGATAGTCTGTTCCCGATGGCAATCCCGTCTCTGGGGTAGTCGTCAATGACCCTGTCGGAGTAGTTAAGAGTCCACTCATCCGCTATGTAGTCCCTTAGCGTGTCCTTCAGGATCTCTGTATTCGTAGATTCGTAGCATTTCTTAATGTCGGCGCTCAGACAGTAGATGATCTTCTCATGCTGGACATATTCCCAGGCCTGTGCCAGAGCTGAATGCGTACCGTGATTTACACGAGATGCATAACTCTGGTCGATCATCTTAGGATCCAGCTTACGTTCCAGGACCTGAGCGACACATTGATTGGCGATTCTGTATGGATAGAGATCCTGATCCGCGATCTCGCGGACCTTTCCATGTTCGAGTCTGATGAAGAACGTATACTCGGAAGCTCTGAGGCTTTCAGTCTCGAAGAGCCACAGAAGTTCGTCCATATTCTTCTCATAATCGATCTCGAACCTGGAGACCTCTGCCTTGTCCCTCCTTGCCTGACAGGCCTTCTTGGCACCCAGTGCAAGGTTCTCGGGACTCAGAATCTCTTTCTTGACGTTCTTGATCTTCTTAGGCATACCATAGCCTTTGTTCTCTATCCGGACGTTCCACGATGGTACTAGCCCAGATTGGGTCTTTTCTTGTATTTCGTCTCCAAGAGACGGGGCCCGAATCACAGGGATTGATGATGTATGAATCATCGCACTGGCGATGATACTGAGAACAATTGTCAGGCGCCCCCCAATGTTCGTGTTCGAGTTCGACAACGAATTGTTGGCGTTCACATAGGACAATCCGTCGTTCAAGTCGTTGTTCGAGTTACCGCCGACATAGAGAACGCGGAAAGCCCACGAGAGGGGACAGGTGTGAATGGGCCCATCCGTGGCCCCATCCATAGGGCCGTGGACAGTGAAGGGGCGATGCGTACCGCTGACGCTATCTTGTGCGTGCTGCTGGATAAGGTACGCATCGCAAAGGGTCATCAGATGACCCTCCCGACTATGATTATGCCAAGGATAATGGCCAACGCTCCTCCAACAATGTAGAGGACAGTGTGATCCTCTGATTCGCCGTTGGAATCTTCAGTGAAGGGAACATCCTCCGTCTCAACGGTCAAGGAGTCCCCTCCGTAGATCAGGTAGTGGTCGGAGCTCCCGTTCTCGACGGAAGCCTCCTCTACGATCAAGGTGACTGTCTGAACCGCGGTCTGTGTCGGTCCGACTGTCGATGTGGCAGTGAGAATCACCGTGTACGTCCCAGCCTTCGTAGCTGTTCCGCTGAGGGTCTGCATGGAATCGTCCCAAGTCAGGAAACCGCCGTTCTCGACCAGACCGTCGCCAGTGACGACGTACGTAGCGGGTAGCGTGGTCTCCGGGGTGTAGGCGAAGCCGTCGCCCACCCTCATGGGGACCGCGGGGGGATCGGAGTAGGAATCGCCGTAGACGATCCCGCCTGTCGATCTCTCGCCGTTCCCGATGCTGAGGGTGGACTCCGCGGTGAAGGTACCGTCGGAGTACACGATGTGCGTCCATGTCCCATCGGTGATCAAATAGGAGTCACCGAGGATCCCGAACATCGGATGGTAGTTCTCGATGAGAGAGGGGTCCACGGCGGTCTCACCGTAGGCGTATGTCACACCGTCCACGACGAAGGTCGCGACGTTCTCACCGGTCACGGCCTCGTCCTCCTCGAGGGCGACGGCGATGGACATGTGCCCGGTGCCGTCGGTCCCGTAGCGGTCCGAATCGAACGTGACGAACCCGCAGTCCACACCCATCGCGGATGCGATGGATACGAACAGGGTCGCGCCGTCCTCGCAGTCGCCATAGCCGAGGAACAACGATTCCATCGGCGTCGCCCAGAACTCCTCCTCGTCGTACAGGTTCCAGTCCGTCTCGTAATCTATCGCGTCCTGGACGAATGCAAGGATGACCATCGACTTCTGAAGGTTGGTAAGACCCTCGGTGTAGGGCCGGAGCTGCTCCACGATGTCGGCGATGACGCCGTCATCGGTCAGCAGGGCCACGGGCGACGGGACCCTGACCTCCGAACCCCTCTGGATGTCAGATTCTAAAGAGTCGTACCAGTCGAAGGACGAGATCGAGACGTTCAGCCTCTCGGGTTCGTTCCCGAACGTGACGGAACCGTCTCCATTGAAGATTGGCATGTACCACTGGATCTCGATAGAGCGTGTCCCTCCCGAGTCGAAGTGCGCGGTGTAGTCCCTGTCCTCGTCGGCGGCGAACGTCATCGACGGGTTGTCGGTCACGAAGTTCCCTTCGCTGTCCGTCCAATAAAGGAACTGGAATCCCTCCCTGGCAACGGCACGGTAGGTAATCGTCGGGTTGTCGGGATCCGTGATGTCGTAGGACTCGGTCACGGGGATCAGGGAGCCCATGTCGATGTTGTCGACGAACGGACCGACCGAGATGGACCCGCCGTTGCCGGTGGTCCCATCGGGATCAGAACCGGTGTTCCCGTCCTCCGAGTCGAACATCCCGTAGGCGAGAACGGCGATGACTGCCACCGCTATGACCGCAACCAACACGGTCTGAGGCTTGATCATATCATCACCTCCGAGTGATTGACATCGACCGACCGGGAAGGGAGGGTCGGGAACCCGACCCTGTTTCATCCGGTCGGATCGAAGATCACTCCCCGTTTCCGAAAAGGTCTCCGATCGCGTCGCCGATGCCAGCGAAGTCGACATACACGAACAGCAGGACGGCGAGGATCGCGCAGACGATGAGTCCAACGATCCAGACGGGGTTCTGAGGCATGATGTAGATGAATCCGATGACACAGAACACCGCGAGGGCTGCGAAGACGATGAAGAGCCATCCGTGCTCGTCGAAGAAGGACTGCTCTCCGTCGGCAGGCTGCTCGGGCTCGTCGGTTCCGGCTCCGGCCTGCTCCTCTCCGACGCTGTACATGACCTTGGAGGTTGTAGTTCCCTGGTCGTTGGTGGCGTAGACGGTGGCGAGGTAGGTTCCGGGTGCGGAGTAGGTGTGTGTACTGGAGTAGTTGGCGGAGGACGCAGAATTGGACATGGGGATTGTCCTGTAACCGTCTCCCCACTCGATCACGACAGAATCGGCTCCAGAGATGTATGTGGAGAGGAGAATCGTACTGGAATTGGTTCCGACAGGGGTAGCATCGATGGATGCGATGCTGGGGGTCGTGGTGAACTGGAAGGACTTGTAGACATGGACATAGAAATCCATGGTAGCGGTGGAGGTCCCATCTCCCTCGCTTCCCTCGTTTTCAGTGATGGTTCCTGTCACAGAGACGGTGGCCTGGTAGGTCTTGCTGGTCTGATCCTCATCGACGAGGCTTCCCATCGTAGCACCTGTAACCCCTGAGATGATTATATGATCAGCATTGCCAGAGTCCTGGGAGAGGATTGTGTCTGCCGAAGGTGTGAAGGTTACTACAGAATCCTGAGCGATTGTGTTATCATTGCTGTCATTGTCATAACTGACCTCAACATTGATTCCCTCGGCAAGCCAGGATGAAGAATCCCCCTCATAGGTGTAGAAATGAGTCTGAGTGTTCTCGATCGCGATCTCATCATAGACATAAATCGTTGCAACGACCTGGGCGGTATCCTGGGTCGCACTGTTGGTCAGAGTCATGGTGAGCGTGTAGGATCCAGCTTCAACATCGGCATCATCAAGTGTCTCGTTCGTGGAGACAGTGATGGTGTTGCTGGCCATTGTCACCTTGAAAGGAGTCCCGGAAACGCCAGTGGTTCCATCGGCCCCATTGACGAGAAGATTGATGTCTCCTGTACCAGTATAGTTGATTGTCAGAACCTGGGTATCAGCAGCCCATCCGTACAGTGCATGAGCAGTTATCGTAGGGCCTACAGACAATCCCTGTGTAATGACGAAATTGATCGTCTGTGTGGCGGTCTGAGTGATTGTGTTTCCATCATCGCTGGGATCGAGAGTCCAGGTAGCGGTCAGTGTACCAGTCCTTGTTGTTCCAGCACCAGTGGCGAATGTTCCTGAAAGCTGTCTCTCTTCTGAATCCCAAGCGATTCCATCCTGACCTGTCTCATCGGCTGCGTTTCCGGACCACACAATGTTGAGGGTACCTTCGGCATCATCGAGAGATGTGGTTATGTTATCGTATACAAACTGCTGTCCGGTGGAGATGTCGAGGGTGAAGACCTGATCGACAGCGGTGCCGGACTGATTGAGACTGCTGTAGGAGGCAGCCTCGGATTCCTCCGTCGCGAATACAGCGGCGAAGGAACACAGGACAAGGGCCAGCACTGTGAAGATGGCGAGAGTCCTGTTCACGGCCGTTTTTGTTGCATTCATAAATTCCAACTCCTCACCTCGTTAGGTGGGCGAGTGGAATTTCGGATGAGTCGATTTAATCGGCAGAATACGGATTGATGTAGTGATACTAAAAATCGAAAACACTCAAATACCGGGAGTGTGCAGATAATATCGTGAACATGATTGTTGCACTGGATCTGCTCTTCAACGACTACCTAAACAACCCGGATAACGAAGCGGAGATCAGAACCTTCCTTACCAAGTTTCTAGATTATCAGGATTGGTTCCTGTCGGGAATCGACATGTGCCCACTATGGGCTGTATTGCTTGCAATACCCCCTCTGCTGATGGGAATGCTGCTTTCCCGTCCGTTCGAGTACGACTTCGAGAGGGTCCAAAAGCCATTAGCGATCCCTCGCTGTACTTGTCCTGCAAGATTCTAAAGTGGTTCAAAAAAAAAGGAGGGGTGAAGGTCAACTTTTCTTTCTCCGTCTGTTCACCTTCACCCCGTTCCTCCTCAGCCCGCGCCTCAGTCTGCGACCGAGTGATCCATCACTGCGCTGCCATGCGAACAGCTCCACCAGCTTGGTCCCGTTCCTCCTGTGTAGGTCACGCTTCCAGCGGATCGTATCCGCATAGGTCTCCCCCGCTGTCTTCCCGTCCTCCGCATCGAAGTATACGGGAACGTTCCCTTGGCGATCGGTTCCGTAGTATTCGACATACACATCCGTTCCGTCGATATGGAAGTCCGGCCTATACTGCCTTCTGTGTTTCGGGGATCTGGTGTCCACGGGGTACGGTTCCTCGTAGGCATACTCTATCCCATGGGCATACATCCAGTCCGCCACATCCCTCTCGCCCTTCGACTTGTAAAGTCTGCCGTCCAGTCCCCTGAACAGATGTACTGGACGTCCGTTCGGATAATAATCTCCCTTCCATGGCATGCGTCACGGAATGGATCGAGACATCGGCTTCCATCCAATCTCCATCGATACTCTGAATAGAAAACGGTTAAAACCGGGTAGGGTCCCGACACAAAGGGTTAGCCGGGACCCCGGGAGTGAACCATACACCAGATGTAGGAAACGGCGCACGGAACGTCACCTCCATGGCGCGAGAACTTGATAAAACCGATGCAAGGGCATCTGCAAGGCAAGGGGTTCCAAAAGGTGTTGGGACACGTCCGAGGGGACGGAATCGGTTTGAGAGGTGTGGCGGGGTTGTCAAATCGCGCACACCTCTATTATCCACCGAACGGGGCGGTGACCTCAGATTGTTGGGTCCATGCCGTAATATTCCTCGGCAAGGGCGATGGCCTGCTTGGCTGTGCGGAAGAACCGCCTGATCCTCCCGTCCCCCTCGTCGATGTACCATCCGTAGCCGTTTCCGTAGTTGACCACGGCGACGGTGAATCCGGGGGCATCGGTCTCGTACCTTCCGGCGGTGTGCTTCCAGACGGCCATTCAGGCCACCCCCTCGGGGTACCCCTCGTCTCCGGGGAAGATCTCCTCGATGCCGACCTCCTCCATCAGCTCCTCGGTGTTGGATTCGATGGCCTCGCTGTACGCGCTGTCGTAGAGGTCGGGGTCGAGTTCCCTCAGAATCCTCGAGGCCGAGAAGGTCGACCCGCATATCGTGATGCTCCCGTCGATCCTGTCCACCTCGTTCTCGAAATCCTCCCTGGTGTAGTGCCTTGCGAGGACTTCGGGGAGGTCGAGCTCGTCCACGACGGTCCCGTCGGGGCAGCGGTAGTACAGCATTCAGTCCGCCTCCCTCTCGACGAAGTCGTCACACCTGGGGTAGGGAAGCCCGCACCCCCTGTGGTCGGGATGGCAGCATGTGTTCCAGACGATCCCGTTGGCATCCCTGGACGACCTCACGTAGTGGCAGTCCAGACATGTCGCGTTCCTCTCTTCCTTTCCGTTCCTGACTATAGCTGTCGCTTTCTGATCCATTTCGGTTCACTCCTTTGAAGCAGTTTGCCACCCTGTCTCGCGTTCCTACTCGCGATCTACGGGCCGTGGAAGTCGTTTGACGGATCCGACGGCGGTTCCTACTCCGCCCCCGGGATCGTCTCAGATGCGCTCGCATTCGGGATACGCCTGCTCGATGAAGGCCACGGCATCCTCGATGCTCCCGAAGTCCCCCATGGGCTCGTCCCCCTCGGTGTAGAGGGCATAGACGCTTCCCCTGGGGCGGACCTCGTACTCGAAGACGTCCCCGTCGAATGTGACGCAACGGTATCTGGGCCAGCCACCCTCGGGCGGCTGGATAGTCGGCAGGCGTCTGACCCTCACGCGGACGTAGTCGCCCTCGGAGAGCCCCATCGCCCTCGCCTCCTTGGTCATCCTTATCGAGAGGGAGTTCCCCCAGCGAACGACCTTCGCCTCGAACTCCAACTCGTTCTTCGCCTTTCTGGACCTGTCCTCCATCATCTGACCCCTTCGTCGTCGCCCGTGGATGCGAGCCTCCTGTTGAATGGCCCGTCCACGGACGCCATTGCGACATCGAAGACCGTCCCGCGCGCCAGCGGCGTCGGGATGGGCATCGACGACATGACCGGCAGGCTCATCACCGCGATGCGGCCTCCGATCTCTGCGGGTCCCATAGGATGTCCGTTATTCATCTTCTCTCCCCCGTGTTGTGTGTATCACACATATCACATGTGATACATTTCACGTAAAGTATAAGACGATTTTCTTTCAGAATGACAATAGAAAGGGATCGCGGAGCGCGCGTGCATCGCGCCCCGCGGGTGGTACACATAGGTGATCCTCAATACTCGGGTTCTCTAGATAAACCCTGCGGAGGTCACAGGGCGACAGCCGCCCAAGGGCACATGTCGCGGAGCGTGAACAGATCGCTGATGGATCCGCCGACGTCGGACGAACCGTCGCGGAACCTCACGCGGACGCCCTCGCCCTCGGTCATGATGGAGACCACTTCTCCGACGGGGCGGGTGGTGTCTCCGATGGTCATGTCCGCCCCTCTGAACTCAATGGCGCGATTCTCAACCATGACTTTAAAAGGGATTTCGGTTGTTTATAAATATTATCATGAAAAGATGAGAGTTTCAGACATTTTGTCGAAATCCGACGGTCTCAGAAACGGCTGTCGGATCCGCCGCCGGATCCCCTCAGATTCTCGCGGACGATGCCCTGCCCCGTGTGCCTGGACTCGATCGGCTGCCCGCATGTGGGGCAGAATGAGAACGGGAAGAGATCCGAGAGCTCGCAGTTGCAGTAGGGGCACATCATGTTGAGGATTAATCACTCAGAGCGCCTTAAAGACTTCCCGCCTACCCGGAAAAGGATCTCCACAAACATGCAATAGCAGGGAGAATGGAAGGGGAAGAACCGACGGGGACGGAACGTCCCAGAAACAGGGACGCGGACCGCACATGGGGATGCTACGGGCCGTCCCCGTCGGGTATGGTACTTAATCGAGCGCCGTTCTTATATACTTTCTGCACTCGAAACAACGGTATCAGATTGTTATCAGTCCTCACTGGACCCTCCTGTTGCGCTTCATCCCGACCTTGCTCCTGGGGGGCATCCCCGCCTTCGCGTTGTCGACGAGCCTGCTGTGCTCCTTCCTGCGCTGGAGGGAGGACGAGATGGAGTCCAGTATTCCCGGACGGGGATCGTCCACCCCGCCATCCTCAACGTCCGCATCTGCCTGATCGGACTCCCCTCCGTCGGATGCGAGGGTGTCGCCCGCGTCTTCGACGGTGGCCCTCGCCTCCTCGAGGGAGCGGATGGCGGGCTGCTTCACGGCATCGAGGACGATGTGCTCGCCGTAGTCGATGCTCATGACCAGCTTGGGATCCATGTCGTCGTCCGAGAGCAGGACGTCCATGATCCCGACCTTGTTGTGGTACCCCTCCATCCCCTTGGACGCCTGATCTATGCAGAGGACGAAGATGCACCTCGTCTTCTTGGGATCCTGCGCCTTTGCGAGGACGGAGTAGACCATCCTGCGCTTCGACACGGACAGGAACATCTGCGTCATCCAGACGCCGTCGTCCATCCTCACGAAGTCGGGCCATCCGGTGAAATCCCCCTCCTTGAAGGCGCTCACCAGAAGCTTGGAGGCTGTCAGGGAGACGGTCATCTCCTCGCCCCCAACAGCCTGAGCTCTACCTCGATCAGGTCCAGCTCCTCCATCACCCTCTCGATGCCCGCGGCCTCCTCGCGGAGGTGTTCGACCATCCCGCGGGCGCAACCGAGCATCCCCTCACGCATTCCGATGATGTCCTCGATCGGCATGCGATCGGGCATCGCTATGTCATTCATCCTCTTTCACCTCCGTGGAATGGGTTTCGGAAACGGTTTGGACGGTCCTCCTTCCCGACCTCGCATCGTTGGAGGAGCGGTACAGGCGCCTGATGCGGTCCATCCTGGCCTCCCACCATCCGTCGAGGATTTCCAGGACGACCGAGGACGCCTCCTCGCGGTTGATGCGGCGGAGCCCTTCCTCCAGTCCGATGGTACGGTCGTAGTAGTAATGGGTCCTCAGAACGCCGTCCACGGGGTCGATGCGTCTCAGGGCGAACCTGCGCTCGTCCCCGCGGATCCTCCTGGAGCTCAGGACCACGATGCCCCCGCAGTACCAGGCGGCATCGACGAAGACGGGTTCCTCCTCGGTGACGACGGGCTGGGGGTCCAGCCCCATCTCGCCGAGGTTCTTGGACATCCACTCGGACTTGAGGTCGGCCACGAACGGCATCGCCACGTCCAGATCCCTCGTGGAGAAGTAGGGCTTGACGCTGCGCATGTCGAACTTGGTGCGGTTGCCAGCGGATTCGGGCATGAAGCCCGTCCCGTCGACGTTGCCCATGCGCCACCTCTGGTCGGACCCCCTGTACTGGAAGAGGACCTGCCCATGGAGGCCCCATGTGCTGGTGGTGATGTAGAACGTCATGTCGGTCGCCTCCCCCTCGTAGGGCTTGATGGATTCGAGGATGGAATCGAGGGCGGAGCTCATTGGGAGTACACCTCCCCCGAGTTCCATGCCTGGATGGCCTCCATGACTGAGTCGAAAGTGTTTGTGGTCGTCCCGCAGTTCTGGCACCAGACGAATATGCCCCCCGTGGCGAGCAGGTCGACGAGGGCCATGTCCTGACCGCAGCAGGGACAGACCCTGAGCCCATTGACCGTGGGGACGAAGAACCTGCATCTGGACCCGGCCTTGCCGAAGTCCTCCCAATCGATCTCCTCGCCCTCCATCTTCCTGCCGATGCACTCGGGGTCCCAGCAGTTGCGACAGTCCTCCGGGATCATGAAAACCTCTTGCCCACGGTCTCGTAGGCGTTGCAGATGCCGTCGTAGCTCAACTGCCTGAGCAGCCTCACCAGCAGGTCATCGGCCAGTATGTGCTTCTTGCCCTCTGGCGTGGGGTCGCACATAGCTATGCGTCTGAGAAGGACCTCGATCTCGTCGGGGAAGAGGTCGCGCGCCGGGGGATCGATGAGGTCCACGTCGGTGCAGTCCTCGGGAACACCCATCTCGGCCGCGAGGATGCCCCAGACCTTGGATTCCGTCTGCGGGTCCATCACTCGTCACCCCCCGCGATTCCGGTCAGCCTGAGAGCGCACTCCATCGTGACGGCGGCGTCGCCAAGCGATGTGTGGGCGCGGTGCGCCTCGTCGAAGTCCACACAGCAGTATGCAGCGCAGTCGGCCAGCCTGTGCCTTCCGCCGTCTCCCACGGTGTTGTAGAACTGGTTGAAGACGTCGAACAGCACAGTCCTCGGGACATTGAAGCCGTTAGACTCCATCATGGGGAGATCGAAGCGGGTGTGGTTGTAACCCACGATTATCTCAGCCTCCGACAGGACCGACTCGACCTCGTCCCTGATCTGGGGGACGGACGGGGCGTCCCTGACGTCCCTAGGCGAGATGCGGTTGATCCTGTACGCCTCGGGCCAAACAGTCTTCCTGTATGTGTGGATCAGGGAGTCGAACAGGGGGTTGCCGTCCAGATCGACGATGGACAGCGATATGATGCCATCCCTCTGGGGGTCCAGCCCCGTGGTCTCGGTGTCCAGACAGACGATCCTCTCGGGCGCCTCCTCGACGACCTGACGGAAGTATTCGTCGCGGATCATCCATTCGGGGTAGTAGGTCATGCCACCGCCTCCCCAGACCTATCGGCGTAGAGGCTGTCGAAGTCGATGACCTCCGAATCCATGACGGCGTCCCTCGGGGTCAGCCTGTGTGCGTAGCGGTAGCCGCGCCAAGGCTTCCCCCTGTATGTCCCGACCACGTCCCTCCACGAGCGGAAGATCCCGTCGGTGTACAGTGCGGAGGCGATGTTCGATGCGCCCTTCCAGAGGTCCAAGTCGATCCTCGCGGCGGAGACCCCCGGATGCTCGCGGACGTACCACTCGACCCTCTCGCAGCGGGTCTCGACCATCGTCGGGACCCCCTCCACGGTGATACGCCTCACAGTACCAGCCCCGCGAAGAGGACGAGCATGACCACGATGGCGAACGCGAGGACGGCGATGGCCAGACTGTAGATCCTGTACTTGTGCTTGAGATAGGGCAGGATGTCGTCGAACTCCTTCGGCTCGGAGATCATTCTCTCACATCCATGTCGAGCAGCAGGGAGGCCTCACGCATGACGTTGCGGACGCTGGCGTACATCTTGGCCTCCACGGGCGGAAGGTCGCGGTCCTCGGACTCGCCGGAGTGGTGCTCCCTGATGGCGAGGAAGACGACCTTCTGCATCCTGATGTGCTGGATGTCGTCACAGAGCCTGCGGACCTTGAGGGCGCGACGGCGGGAGCTCTCCGACTCCTCGGAGCCGGGGTCCTCCGACCTAAGCGCGTTGCACTCGTCGTCCAGCCTTGTGTACAGACGGGCCATCTGCCTGTAGAGGTCCTTGGGGACCTCCGACAGCCTCCTCTGATGGGTGAGCTCATCGCGGTAGAGGTCCACTAGGTCCTGCGTGTCGGTGACCTCGATCATTCGAAATCCTCCTCGTTGTACTCGGAGACCTCGTAGGCGTCGATGTCAAAACCGTCGGCATCGAGTCCCAGGGCGAAGTCCTCGAGCATTTCCTCTACCTCCGCCTTGGCATCCTCGGGAGATTCGGCCTCGATGAGGATGTTCAGGATGTCCATGGACGCCTTGACGATGTACGAGGTCATTCGGATCCCTCCGCCCTCGCCTTCGGGAACTGGATGAACGTGAGCGCGCCGACCCCGTCCATGACGTAGGTGTGCTGTCCGTTCTTGCATACGCCGTCCATGTGGGTCATGACCGCGCGGATGCACTCCTCGGTCCTGTCGACCCTGTCGTCGGGCATCAGCCCGTCCCTAGTCGGCACCCCGTCGAAGATCCTGTTCGTGATGGGGGAGACCATCAACTGTCTGGCCCCCGACATCAGTCCTCGCCCCCGTCATCCTCGTCCCCGTCCATGACGGCGTCCTCAAGGGCGCTGACGCGCTTGGCCAGCTCCGCGAGGATCTGTGCGTATCCCAGATGGGTCTCGGTCACGATCTTGAGGCATTGGGTGAGGAAGTCGATCCTGTCCGAAATGTACCCGAGGTCGGTCTCGTCCCCCGACTCGGGGGGTTCGGGCGGCACGGGGATGTCTATGGGACTGCCGGGGACTACGTCGTCGTCCTGATCCCCCTCATCGTCGTCCCCGTCGTCGCCGAAGCCGCCGATGTCGTACTCCATCCTCTCGTCGATGATGTCCTCGATCTCCTCGAAGTCGACCATGAAACCGATCAACCCCGTGGCGAAATCCCTCCTCGCATCGTTCAGGTCCCTGTTGATGCCCGTGACCGCCTTCGGATCGTCCGATACGGCCGTGTACATGTCCACGGCGCGCTCGGCGACCTTCTCGAGCCTCGAGGCGTACCTGCAAATCGCCTCCATGTCGTCCTCGACCCTCTCGTAGGCGCCGATCAGGTCGCGCATCATCCTCTCGTCAACTTTCTTCGTCTTGTCTCCGTCCATAGGGTGTCCTCCTTTGCTCATTACTTTGTACGTCCCGTGGTTAAACTCGACGGGACACCTGTCTTGGGAAGGGGTTTGGGTCATGCCCCGTCCCTCCCGACCCACGGAGGGTCCTTGGGGAAGCGGGGCTGGGATTGGTTGTTGCGAAGCTCGGCGACGGCCATCTCGAGGGATTCGAGCTGGGCCATGACACCGGAAAGAAGCATGTCGTCACGGCGGGCGTGGAGGTCGGAACCGAACCCGGAGCGGACGGGGGCCGTCCCTCCCGAGATGGAGAAGTCCCCTCCGCAGCGGGGGCATCTGGACTCCCACGAGACGTTCCTCGCGTCGATGCGCCCGTCCCCGGGATCGCAGGCGGGGTGGAACCTGACGGAATCCCTGGGGACGGACGTCCCGCAGTAGGGGCAGGCGACGCCCAGACGTCCGTCGAGGACGACCAGACGTGCCTGCGAAAGTGTCATTGGGAATCCCTCCCGCGGAGTTCGAGATAGTCCTTCCAAGCGGCCTCGGCCAGTTCCCTGCGGATCCTCTGATGTATGTAACTGTCCTCGTACGAGCGGTCCAGATGCACGGACAGGCGGTGGATCACCTCTGACCACGACTCGGGCCCATACTCGGAGGCCATGTCCATGAGGATGCCGAACTCAGTCTTGCTGAAATCGATCGGGCAGAGGATGTCCTCGGTGTAGGAGAAATCCCCGTCCTTGGGGAAGTCGGACAGCACGTAGGGATGGATGCAGACGTCCCCCTCCTCACCGTAGACGAGATGGGGGCAGGGGAAGCCCAGATCACATGGCTTCATCGCAGCACCCCCCTCTCGTGGCGGTACTCGGCGAAATCCGCGCTCCAGAACACGTGCGGACGTGTCCATCTCTTGAGGTCAGTCATCCTCTGGGTGCGGGCAGCCTGCCTGTTGACCATGATGTACGGCGTTGTCCTCTCGGCGCGAAGGATCTCGCACCTCTCGAGGGCGGAGTCGAAATCGTCGTCGTTGTCCAGATAGACGTACCAGTTGGTCCTGCTGCGGAGGTTGACGCCTGCGTCCCTCAGCAGGCGGATCCCGCGAAGGACCTCGTCCCTGTAGTCCAGACTGTCGAAGGCGAAGTGCCATGCGTCGATCGGCCTGAGCTCCGCGATGCGTCTTGCAATGTCGGCGTCGACCAGCCTGATGTCCAGACCTTGGTTGAAGTCCACCTTGAGGCCGTTGTCCAGGAACCACTGCGTGATCTCGAGGAACCAGTCCTTGTCGAGGAGCACGTTGTTGTCCATGAGGACGACCTTGTCATGGGACGGGTCGTGGAACTCCGACGGGTGCTGGGTGATGCGGAAGCGACCTTCCTTGCGGGGGACGACACAGAACCTGCATGCCCTGTCGCATCCGCGCGTGGTGAACCCAAGGTCGAAGTCGCATTCGGGGTAGAT
Organism: Candidatus Methanomethylophilaceae archaeon; assembly: GCA_944320485.1. Classification (GTDB taxonomy): domain Archaea; phylum Thermoplasmatota; class Thermoplasmata; order Methanomassiliicoccales; family Methanomethylophilaceae; genus Methanoprimaticola. The sequence continues at coordinate 66,865 of CALUHQ010000050.1, forward strand.
GCTGTAATCGGGCATCATGAGGTCGACCTCCCTGGGAAGGGTCTTGTGGAGGTCGTAGGCCCCTCCACCGATGTCGATCTTGGCGTCGGGATAGCACATCCTCAGCCCGTAGACCTTGTGGCGGTTCCAACTGAACACCACGCTGGCCCAGACCTCCTCGGGGTCGGGGATGTCGAACCCCGCCTCGATGCCGAGGCCCTTCCTCCATGCGGAGATGTGCATGAGGGCAAGATTGGGGATGGTGGAGTCGACGTCCACCAGAAGCGCCCCGTTCATGAGAACACCACCATGTCGGAGTCGGCGAAGATCCCGATGATCCTGTCCAGTGTTTTCATCCTCTCGGGGTCGGCATCCGCCGGGATCCTCTTACGGACGGCCTCGAGCGCATGGGCGACCTGTTCGGGGGAGTGGAACTCACCCTCGCAGTCGGGGCTGGACATGAACTGCCAGAGCCAGTAGCGGTCGGCGGTCATCTCGGACTCTGGACGGTCCGCCTTCTGGTAGTCCATGTCTCCCGCCTCCATCCACGAGCGGTAGGCTAGCTGGAAGTCAAGCGGGGTGTAGCCCGCCAGCCATGTCCTGAAACGGAGGAACCCCCCGTATCCGACGCGAAAGCGGTCGGATTCTCTGAGGGAGACGATGGCGAGTCCCATCAGTCCACCTCCTCGTAGTCGGACATGAGGGTCTGGTCGCATCCGGTCGGGATCCCCATGTACTCGAGGACTTCCTTCATCCCGAGTCCTCCCTTCTCGATCGGCCTCATGCAATACTCATGGAGCCTCGGATGCGTGTTCTTGAGGCGGACGAACCTGAAACGGTCGACGGTGATGCCGAACATGCAGAACACGCAGCCCGTCCTGGGGTAGCCCTCATCGTATACCGAGGGGTACGTGAGACCGTACCTGTGGATGTACTCCCAGACATCGTCGTCCGTCCAGATCGAGAGGGGGCTCGAGGACGGGATCTTGGTCGTCTCGATGTTCTCGCCCTCTCTCTCCCAGATGTCCCTGCGGAGTGCGGACTCGTCGGCGTGCATGCCGAGGTACGGACACCTGCCCGTCTCGCGGTAGTAGGCCCTGGCGGGCTTCTTCTTCATCATGTCGCAGCATTTGTCCGATACACGGAACGGTGCGTCCTTGAGGTAGGCGTACCTCTCGTAGCCGTACCTGCCCTCGAAGCTGATCCTGTTGAGACCGTTGGGAAGCCCCCTCTGGGCTTGGTCGATGACCTTCGCGACCTGCTTGGACACCACGGGGTACCCGCACTCGAGGATCACCTGACGGAACGACTTGTCCGGCTTCAACCAAGTCACATCCTCCGTCGCCCTGACGTGGTCCCTCAGCTCGGGGAACTCGAGTCCGGTGTCTATGTACACCGCTGGGACGTCGGGGTAGATGCTCCTGACGAGGTGCAGCAGGACGGTCGAATCCTTCCCGCCAGAGAAGCTGACGTACACCCGACCCTTCTGGGAGAGGTAGAACTCCTTGATCTTGACGGTCGAGTAGAGGATCTTGTCGTCCAGACTCAACGCCTGCAGCTTCGCCAGATTCCCCCTGCGCTCGGTCGTGGACGCTTCGAAGCACGGTGAGACCAGACTCATTCGATCACCCTCCATTCTGTCATGCAGCCTTCGAAGAGGAAGGGCTCGCCGGACTCCTGATCTATCACCTTCAACGGCTTGCGGGGGTCGATGATGAGGTAGTACGGCTTCCCGAACCTCATCACACGGGCCTCGACCCTCTTGTAGTGGGACAGCGCCTCGACCGCCTGGGCCAGTTTAAGCGGGAACTCCGGTTCGATGACCACCACAGGGTCCTCGGAGGATGCGATGTCGTCGACCACACGACCGAGTCCGCAGTTCTCCCATCTGACCTCCGGCCTAGGCGTGCCGACCTTGTAGGTCTCGAGGCACTGGAAATCCCTTGCCATGTAGCGGTAGGTCATCCTGCCGACCGTGACGTAGCGTCCTCCGTAGAGGGCATCGACGACCTGATGGATGAGGGCCTTCCTGTCCTGATCAGCAGACATAGCCGACCCCCCAGACCTCGGACACGGGCTTGACATCCCACTCGTGGGCGGCGAAGTCGTCGCGGATTGCCTTCAACGTCTCTATGTCGAAATCCGCGTCGTTGAAGCTGATCCCGTCGGCATCCCATGTGAAGAACTCCTCGTCACACCAACGGGCGTGCTTGCAGACGACCTCGTAGATGAAATCCAGATCCCTGACGGTGAATCCCCTCGGGAAGCGGAAGCTGATGCTAGTCATTCGCCCTCGCCTCCCAAGTCCACAGCGTTGTCGATGAAGTCCATCCAGCCCCGTTCGGAATCGCCATCGGACTCCCACACGACCATCACGGGCCTCACGTCCCAGCCGTGGAGGATGAAATCGTCGCGGATAGCGTCCAGGGTCTTCTTGTCGAAGTTGAAGTCGTCGAAATCTATCCCCTCCGCATTCCAGAGGAAGAGTCTGGGTTCGTACCCCGATACGTGATTCCTGATCACGCCGTAGATGAACACCAAGTCCCTGACGGTGAACCCCCTCGGGAAGTGGAGGTGCATGTACGTCATTCTCCCTCACCTCCCGCGTCTTCGACCTCCCTGAGAAGGTCGTCGGCGACCTTCGAACCTATCCTGCGGACCTCCGATTCGAGACAGGAACGGTCGACCTCTTCCAGTTCCCCGGGATCGATCTCCTCCTCCTGTACCCAGAACCCCCCGCCAGAGTCGAGATACGGGAACACGACGGTCACGCTTGGGCGCCCGATGCCAGACAGGTTGTCGAACTCGTCGAACTCCCTCCTGCCCGGTTCCGCGGCGATGATGCGCCCCACGCGATCCACGCCGTCGAAGCGGAAGCGGACGAACCTCCCGACGGTCCCGTCGATCGAGCACCCGTTCGCGTGGGCGTCGAACAGGGCACGGTCCATGAACGTCTGCCCGCAGACAGGACAGTCGAACACCTCCGCCGTCCTGACGACAGGTTCCGGGATGTTCCCCAGAAGCGCGCTCATTCCCACACACCCCCGACGGATGCCTTCACGCCCTTCGTAGTCGGGCTGAAAGTCCTGACCACGCGGATGGCGTTGGTCCCCCCGATGGATGCGGAGGACTCGCCGACCTCGATCATCCCGGCGGATTCGAGGGACCCGATGTCCGTCTCGGCCCAATTGGGGATGCCGCCCTGCGGTGCGAGGTAGGCGTTGACCATGTCCTCGTCGCACCCTGGGTTGGCGACCACGAAGTCCAGCAGAGTCCTCTCCGTGGCGAGAGCCGTGGGGTAGTATTGCATCCCTTTGACTGGCAGTCCTATCCTGCTGTATCCGATGACGCCCTTGGACGCCACGATCTCGCCGTCGGCGATCATGGCCTTGAGCGCGTCCCTCGTCCTGTTGGAGACGGCGGGCTCGCCCACCATCGCCCTGACCTCGTCCTCGGTGGCTCCAGGGTTCTGGACGATGCCGTAGCGGATCCTCGACCTCCTCTCGTCGGTCACGGTATCAGCCTCCCGATCATCGGGATTCCCTTCGCCCTGTCCCTGACGGAGCGGGAATCCCCGTTCCCCGACCTGTCCCTCTTGGCGGAGCACTTGGGGCAGAGGATCAGGAAGTCCCTGGTGTCCCAGCCCCTCTCGTTCAACCTGCGGCGCATCTCCGCGCCCGAGACGCCCATGGGGATGTCCGTCCTGGCACCGCAGTAATCGCAGGTGCGGACATTAGGTGCGACGTACTTCAAAGGCATGCTGTCGCCCTCCCGTCGAGCGTGTCCACTGATGCAATGATGATTTCCATGTTGTTCAAAGCCCCCTTTCAGGTGATTTCTGTGAGTTTTGAGTGGTTTTGAGTGAGTTTCCGTACCTCGTGTTCCAGCGGATCAGCGCATCGCGTCTGGTGACGCCGTTGACCGCATGACCGCATGCCCGACACTCCACGCGGAACGGTGCCGGGACGACGGATGCCGCCACTGGACTGCAACCGACCCGATCGTCTCCGCATTCGGGACAGGGCAGAGGCCTGTCCAGATCCGCGAACGCCTCGCCCATCGTAGGGCGGAAGTGCATCTCGATCCATCCGCGGATGGCCTCCGAGTAACCGCAGACGGCGTCCGTCAGCCTGCCGTCCATGTCGAAGAGGCGGAAGCCCTTCCCCGGCTCTGTGAGGAAGACGTCGGTGGTGCCGTCGTTGCGACGGACGACGAGAAATTCCTCGGACATGGTCAGTCCTCCTCCACCTGGGAGACGGACAGCACGTCCGCGTACTCCTCCAGATCCTCGGCGGCCTTCTCGAGGGCGATGTTCGCCGCCTCCTTCTGGCTTTTAGCCTCTATGCGGTAGACGTGGACGGCCATGACCACGACGTCGAACTCCCTCTCCTCGTCCTCCTTCGCACTCTGGTAGTCCTCATAGTAACTGCATGGGCGGGGGAGGTTCGGCATGACATCGACCCTCTTGACCCAGCAGAACGGGACCTCGACGTGCTCGATGACCCCGTTCACCATGACCGTCTCGTCGCGGACGGAGAGGTGGACGCACTCGCGGCAGAGACATCCGTCCAGCGTCCTGTGTCTGGCGTAGACCATGTCAGTCCGCCTCCGATTCCTTGATGTAGCGGTAGAACACGAAGCGGCCCTCGTTCCTGCGCTCGACTATGCCGAACTTGGACAGGCTCGCGAGCTTCTGGCGGATCTCCACCTTCGTGTTGTATTCGCAGACGCGCCCTGGCCCTCTGGGGATCCTGTCGGCGAGGTCGTTGACGGTGAACTCCTCGGGGTAGCAGGACCTCGCGGCCTGCACGACGGTGTCCATCCTCATGCCTTCGCCCCCTTCGACTTGACGGACCCCGAGGCCTCCTGCCTGCCGTAGGGCGGAAGCCCCAGAACTGACAGGACTGAACCCTCGAGGTCGGAGAACGAGCCGTGGATGCCGATGAGCGCGTTGGCCTCGGACACGGGCTCAAGATCCTCCGGGGGGATCCACTCGGTCAGCGGGCACATGCTGAGATGAGTGTCGGCGATCAACACCCTGACGACCCTCATGCCTTCGCGGTCGACACGGAAGAAAGCCGTCATCCCGCCCACCTTGGAACGGTACAGGCCGTCCTCGGGGAAGTCTCCGCACTGCGCCTCGTGCCTGAGACAGTCCATGCGGGACCCGAACACCGCCCCGCACCTCTCGCAGGTGAAGGAAATGGATGCCCTCATTGGTCCACCCCCCTGACGTCCGCGGGGACGATCTCCATGGACTCCACGTTATTGTCTTTGCACTTCAACTCGTGCATGGAACATTCGATGGGGGATACGAAGAACGCCCCGCACCTCTCACAGATGTAAAAGACGGAAGACATCATGGGTCTGCCTCCTTGACGTCCGCGGGGACGATCTCCATGGACTCCACGTTCAGGACGATAATCTGGACTTGGCGACCGCCATCCAGAGACAGGTTGCGGACAGGCGAGAAATCGCCCGTGACAGTCCCAGCCCTGCCGATCGTATGTTTCAGATCCACGGCGATGTCTATCATCGCCATCTGGGCCAGTTGCAGACAACTGCATGGAACCCTGTACTCGGTGCCGGACACCATGCGGACTACGAGGTACACGGGGCCGTCCCTCCCGACCATCATATCAGAGACGGGGGCGGCCTCCGACCTGCGACGGGCGGTGAAACGCCTGACCTGCCCAGCCTCCACAGAAGCGTCGGTCATGCCCAGACCTCCCTCTTGACGGCCTCGACTTGTTTCGAGGGGACGGGGTCGAAGTCCCTCGTCCTCCCCTCGAACCAGCGGACCACGGTGAAGTTCTCCACGAAGTCGGACCTGTTCTCGGCGAGATGGACAGCCTCGCGTACAGCGGACTCGACGGACTCGCACGGGATGGTGAAGATACCATAGGCGGGGGTGCCGTAGCCGCGGATCAGGCGGCAGGGGCGGAAATCAGCTTTTGGCATCCGTAACCCTCCCCGCCTTCGCGACCGCCTCCCTTATGTTGGCTTCGATCGCGTCCTCCATCTCCTTCCTCCCCTCCTCGGCGGAGACCGCCGTGAGGACGGAGGGGGTGAACCATCCGATGTTCCCCTTGAGGGGGTCCATGACACCGACATTGGCGTCATGGACGCGGGTCATGCAGGCGATACCGATGACCTTGCCGCCCTTCGAGACCCACTTCCCGATGAGTCCGTCGCGGAGGAATGCCTCGCGGCGGCAACCCTCCTCGTGGGTGCGGGCCGACTCGGAGTCGATGAACTGCATGTTGCAGACCTCGCAGTAGTATCTGGGGATTCTCACGATCCTCATTCGGACACCCCCGTGACCTCGTCGGCAAGGATCTCCCTGAGCCCCTTCGCATCCGACATAAGAGCCCTGTAGAGGCGGGACACCTTGGCGGGCGCACCGTCGAAGTGTTTCTCGTAGGCGTCGACGATGTTCACCAGCCCGTCGGCCCAATTGTACATGCTCCTCGAGTCGAAACCTTCGGACATGCTCAGACCTCCATGCGGATCACGTGGACGGGGAACGTCCCCTGAACGGGGGCGTCCTCGGGGACCAGTTCGTAGCTCTGGGTGGTGACGTTGTACCTCGCGCGACCTTCGGAGTAGTTGGCCATGGGGTCCGCCGTGGGGAAGAACCTGAGATACATCTCGACGGCCTTCTCCAACTTCATCGACCCGTCGATGACGAACATGCGTCCCTCGTCGGTGGGGATGATGAGGTAGTCGAATGCCCTCTTATGCCTCTTGATGTCCTTGGAGATGTTCCGCTTCTCGACGGGCTCCTCCTTCGGGACCTCTGCCTTGGCCTGCCTGCCCTTGGAGGCGACGGACTTCGCGCCCTTGACCGCCGAGTCGGTGATCGCACCGGCGACCTTCCCCGCCAGACGGTTCTCGACCTTGCGGGCCACCTTCTTGGCGAAGTTCACTGGCTCACCCCCTCTCCGATCAGATCCACCTTGACGAAGAAGTGGACCCAGACGTCGTCGCCCTCCTGGATGTCGGGGTAGTAGGCGCGGATGGCGTCCTTGTACTCCTCCTCGGTGCGGAACCCCTCAGTCTGGTAGTACAGGTTCGCCGCAGACCACAAGGGCTTGCGGACTATGCGCGTGATGACATATCTCTGCCCGTTGATGGTGAAGGTGTCCGCCACGTTGCATTTCCTCTTGGTGCGGGTGGTCGCGCGCTTGTCCCCCAGCTCCATAAGGGGGACCCACTTGGGGTCCATCGAGAACTCGACCTCGGTCATCCGTTCACCTCCCCGTCCCCGGGATCGGAATCGTCGTCATCGTCCTCGTCGAAGAGGCACATGAGGGATTCGTCCTCCTCGTCATCGTCCCCGTGGACGTCCTCCGGGTAGTCCGACAGGATCTCCCCCGTGCTCCTCACGGTCTTGATGACGCGGACCCCGATGTAGTCGTCCAGGGGCGTCTGGTCCCTGCTGGTGGGCGTGACAGCCCTGAGCAGGTCCTCGTAGGTGATGTCCCTGATCGGGTCGATGACGTGCTCGAACGCCCCCCTCACGCTGAGGCCGGGGTCGGCCGCCATCGCCTGGTTGATGTCGTAGATCAGATGGAAGACCGCGGCGTTGGCGATCTTCGATTTGGAGATTCCGGGCATCATGATGGAAGCGCTGTCCAACGCCTGCCTGCCCTTGGATCCGAACCTGAATGTCCTGAAACTAGTTGCCTGAGATGTCAAATCGTTAGCCTCCTTGGAGCACTGCGGATGATGCGGACCCTGTACCCGCACTCGCAACCAGCGGTGATGTACACCTCGTGCTTGCGGTGCGTGAAACGGGCCATGTGGAGTTTGCCCCCGCAGTCGGGGCATTTCGGGAGGGGTCTGGCCCCTCTCCTCTGGTCTATGGTCGCGATGGGTGCGTTCAATGGAACACCTCCACCACGTCTGCGGAACGCTCGCCCAATCTGGCGCAGAAATTCCTCCCGCAGTCCCAGCACCTGTAGTCGAAGACCACTCTGTCCCTGCGGTTCGCGAGGACATGCTCGGACATGCAGAACGGGCAGGTGGCCACGCGGAGGGTGTTCGCTGTCCTCCCCGTGGACGTCCTCGCCCTGCCCGTGATCCAGACAACGCCGTTCTCCTTGAGCTCCTTCACCCTAGGTGTGACGGTCTGGATCCTCAGACGGAGTCCCTGCGAGATGTCCTCGTTCGTGCAGTCGGGATTGGCCGCGATGAAAGAACGGACCTTGAGGGCGAGAGGGGTCGAGAGCGTCCTGATGTCGTAGTATGCCTCGATGCTGGTCTCAGAGAGGGTCATGCCTCTTCGCCTCCTCCCTCCTCTTGATGAGGTTCAGCTCGTTCACGGCCAGACTCACGGCGTAGACGCTCACGTCCCAGAAACGGTCGCTGGTGGACAGGACCTCCCCCTGAGAGTTCTCGAGGGTGTACAGCCAAGCGAGCTCCCCCTTCCCGCTCTTGCGGACGGTGCGGTAGAGCTTGAGGTCGCAGATCCCGATCAGGAACGTTTTCTCGTATCCCGTTGGGGGCTTGGCCTCCATGGCCTTCTCCTGCAGCTCCACGGCCAGCGTCAGGGCCTGTTCGTAGGCCCCCACGATGTTCTTCCTCTCCCCGTCGGGGACGCTGCGGACGACGTACTGCTCCCTGTCCTTGCCCTTGACCTGCGTGGGAACGATCCTGAGAGTGATCTCGTAGTTGCCGAGGTTGCGGATGGGCTTCTCCTTCAACCTCTCCCTCTTCTGGGTCGGGGTCTCCCCGGGATCGCTCATGGTGTCCCCCCGCACATCTGGGACAGCCTCGCGCCGTCCCTAATGAGGAAGTCCACCGACTGCACCGCCTGGATCAGGGCCGCCCTGTCCTCCTCGGAGTCCAGCTTGGCGGCCATGGAGAGGATCACCCTCCTGGGACCCTCGTGATACTCCACGGCGTCCACCTTCGGGATGACGACACGGTCCCTCGCGGCGTACGAGCGGATGTAGAACTCGCCCATCCTGCCGTCGTCCTCGAGACGCTTGGTGGCGGTCGCCCTCGGGTACCCGAGCTCGATGCAGGCCGAGTTGAAGCTCATGCCCTTGTCGGCCAGTCCCATGATGGCGGACACGTCCACCCTTCCGGCGGCCTTCGCCTGCGAGTCCCTGACGATGTTCTCGTACTCGCTAAGCCTTCCCGCCCTGTCGAAGCGGTTGCGGATGGCCCTCTCGGTGATGCCCAGGAAGGCTGCCACCTGCTTGGGCGTCCTGCCCTCCCTGAGCATCCCGACGATCTCATCCAAAGTCACGACGGGCATCGCCCTCACTCCTCGGCTTCCCCTTCGATCAGCCTGGGGGCGAGGTAGTAGACCGTCGTGAACGGCTCGTTGGACGCTATCTTGAGAGGATAGTCGTTGTCCAGCGAGATCAGGACGTTGCCCTTGATCCCCTTTAGCGCGGAGACAACGTAGTCGAGCTGGAAGTTGGACCTCATGCTCCTCTCCGAGGTTATCTCGGGATCGGTGTACTTCATCCCAGCAAGGGCGTCGTCGGAGACGGACAGGGACAGTCCCTCCGGCCCGCATGCGATGGTGATCATGTCCGTGACGTTCATCGAGGCCGAGAACAGCTTCTCCACGTCCGCTGTGTTGAGGGGGAAGATGAAGTCGATGTCCATGCTCCTGACCTCGACGCGGGTGTGGATGCCGCCTATGCGGATGCGCGTGTGGATCTTCCCCGCGTCGAGCCTCATGTAGGCACCGTCGTCGGTGATGGTCACGACCTCCCCGTCGGGGAGGACGTTCACCGCCTCGATGAACCTCTTGAAGGGTACCGAGGCGTTCTGGGGCTTCTCCCCCTTCTCGGCGTCGTAGGGGTCGCACTCGTAGGACTGCATGGTGTTGGACCACACGATGATCTCGAGCAGGGCGATGTTGGAGCTGTCCCTGATGCCGATCCTCCACCCGTCCGAGGTGTACTCGATGTTCAGGTCGTCCATCGGGATGATTCCCGCCCTCGAGATGAGGGATCTGAGCATGGACTTGTCCATGACAGCCCTCATCATTCAGACACCTCCCCGTCATCGGTGTCGATGTCGGAACGGACCTCCACGTATCCGTCGGGGGTCTTACCATCCAACAGGGACTCGATGATCCCGTCGTCCCTTCCGTTGTCTGCTTTCTGCTTCTGCTCGATGTTGCACATTTCACGTTCCTCCTTTTCGTTCTGGGTTTCTTCGGAAGGGGTTTGGATGGCGTCCGCTGGACGGATGCACTGGTAATCGTACAGGACGGGGGTCATGAGAACACGTCCAGGATGGGGCGGGCCAGGTCGATCGCGATGATCACCGCGAAGCACAGCCCCATGACGGTTGCGAAGCGGGAGACGGTGTCGAAGCCCTCCTCCACGTCGTCCTCCGTCTCCGTCAGCCGCCTCTCAAGGGACTCCACACGCATGTGGAGATAGGCGATGTCCGATGCCTGGTCGGTCATCTGACCACCTCCCACTGGTCGGCTCCCCCCGAGGTGCGGACCTTCCCGTCGCGACGGAGGTTGTACAGGATGGACGAGACCATCTGTAGGTCGGCGCCGATGCTCTCGGCTATCTCGGCCTTGGTCATCGGGGCGTCCGAGCCGTTCATCAGGTTGATGATGCGGACACGGCACTCGGCCCTCTCTGTGCAGTGGGGGCTCATCCTCGGAAGCGATGCGACACCGGGGACGGACCACTCGAAGTGCTTCTCGCACCTGATCTTGTAGACGGCGCCAGCATCGTCGAGGATCCTCAGAGCCCCTACAATCTCGCGGACCGTGTGGCCCGTCATGTCCGAGATCTGCTTGGAGGTCATCGGTGACCCCGACTCGGAGAGGATGGCATGGACCTCGGCAGCCAGTACCCTCTTCCTAGAGGTGAAGCTGGTCACGCGCATCCCCCCGTGTCCTCGGAATCGTCTTTCGAGGAGGTGCGGGACCACAGAGACGGACTCCCGCTCGTGACGCTGACCTTCCCGTCGCGCTTGAGCTGTAGGAGGATGCCCCTCACCAGACCGCTCTCGGCACCGACGATCTGGGCTATCTCCGCGGACCTAAGCGGCCTGTCGGAAGAGCTCAGGAGGTCGATGACGCGGGAACGGCACTCGCGCCTCACGACATACGGCTGTGCGGCGGGGATGTTGAGGCTCCTGCCCGGCAGCTCCCACAGGATGGGGTCCGTCCTCGGGACCTTGACCACCGATCCGATCCTGAACAGGGTCTGTAGGATGCCCCTGACCTCACCGGGACCGAATCCCGTGATGTCGGAGAGCTCCTTGGTGGACATGGGGGCCGTCGCACCGTCGAGCGTAGCGAGTACCGCGTCCGCGATGTGCTTCCTCGGCGTGGATCTGGCGTTGACCCCGCGGACTCCTGCGGTCGGGTTCACATCCACTCCCCCAGAGTGCGCTGGCTACCGTCCCACGTCCTCTTCACGTACATGCCGTCGAAGATGGCCATGAGGCAGTCGACCACGATCGAGTTGCCCGCCTGCTTGTAGAGCTGGTTGTCCGAGGTGCCGATGGCCTTGGCCGCGTCGAAGGCGTAGTCGGGCTGACCCATGAGGCGCCAGCACTCGCGGGGTGTCAGGTAGCGGATGCGGAGCTTCTGATGATCCATCATCGCGACCCCGTGGATGTCCTGGCAGGTGAGCGCGAACGATGTCCCGTCGGTCTTGAACCTCGGTCCGTTCTGACGCTTCACCGCCCTGCCCGGCGTGAGCATGGAGACCGCCTCTCCCTCGCCGATTTCGGGAAGGAGCTCAGTTCTGTCGTATGGAACTGCGACCGCAGGCTCAGTCATCGACCCCACCCCCGAGGGAATCGAGGATGAATTCCGCGACTCTCATGGCCTCCTCGCGATTGAGGAACAGATCCACCTGAGCATAGTCGGTCTGCTCGGACCTCATGGCGACGCACATGGCACCGTCCTCTTCGTCGGTGCGATAGAACTCTACATCCCCATAGTCGGAGTTGATGTAGCATCTGGTGTCGGGGACGTATCTCATCACCGACTTGCCCTGCGGAAGCGTGCCCTCGCAACGAGGACAGTAGTAGCGGACCTCTGATCCCTCCTCGGGTCTAGACTCGCTGATGGACGTGAGCCTGCACAGCTTGCCGCAGGAGGTGCATCTGTAGATGAAATCCTCCATTCAGGCACCCCCTCCGTTCTGGGAATCGACGATCAGGGAGCTCTTCCCGCCGAAGCGGTTCGCCATGACCGTCGGGGCGTACCCGTCCTTCCCGTGGACGCGGCCCGACTGATCCTTCATCCCCCTGATGTTCCCGACGACGTCGATCCTGGGTTCGCTGACGTCAATCTTCGGCATCTGGTTTCCACCAGTGGCGAAGGTCGTGAGCGTGGGGGCCAGACCCTGCGGGTCGTAGACGCGGCCCGCCATGTCGTAGCTTCCCGGGATCTTCCCAGCGATCACGATGCGTCCGTCCTCGTCGGATGGATCACAGGCAGGGACTGTCGGTTCGGCATCTTGGTTCGGCACTTGGTTCGGCGAACCATCCGTCGGTTCGGAGTTCGGTTCGTGGTCAGTGCGGTAGTCCTCCATCGACCCCTGGGTGATGATGAAGTTGCCGCCGTGACGTGTCCGATCGCATGTGAGGGCCCTCGCCTCTGCATCTGCCGTCCTCGGTTTCCATCCGAGACCGTGTCCCAAGGAATCGTGGCGTCTCTTGTGCTCCTCGTAGAGGGCGATCTTCTCGTCCGAAAGGTAGAACCCCTCGTCCACGTCGTCCTCGAGGACGTCCCTCAGACGCCTGTCCGTGGGATGCCCCGTCGGGAAGCGGAACCTCAGCCCCTCGATGCAGGACACCATGAAGCAGCGGGACCTGTTCTGCGGGACGTCGAAGTCCGTGGCGTTGAGGATCTGGTACGAGGATGTGTATCCAAGACTGGTCAGGAAGTCGATCCACTTGTTGAACGCCCCGACGTTCTTCTGGTTGAGGATCGCGGGGACATTCTCCATGACAAGGCACTCGGGGGCATGGCCGTTATTGACGGCGTCCTCGATGAGCCTGCCGACCTCCCAGAGGAGGGCGGACCTCGTTCCGGAACCCTTCTCCATCCCGCGCTGGGCGCCTGCCACGGAGAGGTCCTGGCAGTTATGCGTCTCTACCCCCCCCTGGATGTAGAAGCTCTCGGTGCGCTCGACTGTGATGTCGTAGACCTTCTCGTCGTAGTTGTTGGGGGCGCACTCGAGTACCTTCACGGATCCGTAGACGGGCTTGCCGTCCTCCGAATCGCAGGTGATGGTGCGGAGGATGTCGCCGCCCCTGATTCTCCCCGCCTCGGACCAGACCCACAGTCCGTCCTTGTTGCGACGGCGGAACAGATGGTTGTCGGTGCAACGGATCGGATTGTGTCCCTCGACGCGGAGGGTGAGTGTGGGCTTCGTTCCCGTGCATCCGGCGGCGATGACGCGGTGGTAACCGCCGTCGTGGGAGTACACGCAGTCGCCGACCTCCACGTCGCGGATGCAGACCCATCCCTTGGCCGTGAGCACCTTGACGTCCCCCGTCAGGCAGGGGAAGCTGTAGGTGACTAGGTCGCACTCTGGCAGGTGCTCGAGCTTGGTGATGTCGCCGAGCTGGTTGACTGGACCGTGGATGGCTTCGTATGAGGCAATGGCATGTTTGTCGATCTCGGATGTGCCGACGACCTCGTAGGGGATGCCCAGCCTCTTGAGGGCCATCGCCTGGGCGCCGATGCCGCTGAAAAGCTCGACCACGCGGAGGGGGTCCTCTGGTGTGGGTACCTTCACGGTTCCACCCCCGTATGTTCGATCAGGGACTCCAACGCTTCCTTCGGGAACCACGTTCCGATGGATATGGGGATGGGTTCCCTCTGGTCAGACAGGTCCCGAATAACCAAGGCGTGTCCGTAATCGGTGATTTCGATGGCGTACCTCCTGTTCTTGACGATGCTGAACAGCAGGTCCCTGACGGGGCCGTCGCTGACGTCGAACGTGAGAGTGAACTCGGAACCGGTGGCGGAGTTCGACACCGTCGACCCGACGATCCTCGCCTCGCGGGAGATCGGGAGTGCGTTCATTCCCTCACCCCCTCGAGAAACAGGCCGTGGTAGTCCTCATGGGAGCCACGCCTCGTCGGGAGCCCCCTCGGGTTCGCCGCCGGGATCCTCTGGAGCCTGCCCTCCTTCCTCATTCCCTCGCGGATGTAGTGGAGGACGCACTCGGACTCGTCGCGGAATATGCCGTCCTCGAGGTCCCTGTCCACCACATCGCGGAGCCCCTTCGGAAGGGACTCGCGGGTCGGCGTCCCGGCATCGGACTCGACGAGATTGCGGATGTACTCGGACATCGACATGCCGTTCGACTCGGCGTTGCGCTCGACGGTCTCGCGGACGTCCTCGGGGAGACGGATGGTGATCTTGTCCATCATTCCGCCTCCTCGGTGTCGTCCCTCTCGGGGGACTGCGCCTTGACGGGATCGTCGGGGCTATGCCTCACGTAGTCGTAGACGGCACGCATGAACAGAGTCTGGACGCTACGCCCCTCGGACTCCGCGCGTTCGCGGAGCTTCTGATTCAGCAGGGGTGCGAGAGAGTAGTTGCGCGATTCCGAGTCCTCGTGTACAATCTCCGTGGGGATGTAGGGGCGCGGTTCGTACTCCGAAGTCGCTAGGAAATCCTCGACAACCTTGTCGTAGACCACGGAGGGCAGTCTGCGCTCCTCCACGATGATGTGCTCCAAGCGGAATTGCAGTCCCTTCGGCATCGAACAGCGCAGGTTGGGACGGATCTTCGGCTTCGAACGGGGCTTTTCCTCCGCAGGGGCGTCGGAACCGTTCGTAAAGGGTTCAAGGGTGTCCGTAAAGGGTTCCCTTTCCGAACGGGTCATTCTACCACCCTTTCCGAACGGATTTCGCCCTCAATTCCGACCCTTTCCGTACAACCCCCTTTCCTAACGCCTACCGCCTGTTCGTAAAGGGTCATGTAGGGCGTGTAGCGATCCTTCGTCCCCTTGTAGCGGTAGTAGTAGACGTAGTCGGAGTCCTTGATCGTGTAGTTCGGATCCTTCGCTTTGGCGACGGCAACCTTCTTGAGCCTTCTGCTAGGCACAGACTCCCTCGGGCGCATCTCGGCTATGAGAACCGTCACGCTGACCCCGATGTACTTCGCCGCCTGCCTGAGAGAGACCCCTTCGCGTGCGAGAGACATGAGGTAGTCCTCCGTGACCGTGCGCGTGCCGATGACCCCGTTTTCAGGGTCGGGGGCTTGGTATCTTCCCTCGGGAGCGGTCGGGATGTCCTCGATGAACATGAAGGCCGCGGGGCGCCCGACGTTGCTTCCGTGGTCTCCCTGCGACTTCTTCCTCTGCATCCCTATCGAGGTCTTGCGGGACAGTTCCTCGTTGAACTTCGCGTTCGTGAAGCTGTTGAATGACGTGAGAATCTTGCCGGCATCAGACTTAGGATCGATGTCGGTAGCGACGAAACGCACGAGGGCGTGCCTGTCGTTGATGAGCTTCTGGACGTACTTGAAGTCGCCATTGGGTTCGTCGGAACGGGTCAGCCTCGACTGGTCGTACACTACGACGTAGTTCACGTCACCGAGCGAGAGGCGTCCAAGCATCTCGAGGAACTTCGGACGGTTGATGGTGGAACCGGTGTGCTCCTCGGAATACTCGCCGACGATCCTGTAGCCGTACTTCTCGCAGTAGGCACGACACAGGGGCAACTGGTTCTCGACTGTCTGGTCGGAATCATCCGTGGACACACGGGCGTAGATGACCGCGGTCTGGACACCGCCTTGGTCGAGCTCCTGAGACTCGGGGGAGGTCATGCCGTCGCCCCCTTGCTAAGGATGCGGTTGACCCTGACCATGTCGTTCCTCTGCGCGGCGATGATCAACTGGCGGAACTCGTCCATCAGGTCGTAGGCGCGCTTAACCCTCTTGAGGTCGGAGACCTCCTGCGGGGTGACCTCGGGGGACTTGATCCTCTTGCATACGTACTCGTAGCCCTGGCGGTTGAAGGTCTCGGGGTCGTTCCTCTCGGAGCGCATCCTCTCGTTGTAGGAGACCAGAAGCAGCATGCTCTTGTCCGAGATGCCGTCCAGATTGCGGACCCACCTCTGGTTGATGGCCTTCCAGTATGCTACGATGGCCTCGGGCGGGGCGTAGGGGCCGATGACCCTGAACAGAACCTCGAGGATCTGGTTGCCCTTGACGGGATCCGTGGGAACGGTCATTCCCTCACCCCCTTCGAGTCGTCCGTGCCAGTCGCGATGATGAAGACCTCGATCTGGGGACGGGCCTCGGACACGTCCATGTCGGATCCGTCGTCGTCCTCGGTCCACGGGGTGTCGCTGTCCGCGATGAACCAGATGTCTATACCGTAGGTGTACGAGACCTCCGCGAGAAGCTGCAGGGAGTCATCGTCAAGGATCTCCTTGGTCCAGAAGACCATCGCACCGACACCGGAGCGGACGGAGAACCCGACCATGGCATCGATGACGTCGCGGGCCACGAGGTAGTCGTCGGAGGAACAGCGGTATGAACGGAGCAGGTCCATCCCCATGCCCTTGGCCCACATGCTCAGGGTGCTCTCCTGCATCCCAAGGCTAGGGAAGGTCTCGTAGGGGGAAGGCCTGCGGGCGAACAGCAAGGCCTTGGTCCTCGCACCGTCGGTCATGCCAACCACCTCTTCGCCCTGACGGGATAGTCTGAGACGACGGGGACGCCAACGGTCGTCCTGTCTGCGAGGGCGAACACGAGGTGTCCGACCTCTTTGTAGAGGAGACCGTCGCGGTCGAAGAGGACGCCGCCGTTGGAGTGAACATACGACGCCTCCCTGATCTTGGATTCGGACCCGTTGCAGTACGCTGTCACACCGTTGCGGTACGCGATGTTGGCGCGGTACGAGCGGATGATCCACCCGTCCCCCGACTTGGTCCAAAGGTCCTCGTCGGGAACGGCACCGTTCACAATGGTGCGGACAATGGACTTCGCCCCGCTGAGGGTGATGAGGGGTTCGGAGATCTCGATGGTCTCCACCTTCGCATCGGCCCTTCTGGGAGCATTGGCCTGAACTGGTTCGGGTTCAAGTTCGGGTTCAGGTTCAAGTTCGGGTTCATTTTCGGGTTCAAGTTCGGGTTCGGGTTCAGGTTCGGGTTCAACCTCGGATCCGACGGGTTCCACCTTCGCGGCGTCAACAGCACCGGTGTCCGCCACGGGGGAGGCAGAAACGACGCCCATGTCCTCGATGCCGAGATAGCAGTTCTCGTAGTCGTCCCTGAAACCCTCGTCCTTGAGGGCGTCGGAGAGCTCTGCCGTCGATATGCCGATGGCCTTGGCGACAGCCCAGAGGGGGATTCCCAATCTGGCGCACTCCATGACATCCTCCAAGGCGGCGGACTTGGTGTAGGATGAGATGCGATGGGACAGGAAGGTGCGCTGATGATCCCAGCAGAACCTGATCCAGCGGTTGCCCATGTACTTGGATTCGATGTCGTTGTGGTCCTCGGAAGGGA
The DNA here is from genome assembly GCA_944320485.1 of Candidatus Methanomethylophilaceae archaeon. Taxonomy (GTDB): domain Archaea; phylum Thermoplasmatota; class Thermoplasmata; order Methanomassiliicoccales; family Methanomethylophilaceae; genus Methanoprimaticola. Next base: position 84,328 of record CALUHQ010000050.1, read on the forward strand.
AAACCCCGTTCCATGCCTGCCTCTCATCGAGGTATGTCACGAACCCGAGTCCGCTGGCCTCGATCCACTCGTCAAATGCGGGACGCATCTCGGGCGAGATACTGCCCTTGGTCAAGACGAGGACACGACCCCCGACGGAATCTTCGGGAAGCTGAGGGAACTTGCCAGCGGTACCCACGTAGACTGAGTTGTATGGGATGCCCCTCGCCTCACACCACATCCTCATGAGGGTGATGTGGTACACGGAGGTCTCTTTGACCACGAGGATCGTGGTGTGTACCTTCGAGTGGTCCTCCACGACCTCGGCACCAGAACCGATGCTGACGGGGGCGGCAAGCTCCTCCTCGGTGTACAGCGATGACAGAGCCCTCTCGCGGTCCCTGACCACAAGCTTGCGCTCCAACTCCTTCGCGGATCTGATGTCCTCGGCGGAGACATTCATCATCTTCGCGATGTTCTTGAGCTTCGCGCTCTTGCTCTGGCAGATCTCGAACTCGTCCCTGTCAATCAGGCATGTGCTGTCGTCGGCCAGTCCCTGTTCGAGGAGTTCGTTGTAGCGGTGCTTGAAGCACGCTCTCACAATGCCTGCGGAACTCATTCGACCGCCTCCCCGACGGGACATGTGAGGATGAAACGGCTGTCCGTGGCCAATATAAGCAGATTGACGTCATCCTCATCGACAAACATGGCTCTGTAGACGGCGTCCAAGCAATAGTCCCCGACCTCGACCTCGACGCGACCGTCCTCCTGATAGTAGACGACGCTGACGGGATCGTACAGGTTGGCGACCCAGATACCGGGCTCCTCCTCGACCCATGACGGATCCTCGGGAGGCGTACAGTCGCCACTCCTAATCTTCTCGCATTGCCTGACTACGGCCAAGGCGACGGCTCTCGGGACGCGCACGATCATGCCACATCCCCCCTTCTGAACGTCGCCTCGAGACGGTTGGCGTTGAGCATGGCCTCGAGCGCGAGGTAGACGATGTCGTGGGTGACGGACTTGTAGTCCTCGAGCTGGCGGTCACGCTTGCTCTGATCGTAGCGCGTGCATACGTCCAGACTCGAGCATACGGCGGGGACCATCCTGCCCTTGTTCTCGATGAGCTTGGACAGGGTCTTCAATCTGTCCAGCGGGACGGAACCCGTCTGGACGTCGATCTCGTGGAGCCTCAGCTCCACATCATTCATGATACTCTCAATTAGTTCTCTTATCAATTCAGAATCCCCCTGTTCGTTAGAATTAGGGGTTTTTCCGGCGGACTTTGTCACTGGTATCCCTCCGGCGGCTTTCCCGAGGAGGGGTTCGATGATCCTCCGTCCATCGGGTATTGATCGAAAGTGGTCTGATTGGCTGCAAGAGCCGAATGGCGCTGAGAAACGGCGGTGATCTGCGCGAAGTCGCACTGGATCTCGTACATCCTGTGGACGATGTGGGCCAGAGTGTCGACGTCCTCGCGGAGCGAGGCAAGGTTCTCCTTGCTCGCGGGCCACTCGCCGAACATGGCATCCACACGCCTGCGCGTCTCGGGCAGGGCGATAAGGGCCTCGATGTAGTCGGACTGGTTGGTCTCCAACTCGGTGTACCCCGGGGAGTTGTCCGCCCATAGCTGGTCGTTGCCCACGAACGCACCGCCCGTCAGTTCTGTCACAACATCGTTGATGTGACCGCGAAGGGCCTTGTGGACGTTCTGGGGCTTGATGTCGTTGAGGAGGGCGTACATCCCGTACTCGTCGGTGGTGAACCTCCACCCAGCGAACTTCTGGAGCCAGTTGAGCATCGGGGTGCAGGCCTCCACGAACGCGCGGAGACACGCCTCGTGACTCTCCGCGACCGCGGGCGAGACCCTGACCTCGTGCTGGGGCACGACGTAGAAGCGGCGGATGCCGTTCACAGTGCGCTGGTAGCGCAGGGTGTAACGACGGCCGTCGCCGAGGACGAATCCCCCCGTCCAGTTGGCGGACCCGTCGGGCTCGAATGCGTGGGTCATGAGGGACTGCCACACCTGCTTGGTCCTGCCCGTCTTGGGATCGGTGACCTCGATCGGCGTCCTCTCGATGTTGCCCTCCTTCTCGACACCAAACATGTATCCGGGGCCAGAGTAGTGGATCTCCACGAAGATGTCGGGTTCAGTAGCGTTAACGTTCTGGGAGGCTTCGGGAGCCTCGGAACGGTCCGCCTGAGAACCAGGGACTCTGGTTTTCTGAACCATCCTCAGATTACGCATGTTCTCGAAGATCGAGTCCGTAATCTGGGCCTCGAGGGCGGCGAAGTTGATCCCGCGGGCATAGAGCTTGTCGCGGGACGCCTTGCCCGATTCCATGATGAACTGACCGTCGATCAGCCTGCGGATGGCCTCGGAGACGGTGGATTTGGACATAGCGAGCAGGTCTCCGACCTGCTTCTGGGTCCTCCTGAACCCGTTCTCGTCGAGACCGAGGGCGGCGATGGCGACCATCACCTGCGTCTTGGTCAGACCCTTCTTGGAGGGGCGGGACATTCACACCACACAGCTTAGTTCGGTCTGGTTCGGTTCGCCGAACCGAGGGCCCTGTTTTCGCATGCAGCCAGACGTCCGAACCGAGCCGGAACGAGGGCTGGTTCGGAGTCCGAACCATATATAAAGCCCGAGTTCTCGCCGGCGGACGTCCATATATAAGGACGGACGGTCTCGGATGCTGCGAAAACGCATCCGTTCAGTCCTGTCCCCCCTCTGCGATGACCGACTCGGGGCAGTCGTCGGGTGAGTCGCCGTCATCGACGGGCTCGATCCCGAACTCCTCGAGTGATCCATAGTCGCGGTCGACGTAGATGCCGTCGACGATGTCGTCCTTGAGGGCGTTCCACATGATTTCGTCCCATGTGGAGCGCGCGACCTTCCCAGCGGGATAGCTGTGTCCGCAGACGTCTATCTCGGGGAAGGCGTCGTCCAGATAGCTGACGGCGTAGTCGTCGTCGACGATGCTGATGAGATGGTTGTACAGTCCGTCGTCATCCACGACGTTTCCGTTCGGCAGCTTCCAAGTCATGCCGACACACCCCTTGCACGGGCGACGATGGCGTACTCGTCACCATCCATGAAGATCTCATGCGAGGGGAACATCCCCTGGGCGATCCCGACGAACGCCATGACCTGCGAGAGGGTGTATCCGCAGGTGCGGATGTCGAGAATCGTCGTCTGCCCGACGGGGGCTACGTCCAGTCCCATCAGATCGGAACGGATGGATTCCAGATCCGTTGCGGAGAGGGGTTCCCTGATTGCAATCGGCTTTTCCTCTTGTGTGAACGTTGGGGTGTTGAATCCCAATGTCGCTTCCTGTGTACTCACTTATTCCACGATTCCCCTCGGAACGCGGCAGTTTGAGTCAAAAAATGAATAAAATTCAGAATCTGTGGCGCTACGTCACATTCCGCTATTGGAAGAACAGCGGTAAGCCCGCTCCCCGGTTCCCCGGGGAGGGGATTTTGAATCAGTTTGTGAGGCTAGAGATCACCGAGCGGAAGATGACCTTCCCGTCACCCTCCTCGTCGGTGTAGCCCCTGGTCCAGTCGGGATGCGTGAACCTGGTAATCACACGCTCCGGATGGGGCATCATGCCCAGGACATTTCCCGCAGGGTTGCATATGCCCGCGATGTCCGAGGGGGACCCGTTGGGGTTCCAGGGGTAGACGGCGTCCGACCCGT
>CALUHQ010000051.1 GCA_944320485.1 Candidatus Methanomethylophilaceae archaeon
ACGCCGAACTCCACCTTTCCGGTGGTGATGGCGGATTTCAATGCCCTGCTGATGTCGATTTTCTCATCGCTCATTCTTCATCCCCCTTTTTCTTGGGTGTGTAAATCAGGTTTACGGCTCCGGTACCGAGTGTGACCGGCTGACCGACTATGATGTTCTCGGTGACTCCCTCGAGGTGGTCCACCTCGCCCACCATAGCTGCGTGCAGAAGGTGCGCGGCTGTGATCTCGAAAGCGGCCCTGGCGAGAACCGAGGACTTCTTTCCGGACACTCCGTGCCTTCCGATCGCCTTGACGTATCCGTCGTTGGTCATGAGGTCGGCGACAAGCATGATATGCCTGATGTCGACGTCCAGACCAGCCTCTCCGAGGGTTCCCATGGCCTCGTGGATGATGGAGTTCCTGGCCGCCTCGATTCCGAGGACGTCCGCGACCTCCAGGATGCTGTTCGTCATTACGTTGTCAGCATCCACTCCCTCGACCTTGAGCACCTCCTTGAGGTTGCTGCCCTCCGTGACGATCTTCCACGACCCCTCGGTCTTGGAGAGAACGGCACGGGTGATGTTGTCGATCCCTTTGATCTTCGCGCCCTTGATGGCGTCGAACATCGTCTGCAGCTTCTTGTAGGACGGCTCGTCCGACGTGATGACCACGTCGTAGCCGTCCCTGGTGACGAGTCCGCGGACGGCCTTGACCTTGTTCAGCCTGTCGACGACCTCGTCTATGTCTATGCCCCTGGACTCCATCTTCCTGGCGTCAGGGCGGACGATCAGCCTCATGTTGGTGATGTCCGTCTCGACGCGGGCGATGTCAAGCAGGGTCGTCATCTCGATGTTGGAGGCCACGAACTTGGCGATGTTCTCGTCCTCGGCCGCGGTCCCCGTGAGCGGGATGTTCATCGAGGGAGTGCTGGGGACGCGCCTGGCGTCCACTATCTCGATCAACCTGGGCAGACCCTGGGTGACGTTGATGTTCGCGACTCCCGCGTAGTGGAATGTACGCATGTTCATCTGGGTACCGGGCTCTCCGATGGAGTGGGCCGCCATGACACCCGCGGACTCGTTCTGGTCCATGAGATGAGACGTGTACATCCTGTTGGCCACCGTGAGCAGCCTCTCGCAGGTCTCGTCGTCTAGGTCGGCGTTCTCGATGCGCTTCGCGATGTCAACGACGATCTTCATGGGCAGCTCGATGCCCAGCTTCTCGGAGATGGCCTTGAGCCTGAGCTCGCCCTCGGAGTACTGGTACCAGTTGGTGATCTCCTCCATGGGCTCGACCGGGACGGTCTCCTCGACCTCCTTCTTGACCCTGGAGGACGAGGCGGGCCTCTTGCCGATCTTGGCGATGACGGACCTGGCCTCCTCCTCCATGAGCCCCAGCTCCACCAGCTCAGCCTCCCCGGCGTTGCTTATGGCGCTGAGGGAGTTGTACCTGGTGAGCAGGAGGGCTGCGGTCTCCTCGTTGATGTCCCTGTTGATCAGGGCCTTCATCGTGTCCTTCTTTGCCATTATCACTCACCTCCGCCTTCGTAGTCCATGTCGAGGTCGTCGTACTCCTCGCTCTCCTCGTCCTCGATGTACTCCATCTCGTCCTTCTCGAGCGCTCCGTAGTCGCCTCCGACATCCTTGGTGTCGATGTGCAGGAGCTCGTCGGCCCTGTCTCCCAGGACCTCCGCGAAGAGGTCGTCCAGGTCGATGGCCTTGCCCCTGACGGTCCTGGCGGGGTCGACCCCGTCCTCCCCGTACTTGAACTGGACGACGGTGCCGATGGTGTTCCTGACGGTTCCGTCGGCGGTCAGCTTCAGGTCCTCGAGGGCCGATACGAGCCTCCTCTGCATGTATCCGGACCTGGAGGTACGGACGGCGGTATCGACCAGACCCTCCCTTCCTCCCATGGCGTGGAAGAAGAACTCGGTGGGCGAGAGACCGGACTTGTAGGAGTTGGAGCAGAATCCCCTGGCGTATGCGCCGAGGTCGCCCTTTTCGAAGTGGGGCAGGGTCCTGTTCCAGTATCCCCTTGACAGCCTCTCTCCACGGACGGCCTGCTGACCGACGCAACCGGCCATCTGGGACAGGTTGAGCATGGATCCACGGGCACCGGCCTTGGCCATGATGACCGCGGGGTTGTTCATTCCCAGGTGCTTCCCGGCGATCTTTCCGGCCTCGTCACGGGCGTTTCCGAGGACTCCCATGACGCTGACCTCCAAGGTCTCCCTGAGGGAGCGTCCGGGCATCTGCTCGAGGGTTCCGTCCTGGTAGGACTCCACCAGCTCCGTCACCTTGTCGATGCAGTCCTGGGTGTTGTTGGCGATCTGGAGGGCCGCCTCCTCGGGGATGTCCTCGTCACCGATCCCGGTGGAGAACCCGTGGTTCATGAGGGCGCCGAGGGCCAGCCTGGTGACCTCGTTGATGAACTTGGCGGCGCGGTCGGAGCCGTAGTCCCTGGCGATGCGGTCCAGGATCTTACCCTTGCTGTTACCGATCGCCTTGACGTCGATGGTACCGCACAGGAGCTTCCCGTCGCGGATCTTGACGTACGCGTCGTACTCGCACTCCTCCTTCTTGCACTGCTTGCAGTTCTGGCAGATATTTGCCTTGAACGTGGTGCGGAAGTCGTCCGGCAGCACGATGGAGAACAGCTGCTTCCCGGTCCAGTAGGGCTCGCCCTTCTCGTCGATAAACGGCTTGGGGACCTCGATGTCGCCGAGCTTGAACAGGATGTTCATGGCCTCGAACCTGTCGAAGCGGGGGTTGTTGTGTGTGAGGAAGTACGCTCCGGTGATGTGGTCGTGGATGGCACCGATGATGGGTCCTCCGTACCTGGGCGACAGGATGTTCTCCTGGACCTGCATGAGGATCCTGGCCTCGGCGCGGGCCTCGTCCGACTGGAGGACGTGGAGGTTCATCTCGTCACCGTCGAAGTCCGCGTTGTAGGGGGGACAGTCGCAGAGGTTGAACCTGAAGGTGCGTCCCTCCATGATCCTGACGCGGTGCGCCATCATGGACATCCTGTGCAGCGAGGGCTGCCTGTTGAACAGGACGACGTCACCGTCGATCAGCTGCCTCTCCACGGTGTAGTCGATGTCGATGCCCTCGGCCACGTCGGGGGCGTTCCTCTCGGTGACCCTGATCCTCCTTCCGTCGGAGCGTATCACGTAGTTGACCCCGGGCACGTAGGGCTTGTCGGGGGTGGGCGAGGGGCCGCGGGCCACCATCTCCCTGATCTTCTCGATGTTGTGCTCGTTGACGTGGACGGGGACGGTAAGCTCCCTCGCGGCGAACACGGGCACACCGACCTCGTTGATGGAGAGCAGCGGGTCGGGCGAGATGACCGTACGGGCGGAGAAGTTCACACGCTTTCCGGACAGGTTGGACCTGAAGCGTCCCTCCTTACCCTTGAGCCTCTGGGCCAGGGTCTTCAGCGGGCGGCCGGACCTGTGCCTCGCGGGCGGGATTCCGGACGTCTGGTTGTCGAAGTAGGTGGTGACGTGGTACTGGAGCAGCTCCCACAGGTCCTCGACGATGAGCTGGGGGGCACCGGCGTCACGGTTCTCCCTGAGCCTCTGGTTGATCCTGAGGACGTCGACCAGCTTGTGGGTCAGGTCGTCCTCGGACCTGTCGCCGGAGTCGAGGGTGATCGAGGGCCTGACGGTCACGGGGGGCACCGCCAGCGCGGTGAGGACCATCCACTCGGGCCTGCAGGTGGAAGGGTCGATGCCGAGGGTGACGAGGTCCTCGTCGGGGATCCTCTCGAGCCTCTCGCGGACCTCCTTGGCGGTGAGCTTGTGGTTGTCCTCGACCTCGCGGAAGGTGGTGGGCTTGTCGAGCTTGATCTTGATCTGCTCGGCGCCGCAGTAGGGGCAGACGCCCTTGCCGGACGCGTCCTTGGCGGTCTCCTTCGAGAAGTTCTTGACCTCGATGGTGCCGCCTCCCAG
>CALUHQ010000052.1 GCA_944320485.1 Candidatus Methanomethylophilaceae archaeon
GGGGAGGAGTGACAATGAGCGGACATACTGACATGGTATTGGTAGATGAGAACGGCATGCGCATCGACGGCAGGACCGAAGAGCAGCACAGGCCGATCAAGATCGAGGCCGGAGTCCTGAACAACGCGGACGGCTCCGCCTATGTGGAAATCGGTAAGAACAAGGTCCTCGCCGCGGTCTACGGACCCAGGGAGTGCCACCCCAGGCACCTGCAGAACCCCCAGAAGGCCATCGTGCAGTGCAAGTACAACATGCAGGCCTTCTCCGTCAGCGACAGGAAGAGACCCGGACCGGACAGGAGGTCCATCGAGATCTCGAAGATCATCTCCGAGGCACTCGAGAGGGTCGTCCTCACAGAGCTCTACCCCCGCGCATCCATCGACGTCTACATCGAGATCCTCCAGGCCAACGCCGGGACCAGGTGCGCCGGGCTCACCGCCGCATCCGTCGCTCTGGCGGACGCGGGCATCCCCATGAGGGACATCGTCCCCGCGATCGCCGCAGGCAAGGCCGACGGACACGTCCTCCTGGACCTCAACAAGGAGGAGGACAACTACGGTCAGGCCGATGTTCCCATCGCCATCATGCCGTCCACGGACGAGATCGTCCTGCTCCAGATGGACGGGAACATGACCCGCGAGGAGTTCGACCACGCCATCGAGCTCGCGGTGAACGCATGCCACGAGGTGCACGATCTCCAGGTCGACGCACTGAAGAGGCGCTACTCCAAGCCCGCACAGGAGGAGTCCGAATGAGCAGCGAGATTATGTCCGAGATCAAGCGCGACCACATCATGAACCTCCTCGCCGACGGCAAGAGGCAGGATGGCCGCGGGGTCACCGACGTCAGGAAGATCCAGGTCGAGACCAACTGCATCGAGAGCGCCGACGGATCCGCCAGGGTCAAGCTCGGCAAGACCGAGGTCATCGCGGGAGTGAAGATCATCCCCGGAACGCCCTTCGGGGACACACCCAACATCGGTGTGCTCACCACCGGCGCCGAGCTCATCCCCATGGCCCACTCCACCTTCGAGTCCGGCCCACCGGGAGAGGACGCGATCGAGCTGGCCAGGGTCGTGGACCGCGGAATCCGCGAGTCCGGCATGGTTGATGTGGAGAAGCTGTGCATCGTCCCCGGCGAGGAGGTCTGGATGTGCTTCGTGGACATCTACGCCCTCGACTACGACGGCAACCTCTTCGACGCCGCCAACCTCGCCGCTGTGTGCGCACTCAAGTCCGCCACCATCCCCGGGGAGCAGTACGGCAAGGGCGAGAACACGCCTCTTCCCATCACCTGCACCCCCATTTCGGTGACGGAGGTCAAAGTCGGAAACACTTTAATAGTAGACCCCGACTACGACGAAGAGCAGATTTCATCCGCACGCCTGACAGTCACTACCGACGACGTCGGCAACTTCAGGGCGATGCAGAAGGGAGGCCGCGGTTCTATCACTCTCGACGAACTCAGCCTCTGTCTCGACAGGGCCGTGGAGATCGGTGCGGAGATCAGAATAATCATCGGGTGATTTCCAATGGCAAAGAGAACAGAGAAGGTAGGCAGCTCCGGCAGGTTTGGTGCCAGGTACGGCGTCATCGTCCGCAACAGGGTCAAGAACATCGAGGCCCAGCAGAAGGCGAAGCACGAGTGCCCCGTGTGCCACCACAACTCCGTGAAAAGGGAGAGCTCCGGCATCTGGTACTGCAAGCACTGCGGCACCAAGTTCGCCGCCGGAGCCTACACCCCCAAGACGAAGAAGGAGCTGTCCCAGGTCAGCGAGAACTGAGTCGAGGTGGTCTGATGTACAGATGCGCCAAGTGCAACGAGCCCGTCAGGAACGTCAACGCCCTCGGGCTGCAGTGCGAGAAGTGCGGATCGAAGATCTTCTTCAAGGAGAGACCCAACGTGAAGAAGATCCTGAAGTCCGACTGAGATGCTGAGCGCCAGGATAACCATCGACGGGGATGCGGCACGGACCGTCATCCCCGCAATGGGCCCCGAGGCGGGGAGGGAGCTCCCCCGCACCGAGACCCGCCTCTCCGAAGGGGATGGCAGGACGGTCATAGAGGTGAGCGCTGCTGACACCTCCGCCATGAGGGCGGCGCTAAATTCGCATCTTGAGTGCATCAGGGTCATACAGGACATCGAAGACCTCACCGAGATGAAACCATGAACGGAATCAGCCCCCAGCTTCAGCACCAGATCACACAGTTCCAGCAGGTCCAGCAGCAGCTCCAGGCGGTGTCCACGCAGAAGATGCAGTACGACGCCCAGAAGCGCGAGCTGACCAGGACCCTCGAGGAACTGAACGCCAGCACCGGCGCGGTCTACAAGTCTTCCGGGTCCCTCCTCATCAAAGTCGAGGACAGGGACGCCCTCAAGGGCGAGATTGAGGAATCCATCGAGATGATGGACGTCAGGATCGGCTCCCTCGAGAGGCAGGAAAACAGCCTCAAGGAGAGGTACACCGTCCTCCAGGAGACCATCAACACCGCCATGGGCAACAGGCCCAGCCAGTGAAACCCTGAAATTACACCGGACGGGCCCCGGACACGGAGTCCGTCCACCCCCCCCCCCCATTTTATAGGATATCGTTGTTCGGCACAGCATGGATGCACTTGTGCTCAACGAGGTGCGGAAGTCGTACGGGAACAGGGAGGCGGTGCACGGCATCTCGCTGTCCGTGAAGGAGGGCGAGATATTCGGCCTCATCGGACACAACGGTGCAGGCAAGACCACCACCCTCCGCATGATATCCACGCTTCTGAAGATTACATCCGGGTCCATCTCCGTTTACGGCCACGACGTGACGTCGGAGCCGGACGAGGTGAGGAAGATCATCAGCTACCTCCCCGAGGACGCGGGGGCCTACAAGGACCTGACGGGCAGGGCGTACCTGGAGTTCATGGCGGGGTTCTTCGCCACCGGCGCCGAGCGCGCCGCGATGGTCGAGAAGGGGATCGCCCTGGCGGACCTCGGCGACAGGATAGACTCAAAGGTGGACACGTACAGCAAGGGGATGATGCGCAGGCTGCTGATCGCCAGGGCCATAATGCCGTCGCCCAAACTCGCCATAATGGACGAGGTGACCTCAGGTCTGGACGTGATCAACTCCTACGAGATCAGGGAGATCATAAGGGACATCGCCAGGAACGGCGTCACCGTCGTGATGTCCTCCCACAACATGTTCGAGGTCGACATGCTCTGCGACAGGGTCGGTATGATCGACCAGGGCAACCTGATCCTCCTCGGAACCCCCGAGGAGCTGAAGCGCGAGTACGGCGTGGAGACACTCGAAGAGGTGTTCGTTAAGGCGGTGAAAGGATGAGCCACATGACAGGGATCCTCAAGAAGGAGCTGAGGGAGCTCCTGACCCCCGGGTCGGTGATCTCCGTGCTTGTCATGGTCGTGCTCTTCGCCGGCCTGGGCGGACTCATCGGCGACCAGGTGGACGAGGCCACCTCCGGCGAGCTCCCCACCTTCGGGTACATCGGGAGCACCGATGGCGACTACGACGGCTGGAACGCCTACGACACCCTCCTGTCGATCTACGGCGAGCAGTCCGATAAGATAATCCTGATGGACAGCGACGGCAGCGACAGGGAGGCCGTGGCATCGGAGATGATGTCGAAGGGCATCTCGGCCGCCATAGCCGTTCCCGACGAAATATACGACATCCTCTCGAGTAACGAATCACCGGACGTGGCCGAGAAGGTCCACGTCGCCATCCAGCAGTACTACGTCTACACGCCCACCGGCCTGTTCGATTCCACCGTATCGACCAGCGTCGGCAGCACCGTGGTCTCCATGCTCAACTCCAGCCTCTCGCAGAAGCTGATATCCCAGTCCGGCATCCAGGACTTCGACTACCTGTCCAGCCCGCTGGTTTCCTCCGGACAGGACGTCGGGACCGTAGTCAACGGGGAGATCCACATGGACGTGACACCGTCGGAGATCTCCAGCCAGGTCAGCAGCGACACCCTGATGATCCCGATCGTGATCATGATCATCATAATGATGGTGGGGAGCATCGTCATCAGCTCCATGGGCTCCGAGAAGGAGAACAAGACCCTGGAGACCCTGCTCACCATGCCCATCAAGAGGACCACCATAGTCAGCGGGAAGATCGTCGCCGCGGCGATCGTGGGTCTGGTCTACGGACTCGCCTACATGGCGGGCATGAGCATCTACATGGGATCCATGACCGGGTCCATCGGGAGCGGGGTCGACCTCGCAGCGCTCGGCATGTCACTCGACACCCTGGACTGGACGCTTGTCATGGTGTCCATGTTCCTGGCCATCATATGCGCCCTGGGACTGTGCATGATCCTCGGCGCGTTCGCCAAGAACTACAAGTCCGCACAGACCATGACCATGCCCCTAAGCATACTGGCCATGATCCCCATGTTCATCATCATGTTCACCGGATGGTACGGGGCAGGTGCCGGGATCCAGGCGATCACCTTCGCCATCCCGTTCTCCCACCCGATGATGGCCATGCAGGCGCTCATGAACGGCGACGTCACCCTCGTCCTCGGTGGTATCGGATACATGGCGGTGTTCGCCGCCGCGACCATATTCGTGACGGTCTGGCTCTACAAGTCCGACATACTCATAACCGGACTGGGGCAGAACAAGTACATCCAGAAGCTGTCCGGCAGGAACTGACGGAACCTCTCCGGGGACGGGTCCGCACCCGTCCCCTCCCAAACCCGTTACCGGTCCGCATCGCCCCGGCGCGACTGTTAATTATGGAATCGGCCTTCGAGGGCCGATGAAAGACGTTGTGTCATACCTCGAAGGTCCCGGAAGGATGCTGGTCATCGTCCATGGAAACGCCGACATGGACGCGCTGGGATCGGCGTACGCACTGTCCCGCGCATTCCCCGAATGCGACATCTTCGCCCCAAACGGTCTGGACAGGGTGTCCAGGATGGTCGCGGACAAGATGTGCGTCGACGTGCTCGAGGGATGCGACCCGGCGACATACGAGAAGGTCGTGGTCGTGGACACATCATCCCCCGAACAGCTGGAGACCGAGACGGCCATCCCCGCAGGAGTGACCGTGATCGACCATCACAAGCCGACCGGCAGATGGGACGGGTTGGCCGGGATATTCTACTGCGACGACTCGAGGACTTCGTGCTGCGAGATCGTGAAGGACATCATAGACCTCGCGGGCAAGGACATTGGACGCGACAGCGCGCTGATGCTCCTGGGAGGGATGCTGACGGACAGCGGCCACTTCCAGTACGCCAGGCCGTCCATGCTCTCCAGCTTCCAGGACCTGATGGTCCGCTGCTCCATAGACATGGACGAGGCCATGGACCTGACCAGGGCCCCGGTCAGCATGTCGGAGAAGATCGCCATGATGAAGGCGATCGAGCGCACCAGGTTCGACAGGGTCGGAGAGATGATCGTCGCCATATCCTTCGGCGGCAGCTTCGAGGCGTCGTCGTGCCGTGCGATCATGGCCGCGGGGGCGGACGTGGTGTTCGTCGGCTCCCAGAGGGACGAGTGCTTCCGCCTCAGCGCCAGGGCCACCCAGGACGCGGTCAGGAAGGGCGTCCACCTAGGGGAGATAATGTCCGGCGTCGGCGAGGAGACCATGACAGACGGCGGGGGCCACGGCGGCGCCGCCGGCCTCACCGGAATCGGCGACGTGGAGGCCATGCTGAACATCTGCATGAACAGGACCATGGAAGTGTTCCGCGACATCAAGAGAAGACAGCAGTTGGAGGCCGAAGCCTCCGAAAAGGTTTGAAAGAGGGTTCCGGGCGTCTCGCCCGACCCTCATCTGAACTTCTTGACGCTCTCGACGACCTTGAGGATGGCCTCGTAGTTCTCGGGCTTGGCCTCGAAGTACTCCCTGACGGGCCTGAGCGTCTCGGCGAGACCGTCTGTCACACCGGACTTGAGGTCCACCGGTGACAACGATCCGGAGAAGTACGCCTCGGCGAGCTCCTCGTATGTGCTGTAATCAACGGGTCCCCCGTACTTCTCGGGCCTCTCGATGTGCATGGACCCGTTCCTCGGGAACAGGATGTACCTGCACAGCATGAGGACGGGGTTCTCCGCCTCATGCTCTTTCTCCGGCGGGCAGTAGGCCTTCTTCATCTTGGCGGCGATCTCGTCCCTGGTGTCATGGATCTTGACGCTCCCGTTGGGGTCGCTCTTCGACATCTTCGACTCGACCGGGTCCATCCTGTTGCCGCCCTTGAGACCGGGGAGCAGGGGGGTGTGGACCGCGATAGGCTTCTTCCATCCGAGCTTGTCGGCGGCGTCCCTTGCGAGCATGTGCGCGCGCCTCTGGTCGAGACCCGCGTACGCGACGTCCTGACCCATGCAGAAGATGTCTGTGGCCTGGAGGATGGGGTAGAAGACCTTCGACGTGTCCACCTCGGCCTCGTCCTCGGACCTGCCCATGATGGTCATGGCCCTCTTGACCCTGGACAGGGATGTGACCTTGGCCACCTTGATCGCCATCTCCCAGTACTCGATGTCGCTGAGGATGTCGCTGGCGTACTTGAACTCGACACGGTCCTCGGGGACTCCGAGTGCTATGAAGCAGTCCTGCATGTAGCGGGCGCAGGTGCGGATGTTCTCCAGGTCCCCGCCGAGCTTGTCGTTGATGTAGGCGTGCCAGTCCGCCCAGAAGATGGTCACCCTGAACCCGGCGTCGCAAAGGTCGCGGATCTTCTGAGCCACGAGGACCCACCCGAGGTGGACGAGTCCCGAGGGCTCGAACCCGATATACGCGGTGGGCTCCTCCTTCTCCGTCAGGAGGGCGCGGAGCTCCTCCTCCGTCACGATCTCTTCGGTGTTCCTAGTAATAAGGGCGAGCCTCTGATCTACGTCCATGTTGACCGATGCCCCGTTAACCAACTCTTTTTAAAAAACATGCCGATGGAAGGACATGGCGTCAGGATTCCCGCTCCTCACACGTTCCTTCCTGGAGAGCCCCGTCGTTGACCTGCACGGCTACCCGTACTTCGTCAACCCGGTCAGCGACGGCATCCCCCGCATGGACCGGGACCTCCTGGAGGAGATCGTCGACGGGATCGTCTCGGTGGCCGACCTGGACTGCGACAGGGTTCTGGCTCCGGAGGCCATGGGCATACCGCTGGCCGTGGGTGTCACCCTCAGGACCGGGATCCCGTACTCGGTCATACGCAAACGCAGCTACGGACTGCCCGGAGAGATAGGCCTCGACCAGACCACAGGCTACTCGGAATCGCCGATGTACATCAACGGGATCCTCCCCGGCGACCGCGTAGCCCTGCTGGACGACGTGATCAGCACGGGAGGGACGGTGCGCGCCATCGTTTCCGCCCTGCGCTCGGCGGGTGCAGTGGTAACGGAGGTCGTCGCGGTGTTCAGCAAATGCACGGACATCCCCGGACTGGAGTCCGACCTGGGTGTTCCGGTCCGTCACCTGCTCAGAGTCAGCTCGGAAGGCGGGAAACCCAGGGTCCTGTCGGGTTGAACAGACTGCACACGCACCGGATATCAACGCACCGACCCGAGAGTCCTCCATGGATGCGGAGGTCTTGGGTATGTGCGCGGTCATGTCCCTGGTCGGCTCCGCCCTGGGGCTCTTCAGCGGGCTGGCCCCCGGGATCCACGTGAACACGCTGGCATCGATGATGCTGGCCGCGCAGACCTCCCTGGTCGGGGCGCTGTCCGGGATCATGGACGAGGACATCGTACCGCTGGCCGTGAGCTGCTGCATCATGTCGGCCTCGGTGGTCCACTCCTTCACCGATTTCGTCCCGTCGGTGTTCATCGGAGCCCCCGACGGGGAGGATGCTGTATCCGTGTTGCCGGGACACAGGTTGCTACTCCAGGGCCGCGGGATGGAGGCCGTGAGGGCGGCCGCGATAGGCAGCCTGATCGGGGCGTCCGCATCCATACTCCTGTCCATACCGCTGCAATGGGCGTTGATGAACGGTCTGGAGGATCCGCTGGAGAGGCTCACCCCCCTGGTGCTCATCGCGGCGGCAGGAGTGCTGCTGTCTGCGGAGTTCCGCCGCGGCTCCGGTCTATGGGGCACGGTGGCGTTCTGCCTCTCGGGTGCCCTCGGGCTCGCCTGCATGACCCTGCCTATCCCCGTCGACGGGATCCTCGGCGAGGGGAGCGTCATGCTGCCCCTGCTGACTGGACTTTTCGGGATACCGGTCCTGATGGAATCGTCGTCGGAGGGCAGGATACCCTCCCAGAAGGACAGGGTCAGGGACCCAGTCGGCGCAGTCCCCGGCCTGAGGGGCGTGCTGATGGGGACGGTGGCCGGATGGTTCCCCGGCATCACCGCCACCGTGGGTGCGTCGATGTCCGCCGCCCTCTTCCCTGAGAGCAGACCCGAACGCTTCATAGCCACGGTCGCCTCGATCGGGACGGTCACGTCCGTGCTCTCCCTGGTCACCCTATCCGTCTCCGGCAACGGCAGGTCCGGGACGGCCCTGGCAATCGGAGAGGTGATGGGCGGGGACCTGGGCGGATTCATGTCCGCCGGGTTCCTGGCACTGCTGTTCTCAGCCGCGATGGCATCGGCCGTCGGATACTGGCTGACGATAGCTTCCGGCAAGGCCATGGCGAAGGCCGTCGGGAGGTTCCGTCAGACGGGGATGAACCGCACGGTTGTGCTGGTGCTGTTCGCCGTGACGCTGGCGCTGACCGGCCCCGCCGGGGTCCTGATGCTGCTGTGCTCCATCGCCGTCGGGTCGCTGCCGGCGGCGTTCGGGACCGGCAGGCTCGTCCTCTGCGGATGCCTTCTGCTCCCGGTGATCCTGTTCGAGTTCGGACTGGCCTGAACCGGATCATTCCATCTTGGATTCGGCCTTGGACATGAACTTCGCGTTATCCACGACGAACCTCTCGTGGGTCCCGGACCCGATCTCGCCCTTCGCGTCGGTGACGACGACCCTGAAGACCAGACGGCGCCTGTCCACCTCCACGAGCTCCGTCTCGCAGGTCGCGGACATCCCCACGGGGGTGGCCGACGAATGCGCGATGTCGAGATGGGTGCCGACGGTGCTGCTGCCCTCCTCCAGGAAGGGCGCGACGCTCTCGCTGGCGGTGGCCTCTATCAGTGCTATCATCGCGGGTGTGGCGAAAACGGGCAGCGTGCCGCTGCCCACGGCCTCGGCGGTGTTCTCCGGGGTGACTTCGGTCGTCTTGCGTCCCTTGATTCCTGTGCTGAGCATCGCGTCCACATCCGCCTCCCCAACATAATCTTAACTAAGAAAACGATGCCCCCGGACATGGGATTGGAAGATGACCTCTACGAAGAGCTGTACGAGCTGAGGGAGAGCCTCAGGGAGGAGCGCAGGATGTCCAACGGACGCATCCCGACGGTCTGCCCCGACGAGGCGCTGAGGGAGATGGCGCAGCGCGTCCCGACGAAGGCCGAGGACTTCACCGCGATCGTCGGTGTGGGGGACCGCTTCGTCGAGTTGTACGGGGAGGACTTCCTGAGCGTCACCCGCAAGTACGCAATCACCGCGGCCAACGGGTCCAACATAGACGCCGACGCCGCGCAGACCCTCAGGGAGCTCGAGAAGAAGCTCATCAACATCAGCAAGAGCAACCGCCTGCTGTTCCAACCCAAGATCTCGAGGAAGAACTCCTTCGACCTCATGACGCTCCCGGACGTGGACGTCATGGGACTCCTGTTCGGGAGGAAGAGGGTGCTCAAGCTCTGCGACTCGGCCAAGAGCCCCGAGGACGCGAAGGTGTACAAGCACCTCAACGAGATCATACGTGAGGTCAACAGGGAGCAGAGGGACAAGGGTCAGTACGACCTGTACATCGGGTACCCGTTCGTCCAGGGGAAAATGCCGGACGACGACATCGACGTCCGCGCCCCCCTCGCCCTCTTCCCGGTGATCCTGGAGAAGGACTCCCGCACCATCACGCTCACCATGGACGGCTCCCGCGACGCCATCTACAACAACACGCTGGTCCTCGGGTTCATCAAATCCAGCGGCCAGAACCGCCCCCTGCCGGACAACGTCATAGAGGACTACTCTGGGGAGACCTTCCTCAGCGACCTGGTGGCGTTCTACGAGCAGAACGGGATCAAAATGGCCATCAACTACAGCCTCCCGATGCCGTTCGTGGAGTACAAGGCCGGGGAGTTCCCCAAGTACCTGGCCGGGGACATGGAGATGGTCCCAAACATCCTGGTCGGGAAGTACCCCACGTACTCCAGCTCAATCCAGAAGGACTTCGACGGTATGCTGGCCGGCAGGGAGATCAACGGCATCCTGAACGACCTCATAGTGGACCTGAACAAGAGCGACTTCCTGTCCGACCTCCCGCTACCGCTGTCGGAGGACGAGATGAGCAGCAAGGGCATCACGGCCTCGGAGAAGGACCTAGTCTACATCAACTCCCTCAACAGCGCCCAGGAGAACATCCTGACCGCCATGGACAAGGGCGACGAAATCGTCGTCCAGGGTCCGCCGGGCACCGGGAAGTCTCAGGTCATCACCGGGCTGATAACATCGGCCGTGATCAAGGGCAAGACCGTCCTGATGGTCTCCGAGAAGAAGACCGCCCTGGACGTGGTCTACTCGCGTCTCGGGACGCTCTCCAAGTACTGCCTGATGATCGACGACGTCGGTAACAAGGAGCAGTTCTACAAGCAGCTCGGCAGGATGCTGGACTCCGGGTCACCCAAGAGGGGCGTCGACCTGGACGCGGTGTCGGAGAGCATCGACCGCGACGTGGCGCTGCTGGACAACATCGCCGACACCATGTACAGGCCGTGCGAGTTCGGCATCGAGCCCTACAAGCTGTACGGCATGGACAGGTGGCTCGACCTCAACGACAGGCGCCAGCTGGACGAGTACCGCATACTGAAGGAGAACATCGAGCCCGAGCTCCTAGACCTGAAGTACCCCGCGGTCACCGAGCTCCACAGGAAGTTCGGGGACCAGGTGCTGATGAGCAACATCAGGGAGTACAAGGAGCTGACGGAGTCCAACCCCTGGATGACCCAGATGAAGTCCGACCTGTCCGAGTACAACATCGGGGAGATGAAGGCGGACCTCCTGGACCTGGACAAGCAGATCAAGGAGCTCAACTCCAAGGGGTTCATCGGAAGGCTGTTCAACAAGGGGAAGGTGGAGCGCGAGGCCACCGCCATGACGGGCAAGTACTTCACCAACTACAACAAGCACACCGTGGACAAGGTGATGTCCGATCCGAAGGGCATGTTCAACGCCCTCGACGGCTACGGCACCTACTCCTCGAGGGCGACGGTCTTCGGGAAGCTCACGCCCGAGGAGAGGTCCTACGGCGAGGACGTCCTCAACGTCTCGTCCATCACCAAGATGCCGTACTCCGACAGCAACGACAGGATCTACGACTGGATCCTGAACGACCACCTCCAGAGGTTCGACGCCGCCCACAAGGACATCATGCAGGAGATCTGGGACTTCGACAGCATCATCGCGGACATGGACCGCAAGATAACCTCCAAGAGGGAGCTGTCCAGGGACAAGGTGGAGGAGGTCTTCCAGGAGAACCTGAAGTACATAACGGAGTCCAAGAGGCGCGGCGACATCAACAGGATCATCGAGTCCAAGAGGAAGTGGAACCTGAACAAATTCATAGCCAGGTACGGGTACGAGCTCTTCAAGGGGGTCCGCGTGTGGCTTCTGACCCCTGAGGTCGTGTCCGAGATCCTGCCGCTGGAGATGGGCATATTCGACATGCTCATCTTCGACGAGGCCTCCCAGATGTACGTCGAGAAGGGTGTCCCCTCCATCTACAGGGCGAAGAAGGTGGTCGTCGCCGGCGACCACAAGCAGCTCCGCCCGTCATCCCTCGGAGTGGGCAGGATAGACTACGAGAGCGACGAGGACGACCTGGACGACATAGTCTCCGCGGCACTCGAGGAGGAGAGCCTGCTGGACCTCGCCAGGGCGAGGTACGACTCCATTCTCCTGAACTTCCACTACCGCTCCAAGTACGAGGAGCTCATCGCGTTCTCCAACTACGCGTTCTACGGAGGGAGGCTGTACGTCTCCCCCAACGTCGTGACGCCGGCCAGGCCGCCCATCGAGGTGTTCAAGGTCGACGGCCTGTGGGAGGACAAGTCCAACATGGCCGAGGCCCAGAAGATCGTCCAGCTGCTGAAGGAGTTCTTCAGCCAGAGGAAGAACGGCGAGACCGTGGGGATCATCACGTTCAACGCCTCCCAGAGGGACCTGATAAACGACGTCCTGGACGAAGAGTGCGCCAACGACCCCGGGTTCGGGAAGGTCGTCGCCGACGAGATGAAGAGGTTCGACAACGGGGAGGACGTGGGTCTGTTCATCAAGAACATCGAGAGCGTCCAGGGGGACGAGAGGGATGTCATCATGTTCTCCATCGGCTACGCCAAGAACAGCGAGGGCAAGCTCATGCAGAGATTCGGATGGCTGAACAACCGCGGAGGCGAGAACCGTCTGAACGTCGCGATCTCCAGGGCCAAGAAGAAGATCTTCATCGTCACGTCCTTTGACCCCGAGGACCTCCAGGTCGACGAGACCAAGAACGAGGGGCCGAGGATCCTGAAGAAGTACCTCCAGTACGCCAGGGCCATCAGCGACGGCGAGAGGGAGCTCGCCGACTCCATCCTCCACTCCTTCGGCGACGACCGCTGGAGGACGGCGGAGGAGTTCGACTCCGGCAGGATCGCCGACCGCGTCTTCAACGCGCTGACCCGCAAGGGCTACACTGTGGAGAGGAACGTCGGTATCGGGGGATACCAGATAGACCTGGCCGTGAAGCAGAACGACAGGTACATCCTCGGGATCGAATGCGACAGCCGCCTGTACGAGCTGTCATCGTCGACCAGGGAGAGGGACTACCACAGGCAGAAGTACCTGGAGTCCAGGGGCTGGAAGATCCACAGGGTGTGGACCCCCGGCATGTGGAAGGACCCGGAGAAGGAGATCTCTAGGATCATCCAGGCGATCGAGAAGAGCCACTGAGGTCAACGGGGCGCGAGCCCCTTCTCCCTCTCCATCTCCTGATAGGCGGCGCCCCATTCGGCCATCGCCTCTATGACCGGCAGGAGGGTTATGCCCGTGGACGTCAGCGAGTACTCCACCCACGGAGGGTTCTCGCTGACCACCCTGCGGAACACCAGCCCGTCGGCCTCCATCTCCTTCAGCTGACGGCTCAGTATGTGCGCCGAGATCCCCTCGAAGAACGACAGGAGCTCCCCGAACCTCATCGGCCCGTCAATGAGCTTCCACACGATGTAGACCTTGTACTTTCCACCGATCAGCTGGATCGTCCTGTTTATCGGCGTGTCCTCGAAGACCCTGCTCACGGGCATCCAGACCCCTCCTTCTCGGTGCTTCCGACCAAGGGCATCGATGTCTCCACGCATTCGGCGACGGGTATGCCGTTGCGCACCAGATACTCCGTGCCCCACTCCATCATGCTCCTGAGCAGCGGGATAGAGGTCCTGCCGAACTCGGTGAGGCTGTACTCCGTCCGCGGAGGGACCACGGGATACACCTTGCGAGAGACCAGACCGTCGGCCTCCAGCTCGCGCAGCTGCTTCGTAAGCATCTTCCCCGTCGCCTCCGGGATCCGTGCCTGGATCTCGCTGAAACGCATCGTCCCACCGCACAGCTCCCACAGTATGATCGATTTGTACTTGCCACCGAGTAGACGGACCGTCGCCCTCACCGGGCACTGCGCCTCGGCCTGTTCGTCCTGCATGCCGTACTATCTTTTTGGATAGTATATGTCAATTGTTATCGTACATTCTTTTTGTAAATCATAGGCGATGTCCTGTGCAACATGCCGCAGGGAGGCCGGCGACCGGGCCGGAAGCCTCCGTGCCCTGCGGCTCACCTATATCTACTCCGGAAACATTAGGACTCCCTAAAAGGTAATTCCGATGGATTTCAACGAGCTCGTCAGGAAGAGATACTCATCTCGCGCATACAGGCCGGACCCCGTCGAGGATGACAAGGTTAGGTCCATACTGGAGGCGGGACGCCTGTCCCCCACCGCCCGCAACGACCAGCCCGTCCGCGTCATCGCGGTCAAGTCCAAGGAGGGTCTCGCCAAGCTGGAGGAGGCCGCCCACATCTACGACGCGCCGTTGGCGTTCATCGTCTGCGCCGACAGGGACAGGG
Organism: Candidatus Methanomethylophilaceae archaeon; assembly: GCA_944320485.1. Classification (GTDB taxonomy): domain Archaea; phylum Thermoplasmatota; class Thermoplasmata; order Methanomassiliicoccales; family Methanomethylophilaceae; genus Methanoprimaticola. The sequence goes on from CALUHQ010000052.1 coordinate 14,145, forward strand.
CATGGACGCGCAGCTACGACGGGATGAAGACCACCGATATCGACGCCTCCATCGTCACCACGCAGATGATGTACGAGGCCACCGACATGGGACTCGGCACGCTCTGGATATGCATGTTCAAGCCCGATGTCCTGAGGAGGAACTTCGACCTCCCCGAGAGCTACATCCCGGTGAACGTGCTCGCGGTCGGCTACAAGGACGACCAGACATCGAAGAACCACGGGGTGCGCATCCCGATGGACGAGTTCGTCAGATACGTTTGAGATTACAGGAGGATTTTGTATGGCGAAGACCACTTTGAAGATAGAGGGAATGATGTGCGAGGGCTGCGTGAAGAACGTGAAGGAGTCCCTGGAAAAGGTCGAGGGCGTCACATCCGTGGATGTGAACCTGAAGAAGGGAACAGCCGCCGTCGAGCACTCCGGGACAGCGGACGAGAAGCTGATCGCAGCGGTCGTGGACGCCGGGTTCAGGGCGTCGGTCAAGCGCGGACTGTTCTCATGAAGACGAGGATATTCCGCGTCGGTGGCATGACCTGCGCCGCATGCGTCGGCCGTGTGGAAGGGGCACTGATGTCCGTCGGAGGCGTGTCCTCCGCCACCGCCAACCTCGGGAACAACACCGCCACCGTCGTCTACGACGAGACGGTGACGGACGAGGAGGAGCTCGCCAAAGCGATCACTGGCGCCGGATACCAGGTCATCAGCGACAACCGCGACGAGGCCGCCCGCGAACAGGAGAGGGCGCTGAGGGTGCAGTGGCGCGACCTGTGGATCTCGATTATCTTCGCGATACCGCTGTCCGTCATCAGCATGGGCCACATGTTCGGCCTGGAGATACCGCTCGACCCGCTGGCTCTCTGCCTGGTTCAGCTCGCCCTGTGCCTGCCGGTGATGTACGGGGGACGGCGCTTCTACAAGAAGGGCATCCCCGCTCTTTTCACCAGGAACCCCACCATGGACTCCTTGGTGTCCCTCGGGACGCTGGCGTCCCTTTCGCTGGGACTGTACAACACCTACCTCGTCTACAACGGGGATGTCGGGGCCGCCCACTCGGTGACCTACGAGTCCGTGGGGATGATCATAGCCCTGGTGAGCATCGGGAAGTACCTGGAGGCCAGGTCCAAGCTGAAGACCAACGACTCCCTCCGCAAGCTCCTGTCGATGGCCCCCGACGAGGCCACCGTGATCAGGGACGGCGTGGAGACCAAGGTCCGCTCGTCGGACCTCGAAGTCGGGGATGTGGTCCTCATACGCCCCGGCGAGAAGGTGCCCTCCGACTCCGTCGTGATAGATGGGTCCTCCTCCGTCAACGAATCCATGCTCACCGGCGAGAGCGTCCCCGTGGACAAGGGGCCCGGGGACATCCTGTACGGTGCCACCGTGAACGGCTCCGGCAGCCTGAGGGCCAGAGTGGAGAAGACGGGCGAGGACACCGTGCTGTTCCAGATAGCCAGAATGATGGAGATGGCGCAGGGCACCAAGGCCCCTGTGGCGAACATCGCCGACAGGGTCGCGGCGGTGTTCGTCCCGGCGGTTATCGCGATAGCGGTGCTGGCATGCATCGGCTGGATGGTCGCCGGGAGGGACCTGCAGTTCAGCCTGACGATCGCCATATCCATACTGGTCATCTCATGCCCATGCGCGCTGGGACTGGCGACCCCGATGGCCATCGTGGTGGCCACGGGAAGGGGATCGCATTACGGGATACTCTACAAGACCGCGGCGTCACTGGAGGGGTCCGCCAAGATAGACACCGTGATCCTGGACAAGACGGGCACATGCACCGAGGGCTTCCCCCGTGTCACGTCCGTCGATACGCCCATGGAGGAATCGGAGTTCATCGGATTGGTGGCGGCGGCCGAGACCGACTCCGAGCATCCTCTGGGGGAGGCGGTGGTAAGATACGCCGACGAGAGGGAGGTGGCGTTGCCTGGACACAGCGGGTTCGAGAGCTTCACCGGCGGCGGGGTCTCATGCCGCGTGGACGACAGGTCGGTCCTGGTCGGCAGCAGGGCGTTCCTCTCGGAGAGAGGGATCGCGGTTCCGGACGGTGCCGACGCGCTCGCATCGGAGGGGAAGACCTGCATACTCGCGGCTGTGGACGGCGCCTACACCGGCATGATCGCGGTCTCGGACCCGATCAGGGAGGAGAGCCCGGACGCCGTGGCCGCCCTCAAAGCGGACGGGATGCGCGTGATGATGGTCACCGGCGACAGGCGCGAGACCGCAGAGCACATCGCATCGGCCCTGGGCATAGCGGAGGTGCGTGCGGAGACCAAACCCGGGGACAAGCTGGCCATCGTCAAGGAGCTCCAGGTCTCCCAGGCCCGCGTGGCCATGACCGGCGACGGCATCAACGACGCGCCGGCACTGACCCAGGCGGACATAGGGATTGCCGTAGGCTCTGGTACCGACATCGCGATGGAGTCGGCGGACATCGTGCTGATGAACGACGACCTTCGCAGCGTGCCCGCATCCCTGGAGATCGGGAGGGCGACGCTCAGGAACATCAAGGAGAACCTGTTCTTCGCGTTCTGCTACAACGCGGTGTGCATACCCATCGCCGCCGGACTGCCGGTCCTCCTGGGGTACGACGGGCTGGTGGATCAGATGCCGATGATATCGGCGCTGGCGATGTCGCTGTCGTCCATATCGGTGGTCAGCAACGCCATGAGGCTCAGAGGGTTCGTCCCGAGGTCCCTCGCAGGAGCTCGGCGGACGTTATCCTGAGGGTGCCCCCCGTACGGGACCACTCCTTATCGAAACCCTTTATCCCCATGGGGCGGGAGAACATCGGGGCGTCGACCGTCAGGGACTCGTACTCCCCTCCCTCCCCCATTATGCTGATGCCGGTCCTCTCGCGGATGGCCTTCAGCTCATCCACCGCCTCGCGGTCCAGCTCCCTGCCCAGCCATTCCTCGCCCAGGCCCTCCGCGTAGCATCCCACGATGATCGCCCTGATGCCGGAATCGAGGAACTGCTCCATGACGAGATCCTGGTCCTTGCGCCAGAGCGGAGAGATCACCTTGAGTCCGAGATCGCCGCAGACCAGGTTCATGCGGTCCCACTGGTAGTCGGACCAGACGGCCCCGGTGACGACGCCGTCCACATCCAATCCCTCCAGGGCGTTCCTCAGACCCTCCATGTCGCCCTCCTCCGTGCCGGTGCTGGGCGCCGTGACCAGCTCCTTCCCCATGGATTCGGCCGCCAGCGGGACCAGCCCCAGGTTGGGGGTGTGGAAGATCCAGGAGGCGTCGTCTTCGGGGATTATGTTGACGAGGTACGGGACGTCATGACCCATCTGCTCTGCCAGATACAGGGAGAATGCGGAGTCCTTGCCTCCGGAGTAAAGGGATGCCAGCCTCATGCCCGAGGGTATGTTGAGCCGCTTTAAGACGTTCGCCCGAAGTTCGGAGAGAAGGTTATAAACGAGGCAGGTCATGGACCGGGCGAAGGTGCCAGGATGGAACCCGCGGAGATGAAGAGGATCGTTGCAGAGAGGGCCGTCGACATGTATGTCAAGGACGGCATGAACGTGGGTCTGGGCACCGGGTCCACCGCGTACTTCGCCATCAAGAGGATCGGCGAGCTGGTCGCGGACGGGTTCGACCTCACATGCGTCGCCACATCCGTCCAGAGCGAGGACCTGGCCCGCGAGTGCGGGATAAAGGTCGTGGAGCTGGACCAGGTGGACAAGCTCGACGTCACCATAGACGGGGCCGACGAGGTCGACCCGAAGATGCAGCTGATCAAGGGCCTCGGAGGGGCGCTCCTCAGGGAGAAGATCGTCGCCGCGGCCACTGTTAGAGAGATAATAATAGCGGACTCCTCCAAGCGCGTCGGGAAGCTGGGCACGAAGGCGCCCCTCCCGGTCGAGGTCCTGAGGTTCGGACACGAGCACACCCGCTTCGCGCTGAAGAGGCAGGGGTGCGAGCCCGTGCTGAGGATGAGGGACGGCGAGCCGTTCGTCACCGACGGCGGGAACTACATCTACGACTGCAGGTTCCCCGAGGGCATAGACAACCCGTTCTTCCTGGAATCCAGGATCGACGTCATCCCCGGGGTCGTGGAGAACGGCCTGTTCCTCAACACCGCGTACGACGTGCTCATATGCGAGGAGGACGGCAGCGTCACCTCGGTCGCGGAAGCCGAGAACAGGGAGAGCTGACGCCCTCCCTCCATCCCCCTTCCACGCCCCTTAACCCGTTTATCCGAATAGCCATCTTTTAAATATGACCTCGATATTAGCACGTTCCTGATTCAATTCATAAGGGTTGATTAATCATGAAGATGCCCAGGACAATCAAGAGATACTGTCCCTACTGCAAAACCCACACCGAGCAGGAAGTGGAGAGGGTCAAGAAGAAGAAAGCCAGCGAGCTCAAATGGGGTCAGAGGAGATTCAGAAAAGTCACCGCCGGTTACGGAGGTTTCCCCAGGCCCAAGCCCGAGGGAAGGGAGAAGCCCACCAAGAGGATCAACCTCAGGTACAGGTGCACCCAGTGCAAGAAGGCCAACATCTCCCCCTGCATCCGCGCCAAGAAGTTCGAGCTCACGGAGTGATTACCATGACCGGAGATTTCATCAAGATCAAATGCCCCGACTGCGCCAACGAGCAGATCGCCTTCAGGAAGGCGGCCACCAAGGTCACCTGCCACGTCTGCGGATCCACCCTCGTCGTCCCCAAGGGCGGCGTCGGAGAGGTCAAGGGCGAGATCCTCGAGGTAGTCGGCTGATGTCCAGAGTCAGGGGCTTTCCCGAGCACGGCGAGCTCGTCGTCTGCACCGTGAAGAACGTCAAGAACTTCGGTGCCTTCGTCACACTCGACGAGTACGACGACAAGGAGGGTTTCGTCCACGTCAGGGATGTCGCCACTGGCTGGGTAAAGTACATCAGGGACTACATCAGGGAAGGTCAGAAGATAGTCTGCAAGGTCCTGGGCGTGGATTCTTCGAAAGGACACATCGACCTGTCCCTGAAATCCGTAAACGAGCACCAGAAGAGGGAAAAGATCCAGCAGTGGAAGAACGAGAAGAAGGCCGAGAAGCTGGTGGAGATCATCGCCGAAAGGATGGATATCTCCGTCGACGACGCCTACGACATGTTCGGAAACGACCTGCTGGAGACCTATGAGACCCTCTACGGTGCCTTCGAGGCAGTCGTCGCCGACCCCGAGGAGTTCCTCGAGGACTTTTCCGGCGACTGGCTGGACACCTTCATCGAGGTCGCCAAGGAGAACGTCGTCCCGCCGTCCGTCCAGATCGACGGCATACTGGAGATGTCCTCCTCCGCACCCGACGGCATGGAGCGCGTCAAGCACGCCCTGCTGGCCGGACTCGACGCCGCCGACGGCGCGGACGTCGAGATCACATGCGTCGGATGCCCCAAGTACAGGGTCGTGGTCAACGCGGCCGAGTACAAGGAGGCCGAGGAGGTCATGAGGGACGTCGCGAGCGCGGCTGTCAACGACCTCGTCGCCAACGGCGGAACGGCCGTCCTCAAGCGCGAGAGCAAGTGACATGAGGTCCAGGATGCGGAAGTGCCGGGAGTGTGGGAGATACACCCTCCTGGACGTCTGCAAGCGGTGTGGCGGAAGCACCCGTTGCCCTGTACCCCCCAGATACTCGCCCGAGGACCGCATGGGCAACTACCGCAGGATCACTATTCTAGAGGAGTACGGCGAGAATGGCAAGCTCGGTAAGCTATGATTTCAGACCCGCCCTGAGGACTCCCGTTCTCATCGAGGGACTCCCGGGCGTCGGCAACGTCGGGAAGCTGGCCGCGGACATCCTGGCCAGACAGCTCGGTGCCGTGCGCTACGCCAGGATATACTCCGATGATCTGCCGCCGCAGGCCCTCCTGGACGGCGACTGCGTCGCTGATGCGGCGAGATGCGAGCTCTGGGTCGCGGACATCGGCGAGCGTGATGTTGTGTTCCTGCTCGGGGACTTCCAGGGCACCACACCGGCCGGGCAGTACAACCTCTCGGAGAAGGTGTTCAGGATGGTCCTGCCGTACGACCCGTCGATGGTGATCACGCTCGGCGGATACGGCACAGGACAGCTGCCGCCCGCACCCCGCGTCCTGGGAGCGGTCTCCGACCCGTCGCTGAAACCGTCCCTGGAGGCGGCCGGCGTCGGATTCTACCCTGGCGAACCCCAGGGAGGGATCGTCGGGGCAGCGGCCATGTTCCTGGCCTTCGGCTCCATGTACGGGATTCCGTCCGCATGCATCATGGGCGAGACCTCCGGTTACATCATAGACGCCAGGAGCGCCCGCAACGTCATGAACGCCCTCTGCATCCTGCTGGGCGTCGAAGCGGACACGTCCGAGCTCGCGGAGGCCGCCGACCAGATCGATGCCGCCAGCATAGCCGCCCCCGAGGAGGCCGAGGCACCTGCCGAGGACCTGAGCTACATCCGCTGACGGCAGGTATTAAGAATCCGCACCCGATGGCATCCCCGTCGACATGAACGGCAGATGCTTGCGGGACTACAGATGCTACTTCGGCAAGCGCGAGGCGACCATAATCGTTCTCGCCTTCGCGGCGACGGCCATCACCAACATCATAGGCACCCGCCTGCCAGTCAATCTGGAACCTTACCTGGCCCTCTGCCCGGTCATAGGCCTGCTCTTCGGGCCCGTGGGCTCCATCGGAGTCAACCTCGTCAGCTTCCTGTACAACATCTCGATGCATCGCCCGATGGACCTGATCGTCCTCGACCTCCTGAACGTGTTCCTGGTCTCGTACATCCCCTACAGGCTGTGGTACAGCATCGGGATGGACAGGGACGACCGTCCGCCGGTGTTCGACTCCACGTTCAACGTCTCCAAGTTCATGCTGGTGATGGTGATAACCAGCTTCGTCTACACGATGCTGTACAACGTCATCTACGCGTTCCTGGACGGCACGATGGTGCTGGACATGGACGACCTGGCCAGGTTCCTCAAGGTCCTGTCGTTCTCGTTCCTGTTCGGGATGTCCGCTGCCCTCCTGCTCAGGTACCTGGGCGTGAGGTTCGAGACCCCCAGGTTCGGAGGGAGCCCTGACGACTTCAGACGCCGCATCAACCCCCTGGTGTTCGACGTCATCCTGATCGTCGGCGCCGTGGTGCCCACCCTGGTGATGGCGAAGACCATCGACGGGGTCATGCTGCCGGCGATGGCGGCCATCGAGTACACCATGCTCATAATCTTCCTGTTGAAACCGGTCGACGCCGCCCGCACCGACGAGAAGACCGTCCTGATAGGCAGGGGGCTGAGGATCAACAAGTTCAACCGCAACCTCATCGAGCGCTTCATAGCGATGTTCATCGTGCTCGGGCTGTCGTTCTGCGTCGTAATCGGTTTCGTGTCCTACTACGGGAACATGGACTGGCCACTGGACGCCGACCTCGGGGAGAACGTGGTCTTCTACATGAGCGTGGCACTGCTGGCGTTCTTCATACCCGCCATCTTCATCCTGTGGTACATCGAGAGACGCGTCACCGTGCCCGTCGGAGCGATCTCTGCGGCGTCGAGGAACTTCGTCAGCAGGGACTACGACGAGTCCGCATCCGACTTCGAGGAGACGTGCAGGAGGTTCTACGGGACCGACAACGAGATCGGTGAGCTCGCCAGGTCACTCACCAAGATGACCGACGACATGGGCCACTACATCGAGGACATAAGGAACCTGAACAGCCAGCGCGAGATGTACCGTGCCGAGCTGAACGTCGCCAAGAACATCCAGGAGTCCCTCATCCCCCATGACTTCGACAGCCTCGATGGCACCGGGATCGTGGCGTCCGGGACCATGGAGGCGGCCAAGTTCGTCGGGGGCGACTTCTACGACTTCTTCCCGGTCGATGACGACCACGTCTGCATGGCGATAGGCGACGTGTCCGGTAAGGGGGTCCCGGCCGCCCTGTTCATGGCCATGACGAAGACCCTGATAGAGAGCCAGGCATCCCACGGCCTGGATCCGGGGGAGGTCCTCACCAACGTCAACTCCGGACTCTGCAGGAACAACGAGGAGTGCATGTTCGTCACGTGCTGGCTCGGGATAGTGGAGCTGTCCACTGGCCGCATGGACTACGCATGCGCCGGCCACAACCCCCCGGTCATGAAGAGGTGCGGCCATCCGGCAGAGATGCTCCAGGGGAAGAAGGGACTCGTGCTCGGAGGGATGGAGGGCGTCAGGTACCCCACCAACGGCATCACCCTGGGAAGGGGCGACGCGGTCCTGCTCTACACAGACGGCGTGACGGAGGCGAACCACGAGTACGACGGGTTCTTCGGCACGGAGAGGCTGCTGGGGATCGTGGACTCCTGCGAAGGCCACCCCTCGGAGACAGTGGGGGCTACGGTCGGGGCCGTGCACGAGTTCACCGCTGACGCCGAGCAGTTCGACGACATCACGGTGCTGATGTTCAGGTACGACGGGAAGGACGGATCCACATAAAACCGGTCGAGCGACGGTCATCCCAGGTTCTTCTCGATGGTCAGGATGTTGTAGCCGTCGCGGCGACGGTAGCTTAAGCCGTCGACGTTCCTCTTGACCAGGAATATGCCGAGCCCGCCGATGTTCCTTTCCTCCAGGGGCGCATCGGTGTCCGGCTCGGGCGATTTGAGGGGATCGAACTCCGGGCCGCAGTCGGTGAACGTCAGCGTCACGGACATCGTGTCCTCCGACACATCGCACCCGACCCAGACCTTCCCGGTGCCGGGAGGATAGGCGTAGCTGGCTATGTTGACGTAGATCTCCTCCACGACCAGCTCGATCTGCGTCATGGCCCTCTCGGATACTCCCAGGCCCCCCAACGATTCCTTCACGAAGTCGATGACCTCGTAGAGCCTGTCCACATCGGACGGGACCTCCAGAACGTTCTTGCCGACCGGCACCTCTGCGCTGACACCTCCGTCCCTGGTCCCTGTGATCTCCATGCCCGTCATCTCCTTGACAACGATGCTGTATCGCACGCACCGTTCATGAACATGATTGCCCGTAAGCGAATCAATCCCTGTCGTTGTACATCACGCGGTACCCCTTGGACGTGTACAGGGGCGAGAACCATGAGAACTTGAACCACTGCCAGATGGTCCTCTCGTCCTCCATCACCGGCATGTAGTACCTGCGGATGGGGGCCCAGTACATGACGACCATGATGAACAGCGCCATGGGCGTGATTATCAGGGGGTTGACGACGACGTAGGACGCCGTGGTCATCGACGACGACCCGAACCAGTAGATCAGGTTGAAGATTATCAGCAGCATCGAGGCGCGTGAGACCTTCTTCCACGCACGGGGGTTGCGGGACGACACTACGAACAGGGAGTCCACCGTCAGATAGAGCATGAAGATCTCGACGACGTATGTCAGAAGCGACGTGCGGTGCATGCCTATGACGTCGTACAGCCCCACAGCGAGGACCACGATCTTGGCCAGATACATACCGACGATCAGCATCAGGAAGAGCTCGGCGATCTTCAGGACCACCGGACGGCCGCCGCGGTGCACGGCGGAGTTCGCCCTTTCCCTGAACGACACCTCCCTGCTAGCCTCTGGCAACCTGGCCATGCCAGGGAATGGATTTTCTATGAATTAAACGATTCCCCGCCATGGAGAGGAACGAATGGGCCGACAGGTTCGTGGACAACGTCGTCAGACGGTCCGACTGGGACACCATCACCAAGACGTCCGTGATAACCCTCGTCCTCGTTTTCCCCATCGTGTTCGCGCTCCTGTTCAGCTTCTACGTGTTCTACGAGAACCCGGACGTCTTCCTGGACTCCGAGAACTCGATCCTGGTCGCCCTGGTCGTCTCCCTGGTGGGGGAGTGCTTCCTCGCCAGCCTGATCCTGTTCAGCCTGACGGCCAGGACCCACCGCCACCTCCGCCGCGACATGCTGTGGATGGACGCCCTCATAGGCTATGTGGATTCCAAGGGCGGAGACTCCGAGAGACTTCGCAGCATCAGGAGAGATGTCAACGACAGATGGTGGACGGTGAAGACCCTGTTCTCCATGTGCATATGGCTGTCCATAGCGGTGATCCTCGGGGCAATAGGGATCTTCATGTTCTACCGCGTGAACGTCCTGGACATGGACATCCTGAACGCCGTGTACCTGTCCTACGCCCTGCTGCTGATCCAGTTCGTGTTCACCACCGGGACCACGTACCGCTTCCCGGCAAAGCACGACGACATGCAGCACAAGTTCACCAAGGAGCTGCAGAAATGCATTCCCGGGATCGACCAGCCCGCCATGGGTCACGAGGTTCGCATAGGTAACAGGATCATACACATCATACTGTTCGTGGTGACCCTGGGCCTGTACTCCATCCCGCTACTCCTCCTGGCCAACCACGGCATGAACAAGCACATCAGGAACCAGTGGAAGTACGAGACCGACCTCATGATGAAGATCATCAGGAACGAGGGAGGGATCGGCGTAGAGGGATTCGGCAGCAACCAGCCTTCCAACGCGTTCCTCCGCTTCCTGAAGAACGCGCTGTGAATCGTCAGGTTTAACCTCGAGTTGGACAGCTGAGTTTTCAGCTTGAGCCATTTTTACGATCTCGAGATTGGGATCCACGTTGCAGAATCTGAACTACATATCCTAGTGTCAGTGAGAAATTTTTTCGAGCGGACTCTACTGTCCAATGGACATAGCCAGATATCCACAAAAAATTGGATTCCAGATTCATTGGACAGCTAATGTTTTATACGGCTTTCTAGGGCCGTAGGCCCCCGGAAAGCCCATCAAAACCCCTTCGATAACGTTCAAAAACAGCCGAAATGCGCCTTGTTAGGTCGTTTTCATCGGTGAAAATTCGTTCCACGCGAAACTTTTCCATCGGAATCAGGAGAACTGTCCAATGGTTCAGATTCTTGCATATCGTGGCTGTCGACTGCTTGTGCTCCACCACCCGATTTTGAGAATTAACTGTCCAACTCGAGTTAACTTCTTCTCCCCGGTAACCAGTCCAGGGCCTGGACATGTTCGGAAGGAAGAAACCCGAGGAGAACGACCTCACCATCAGATTCGAGGAGTCGGACGGCACCGTCACCGTGCATCTCGCCGGCAAGCTGGACACCGTCACGTCCCAGCAGTTCACAGAGGAGGTCCCACCCGTCTGTGCCGGGAAGACCACGATCCTCGACATGGCCGGACTGAGGTACATCTCCAGCGCAGGCCTGAGGGCGATCCTCGCCCTGGACAAGTACATAGGCAAGGAGTTCAGACTCTCCATCGTCAACGCCAAGGATGCCGTCATGGATGTCCTGGACATGTCGGGATTCGGAGATTTCCTGATGCGCCGCTGATCTGCCGGCCAGGTAATTTTAAATAAAATGGCGGTATCCCAAACTTAATCCCCACTTAGCTCAGACTGGCCAGAGCGGCTGACTGTAGAGTGTTTTCGGAAGAAAATCCGATACAGCCGCTGAAATCAGCAGGCCCCCTGTTCAAATCAGGGAGTGGGGACCATCCTTTTCCAGATCATCCGGCCAAGGGTCGGTTAAAAATTCTCGGCAAAATTTGACTTGTACCACTTCGGAGGCCTCTTCCCGCTCTCCGCCGGAAGCCCCTCCGTGTGGTCGTTACCGTGCCGAGTTCTGCGGTGATTGGCCCTTCGAACCCGTGCAGTTGATGCGCGATCTTGTCGAGGGGAAACTCACTCTCGGAGACGATCATCTGCAGATGGTGACACTCGATTGGCAAGAGTCTGAGGACTTCAACGAGTTCGTGAATCCGGAGACAGGCGAGAGAATCCATGCGCTCTGCTCCAAGCGTGGCAACGTCGTATTCTGCGCGAAGAAGAGCGAACAGCGCGACGCCCTCTCCAAAGCCCTGGAATCTGGGGTGTTCGACTGGCCCGTCCCTGGAACCCGCAACGACCGCATGACCAAGCTGCTCTTCGTCACCCTCACGTTCGACC
>CALUHQ010000053.1 GCA_944320485.1 Candidatus Methanomethylophilaceae archaeon
CGTCCCGGGAGCGATGCGAGACTGCTGTTCAGGGTCATGCTCAACGTGGCCATGGTCGTCGCGATCCTGATGATCGGCATGGGCGTGGACTACGCCGTCGACCAGATGCTGGTGAGCGAGCGCTACAGCATCACGTCCCAGGACCTGCTCCTGTCGGTTAGCCCCCTCTGGCTCATGTCCCCTCTGCTCCTGATCCCGGTGTTCTCCGTGGTCGATGCGGTCCTGGAGCGCGGGGGAGCGGCGGGCCTGCGCGAGGTGATCGGGAGGTCCTGACGGGGGAAAGCCGGCTTAACCCGGGTTCTCCCACGGACCACCTATTATAAGGGACGATTGTAATCGCGCGTGAAGTGAGGTCATGTCCATGGACCAGAAAATCATAGACCAGATCGAGGCCGTCGTAGGCAAGGATGGCTACTCCGTAGAGCCCGCCGTCCTCTACACCTACGGATTCGACGCCTCCATCTTCCACAGCACACCCGACATAGTCGTACAGCCCAGGACCACGGAGCAGGTGTCCGAGATCATGAAGATCGCATACGCGAACAAGATCCCGGTGACGCCCCGCGGCGCCGGCACGGGCCTCTGCGGGTCCGCCGTCCCCATCAAGGGGGGCATCGTCATGGCCATGCAGAGGATGAACAAGGTCAAGAAGGTCAGCGTGGCGGACCTCTGGGTCGATGTCGAGGCCGGATGCGTCTACAACGACCTCAACGAGGAGCTCGCGAAGTACGGGTTCTTCTTCCCGCCTTCACCGGGTTCCGCGGAGGCCTGCCAGATCGGCGGCATGGTCGCCAACAACGCCTCCGGGATGCGCGCCGTCAAGTACGGTGCCACCAGGGACTTCGTCATGGGTCTCACGTTCGTCAAGGCGGACGGGGAGATCGTACGCGCCGGTACCAGGACCATCAAGGACTCCTCCGGATACCAGCTGGCCCGTCTGATGTGCGGGTCCGAGGGCACTCTGGGGGTCATCACCGAGGTCACCCTCAAGCTGACCACCAAGCCCAAGAAGGCCGCGAACTGCCTCTGCTGCTTCAACACTGTGGAGGATGCGGGCAGGTGCATCTCGGCAATCATCGCCAAGCCCCTCATCCCGTCCTCCTGCGAGCTCATGGACAGCGTCAGCATCAGTGCGGTCAACAAGGCCAGGGGCAACCCGCTGCCCGACTGCGGTGCGCTCTGCATCGTTGAGGTCGACGGCGAGACCGACGAGATCGTCGACAGGGACATCGCCATCGTGAGCGAGATCGCCAAGGAGATCGGCGCGATCGAGGTCATCCCCACGAAGGACAAGAAGCTCATGGCCCAGTGGACCGACGCGAGGAAGTCCGTCATGACATCCCTGTCCGCCCTGAAGCCCGGGTACGCCTGCGTGTCCCTCGCCGACGACATGGGCGTCTCCGTCTCCCAGGTCCCCAAGGCCGTCAAGGCCTTCCAGGAGATCGCGGAGAAGTACGACGTCACCATCGCCACATACGGTCACGCCTCCGACGGCAACCTCCACACCAAGATGGTCATCGATGCCACCGACAAGGACCAGTGGGAGAGGGGAGTCAAGGCGGTCGACGAGATCTTCGACGTCTGCATCGAGCTCGGCGGAACCGTCACGGGCGAGCACGGCGTGGGAATCTCCAAGGCGCCCAACTTCCAGAAGGAGAGGGCATCGGAGATGTCCTCGATAAGGGCCATCAAGAAGGCCATGGACCCGGAGAACATCCTGAACCCCGGGAAGCTCGAGCAGTGGGAGGGAGGCATCCTCAGGAACCTCAGGTACCCCTGCCCCGACTTCATGTGAAACCCGACGGGGGCCATCCCCGTCACTTTTCCACAATTCTGACATCGTGTCCGGATACGATTTCGGACGCTGTTTGACTCGAACCGACTGTACGGCGACTTTGGATCGTCGCGACTGCTCTCATTTCAGTGTGGGTGCACTCCCATCGGGGGTCATCGGTACATTATGAAGATCGTGTCCGGGAGGCACAGGAACCTGTACGCCAGGGCCGCCGCGGCAATCACGAACGCCACGATCCACACGATCTTGTTCCATGCCAGGATCTTGCTCCCATCCAGCGGGGGGACGGGGAGCAGGTTGAACACGGCCAGGAACCCGTTGAGTGACAGGAGCAGCGAGAACACAAGGAACACGAAGTACTCCGAGCCGTCCATGAACATGGCGCTGCCGCCGTTGTAGTCGAACGTGTCCCCGCACATGACCGCCAGAACCGCCACGCTGATCAGGGCCAGGACGATGTTGACCGCGGGTCCGGCGATGCTGATCTTCCCGTTGCGCTCCTTGTTCATCGCGCCCTCGATGTACACTGCGCCGGGGGCGGCGAACAGGAATCCCATGAAGGACGTCACGAGGGTCAGGACCAGTCCCATCGGGTACATGCGGTACTCCGACCACATGCCGTACCTCTGGGCCACGAACTTGTGGCCGAACTCGTGCATGAGGAAAGACACGAGGACGAGGACGAGGCACAGCCCGAACAGCACGAACCAGGACCCGGTCTCGCCGAAGTTGTCCACGAAGAAGCCCTGCGTGGCATAGCTGCGGTACAGTATGGTGAACGCCAGGGTCATGACGACCATCGAGATCGCGATGTCGCCGAGCTCGCGCTTGCTGAACCTCCTCTTCCCGTAACCGGGATTGACATGGATCTCGTACTCGTACGGGTCCTGCATGCCCCGAAGATACGGGCTCATCCATATAAAGATGAAGCAGAATCCTTCGTCGATGGCCCAGAACACAGCGCACGGGAAGGAGACCTGCAGGTGGTGCGACGGCTGCGGCACCCTGCTGCTGGGGGAGACATGCTCCAGATGCGGTACGCCCGGTCGCGAGTTCCAGGTCAACAGCCCCGGCGACATCCGCCCCTGCATGGGGGACAGCGTGGACATGGTCCTCGGTCTGTTCAGGGAGGCCTTCGGCACGGACGCCCCGCTCAGGGGCAGGTCCATATGGTTCAACAAGGTCCCGGGGGAGGACCGCACCGACGAGGTCATCGCCGGTGGGCGCGTCATCGGTGTGATAAGGTTCGACATGCGCCTCGACAGGATGGTCCTGGAGGTCAGGCATCCCGGGGCGGATATGTTCTCCGAGGTGGCCACCCGCAACCTGGTATGGTTCTGGGGTCTGTCTGGTCATCTGAAGGGGAAGACGATCCCGGGGGAGAACCTCAACGACATAGTCGGGGACTTCCGGGAGGGCGAGACCCTCATACTGCGCAAGGGGCAGAAGGTGGGGGCGGGCATCGCCCTCGCAGACAGCGGGGCGCTCAGGATGTCCGAGCGCGCGGTGAAGGTCCGCGACATAGGTCCGCTGGGGACGGTCGGTGACATCTCCCAGGCGGATCTCGACGTGTTCGTGGAGGCCAACCGCGACCATCTCAGGCGCATCCAGAGGCGCGCGGTGAAGGAGATAAGGCAGTTCATGGAGGAGAGGAACCGCGGCCGTCTGCCGGTGACCGTCTCCTTCTCCGGGGGCAAGGACTCCCTGGCGGCCTACGGGCTCGCATCCCAGGCCTGCGGCGACGTGGAGCTGATGTACATCGACACCGGGCTCGAGTTCCCGGAGACCGTGGACTATGTCAGGGCGTTCGCGACGGACCATGGGAACAGGCTGCACATCGCATCGGGAGGTGACGGTTTCTGGGACAACGTGGACGCCTTCGGCCCGCCGGCCAAGGACTTCCGCTGGTGCTGCAAGGTCTGCAAGCTCGGGCCCATCACCGATCTGATCGACACGGAGTTCCCGGACGGCACCGTGACCGTAGAGGGCAACCGCTGGCTGGAATCGTACGCCAGGTCCGGGATAGGGTTCGTCACCAGGAACCCGTTCGTGCCCAACCAGGTCAACCTCAACCCGATACGCTCGTGGACGGCGGCAGATGTCTGGCTCTACATCCTCTCCCATCATCTGGAGTACAATCCGCTGTACGACCGCGACTTCGAGAGGATAGGCTGCTATCTGTGCCCGTCATGCCTCTCCAGCGAGTGGAGGAACACCGGCAGGATACATCCGGAGCTCTATTCGAGATGGGAGGAGCACCTCCATGCCTATGCAGAGTCCAGGGGCCTGCCGCCCGAGTACGTCGATGCGGGGTTCTGGAGGTGGAAGGTCCTCCCGCCGAAGATGGTGCAGCTGGCGGAGGACATGCACGTGGACATCAGGCCCAAGGCCGTGTCCGGGCCCACCATGAGGATGCTCAAGGGCGCCTCGCCGTGCGCCGCGGGAGGATACTCCATGGAGGCGGTGGTGACGGTTCCGCGTTCCCGCGACTTCTCATACGTGGCCGACGCCCTCCGCACCGTTGGCGAGACGAAGTACTCGGACGAGTACGAGATCGCGCTCCTGAAGCTGCCGATAGGCAGGGCGAGGCTGTTCGGAGGGGGGCAGGTCTCAGTCAACGCCCCCGACGAGGGGAACGCCAAGCGCATCTTCGAGCGGTCCGTCAAGGCGCTCATCCGGGCGATGATGTGCACCGAGTGCGGGATATGCGCCAAGGGCTGTCCCCGCGGGGCGATAGAGATCTCCGGCGGGATGAGGGTGGACCCGTCCAGATGCAACTCCTGCGGGAGGTGCGAGAGGTCCTGCATGGTGGTCCACTACTACGACAAGCTGATGGACGGGGATCCCGCGGGGGTTCCCCGCAACAGTTAATACGGGACCCCTTTATCCGAGACCATGGAATGGATCTTCGGCGTGGCGATGGTGATCGGGATAGCCCCGGCACTCGTCCTTATGTTCCTCGGGGTGCGCAACTACACCTATCCGAAGGTTGAGCAGCCGTTCTTCAGCGATCCCACGTTCTTCAGCATGTTCGTCGTCGGTCTGGTGGCCGGTGCGATCCTGTCCTTCGTCATGTGGGGCATGGGGCTGCTGGGCAACGTCGTGGCGATGGTCATATTCGCCCTCATCGAGGCCATGGTCATGGTGGTCGTCATGAACCTCAAGCGGTTCAGGGGGAAGTCGGACTCCGTGTTCTACGGTTACTCCGTCGGTCTCGGCCTGAGCAGCGGCATGGCCTCCGGACTCTGCTTCTACTTCCTCAACCTCGTCGAGTCGTACGACGTCCAGTCCATCGTGTTCATGGTGGTCCTGTCCGTCTCTATGGCATTCGTGTTCGGAGCGTCCGGCACGACGGTCGGAGAGGGCATAGCCAGGCACAGGGTGATGGAGTTCGCCCTCCAGGCGGTCATCCTGGTGATCATATTCAACATGCTCACGTACGGATGCATCCAGCTCATGGACGGGTACCTGTACCTGGCAATCCTGGCGGTCATGCTCGTGCTGGGCTTCGTCTACTACTACCGCATAATGATGATCAACCTGCCCCAGATCGTAAGGGAGGTCCTGAAGATGGAGGGCAAGAAGAGGGACGACATCCCCAGGAAGTGATCAGGCCCTGTAGACGCCGATGCGGACCTCGGAGATGATGCAGCGGTCGAGCATGGCCGCCACCATCTTCTCCGCGCGCTCGCCGGCGATCTCCCTGACGTCGTCCAGGGTGAAGGTCCCCTTTATCGCGGTGAGCCCCTCGGCCAGGATCTGCATCTTCTCGTCCAGGTCCGAGCAGTGCTCGTATCTGTAGACCATTGTGGAGTACGGGTCGGCCGCGGCCACCCTCTCCTTCTTCCTGACCTCGTCCGGCGGAACGAAACCGGTGGCCTGGGAGAGGGCCTCCCTCACGGCGTTCTGATCCGATGACTGGAAGTAACGCGGGAGGTCCTGGGTCTTCTGGACGCATCCGCAGTACGGGCACGCGGACTCCTTGGAGGACAGGTCCGCGATCCTGGGTCTCCTGCAGACCCCGCAACGTGTGAGTGCGTACATCTCAGTGGTACTCGGTGAACACGAGCGCCGCGACGCAGCAGCCGTAGTGGTCGATGGGGATGGCGAGCTCCTCGATCTCGAACTGGATCTCCTCGAACTCGACCTCCCTGATCCTGGCCATCTCGTGCATCTTCCACTTCAGGATCTCCTTCAGGGATTCGGCGGAGCCGTGGATGTGTCCCTCGGCCACATATCCTCCCTTCCCGTCCTTCCTGTAGGCGTAGGCGATGCCGGCGGCGATTGTCTCACCCTCGGTCCCCCTCATCTGGGCCAGGACGCAGTGCGTCACCGCCCCCATCGGCATCTCGCAGCGCTCGATCCTCTCAGCGTGGATCGGGATGACCGACGACACCGACACCAGGTTCTGCTCCCCGATGCCTGCGGATATGAGCGCCCTGTCGAAGGCGTTCAGGTCCGATGTCTTGCTCATGCCGGAGCTCTTGGTGATGAAGAATTTTGAAGGGACTAGTTCCATGTGGCCCGCGATTGAGGTACCTCTATAAAACAGGCTCCCTACAAGATTTTGTCACAATCCGTCCCGATCCATGACGAGGTTGTCCCTCCATCATAGCCAACGCGGGCCGGATAGGTCGGTGGAGAACCCACGATCCATCGATAACGGGTCCTTGGATGACACCGATTTTCATTGTATTGAACAACGAATCATCCGTAGATCTGGGACTGTGTCTGCTCGGCTTCGGCCTCCGCCTGCTCCGTGAGGCGCTTGTTGATCTCGTCCGCCTCCTTCAGCAGGGGCTTGGCGCTCACCCTGAGTCCGGGGACCATGGATGTTATCGCCGGTATGAACGCGGCCGAGGCGCCCGGGTCCGGAAGCGCGGGGTTGGCCGGGACCATCAGGGCGGTCACGTCCATCCCGTATTCGGGGCCCTCGTACAGCATGATGCCGGTGACGCCCTTGACCATCCCGCCCTCCATGACCGTGAACTTCGATTTCTGCATCATCTTGGACGATCCCGGGCCGGATCCGCATGCGACAGGGACGTCGTCGGGGGAGGCCCTCGCGATGCCGTCCAGGCATATCACCTGCCTGACGCCGGCGTACTTGAGGTATCCGAGTATCGCCTGCGCGATCTCATAGCAGTCCTCCGGTTTGGGCGCGTACTCGGAGAGGCACACTATTGCGTCCCTCCCGGTCTTCGTGGTGTGCTTCCTCCCGTAGAACCTCACGGGGGGATACGCCCTCGAGCGGTGTATCAGGCAGTACGGCGGCATGCTGGGTGACGACATGCCCGCAACGGCCTCCATCTCCAGCTGTCCAACGTAGTAGTTGGCCGTGATGGAGCTCACGAGCCCCACGCTGGGGAATCCCACGATGGCCACCGGGTCCTCTAGGCCCAGGTCCGCATATCTGAAGGTCTTCACTGCCATGGTTGCCCCAATGTCCCGTCAAGTATTTTAAGAAGTGCTTTCCTACCCGCGATTCATGAGCGGTTCCACCATCCACGGGTCGACCACATCGGGGGGAATCCCGGTAATCGTCGAGAGCATCCCGGGCAGTCAGAGCGCGGGTTTCATGGTGGGGGTGGCCACCGGGTCCAGGGACGAGCACCCTGAGATCTTCGGACTCTCCCATCTTCTGGAGCACACTGTGTTCAGGGAGACCGAGACCAGGGACTCCTACCAGATGGCGAAGGAGATGGAGGGGGCCGGAGGGGAGCTCAACGCATTCACCGGAAGGGAGATGACGGCGTTCTACGGCATCACCATCAGGGAGACCGCCGCCACGGCCATGGACATGGTCGGTGACATCGTAGCCCATCCACTCATCAACGAGAAGGACACGGAGCTCGAGAAGAAGATCGTCCTGCAGGAGCTCAGCATGATCCGCAACGAGCCGGACTCCTACATCCGCGACCTGTTCGAGTCGACCCTGTGGAGGGGCCATCCGCTGTGCCAGGACGAGGGCGGCGACGAGAAGGTCGTCGCAGGGCTGACTGCCGCCGACCTCCGCGCATACTACGAGGAGAAGTACAGGATCCCCAATCTGGCCGTGTATGCGGCAGGGGCCGTGGACCTGGACGAGACCGTCGCCTGGGCAGAGGATGTGCTGGACGGCATGTCCGGCGGACAGAGGAACCGGCGCGACCCCCCGAAGAGGCCCGAGTCCGGCTACAGGTTCGTGAAGGGGGATGCCGAGCACTGCCATGTGGCCATGGGTTTCTCCTCCTACGGGGCATCCCATCCCGACAGGATGGCCGCATCGATGCTCAGCGCCGTCCTCGGCTCCGGGACGAGCTCCAGGCTGTTCCAGAACGTCAGGGAGAAGAAGGCGCTGGTGTACTCCGTCTACACAACCGTGTCCCAGAACAGCGACGCCTCGTCGCTGACGGCGTATATGTCCTGCACCGACAAGAACGTCGTGGAGGCCATGGGGACGGTCTCAGAGGTCGTCTCGGGTCTTCTCAAAGAGGGGCTCGAGAAGGGTGAGCTGGAGAGGGCGAAGAGACTTGTGAAGGGTGCTAACGTCCGCGCCATGGAGTCCACCGAGCACCGCCTCTACAGGCTGGGCATGAACCACATGCTCAACGGGTCGTCCGAGACGCTGGAGCAGCGCCTGGACCGCATCGACGCTGTCACCGAGGACGACGTCATGAGGGTCGCGGAGGACATCCTCAGGGAGGACGCCCTCAACGTGGTGGTCCTGGGCAAGGGCAACAGGGAGATCAAGGGGTTCGACCTGTCATCGTTGGCCTTCTGATACCGGCATCCCCCTCATCTCGGAGATCAGATGGAGGACCGCGCGCTTGGCGCTGTCCACCGCCGCCTCCACCTCGGGGGTCATCGTCTCGGTCATCGTCCTGATGTCCTGGACCTCTATGGCCACGAACCTGACCTCCTCCGGCATGATGTCAGGGTCCATCTGGCGGCCGATCTTCATGGCCGTGGGGAGGTTCACGTCGTGCGTCGCTGCATGGGTGACCGCCTCGTCGAAGTCGCGCTCGTTGTACAGGAGGACCGTCCCGGGCCCGTATTCCCCGGTCTGGATCGCATCGACGATGACCGCGTACCTGTACCCGTGTATGACGGGCAGTATGTCCAGACCCCCGACCGCCTCCTGGCAGCAGTCCACCCCGTCCAGGGACATGGCTTCTATCGCCTCGGACACCCTGAGGCCGACGGCATCATCGCACATAATCGGACTCCCTAGACCGACCACGACAACATCTGATTCTCTCCTGACATCGGACATGACGAAACCTCCGGCGCAACCGCCGACGACGGGTCAACCGCGAACGTACCTATTACACCTCGCATCGAGCGGTGGCAACGTATTATCTCACAGGATAACACTGTCAGTCACATGGACATAAGCGTGGAGAGTTCCCAGGTCATCAACGGCAGGAAGGTCTCGGTGCGTCAGCTGGAGGCGCTGCTGGCCGTCCAGGAGGAGGGCAGCCAGACCGCCGCGGCCAGGAGGCTGGGTATCTCTGTCCCGGTGGTGCACAAGTACATAAGGGCGGTGGAGGAGGCGGTGGGTGCGCCGGTCCTCAGGACCACCCCCGCGGGTTCTTCGCTGACGGAGGAGGGTGAGCGCGTCGCCGCCCTGGCGAGGTCGATGGGCCACAGGTGCGAGACCGAGAGGGGTTTCACGGTCTGCTGCAGCCCTGTCACGGAGGACCTCACCATGTCGGTCCTCTCGTCGTTGAAGATCCAGGGCGCCAACATAGTCGTCTCCGACGACGAGTACAACATCAGGATGATGAGGGAGGACCGCGCGGACATCGCCATCATCGATGACCCGCTGTACCTGTTCGATGCGGAGGAGTTCGAGATGGAGGAGATCGGGTACATGGGGATGGTGCTGGTGGACAACGGCCCGTCGTTCATCAGGTACAAGTACGGGGCGCAGAGGGTGGCGTTCATGTACCTGGACTCCGAGGACAGGCAGTACACGATAGACTCGGAGACCTTCTCCCTCCCGGAGCTCCTGGGGTCCAACAAGAGCTTCTTCGTCGACGAGTTCCTCCTCACGAGGAGGAACATAAGGCTCAAGAGCGCCGTGGACCCGATGATGCTCCGGCATGCCATCACGGCCATCTACAGGAAGGAGACGCGCAACGTGTCCAGACTCATCAAGGCCCTCATCGCCAGGAACCTCTGAAATAATGGTATTATCCCAAAGGATAACATCATCTTTCCATCTACTTACCATATTAAATATCAACAAACAGTGCTCCGACTCGATAACTATGGTTACACCCAACCCCGAGTTCGCGAAAGAGATCGCCGCCGCCGGTGGCGAGGAAGTCAAGATGTGCTTCCAGTGCGGAACCTGCACGGCAGGGTGCCCATCCGGAAGGAGGACCTCCTACAGGGTAAGGAAGCTCATGAGGATGGCCCAGCTTGGAATGAAGGAGGAGATCGTCAACAGCGAGGAGCTGTGGGAGTGCAGCACATGCTACACCTGCGTCGAGAGGTGCCCCAGGCAGGTCCCCATCGTGGACATCATCATCGCCCTGAGGAACATCGCCGTCGCCGAGGGACACATGTATGACAACCACAAGAACACCGCCAAGAACCTCGCCAAGTACGGTCACACCGTCTCCGTCCAGGACAAGATCACCGCCCTCAGGGAGGAGCTCGGACTGCCCGGCGTCCCGCCCACCGTCCTCTCCAACGACAAGGCCAAGGCCGATCTGGACAAGATCCTGACCCTCACCGGCTTCGACAAGATCACACAGGAGTGAGTATAATGGCAAAGTACGCGTTTTTCCTCGGATGCATCGCACCCCTCAGGTACCCCGGAATCGAGAAATCCACCAGGGAGGTCTGCGCCGCCCTCGGAGTCGAGCTCGTCGACCTCCAGGACGCTAGCTGCTGCCCCGCTCCCGGAGTCATCAGGGCCTTCAGCAAGAAGACCTGGCTCGCCGCCGCCGCGAGGAACCTCGCCCTGGCCGAGCAGCAGGGACTCCCCATCCTCACCATCTGCAACGGATGCTACGGATCCCTGTTCGACGCCGCCCACGAGCTCGCCCACGACGAGAAGCTCCTCGCCGAGGTCAACGAGATCCTCAAGGAGATCGGAATGGAGTACAAGGGAACCACCAAGGTCTACCACTTCGCCGAGGTCATCTACAGGGAGGTCGGAGTCGAGGGAGTCAAGGCCAAGGTCACCAACCCCCTGTCCTACCAGGTCGCCGCATTCTACGGATGCCACTTCCTCAAGCCCAGCAACATCAAGGGCGTCGACGACCCCGAGGACCCCAAGATCCTCGACGAGCTGATCGAGGCCACCGGTGCCAAGAGCATGCCCAGGAAGCAGAAGATGCTGTGCTGCGGAGCAGGAGGAGGTCTGAAGGCCGCTTTCGGCGATGTCGCCAAGAAGTTCACCGAGACCAACCTCGAGAACATGAAGGAGTCCGGAGCCCAGTACATCATCGACGTCTGTCCCTTCTGCCACCTGCAGTTCGACGGCGTCCAGAAGGAGCTCGGGTACAACATCCCCGTCCTCCACCTGTCCCAGCTCTACGGACTGGCTCTGGGAATGGACCCCAAGGACCTCGCCCTTTCGGCCCACATCACACCTGTGACCCTTTGAAACTCTAAAGGGAGGGGGATCCCCTCCCATCTTCTGTATTCTCACATCATTCCTATCCGGTTCCCGCTTCGCGCCGCACTATAACCGATTAAAGGTAAACTTTATGTATAAGCGGTACTAGTCCAATCAGGATAATAATATCCTATCCTTGATAATCACAACATGTCTGGCTATCTGTTGTTTTGATTGTGCTCAATAAAATCCCAATCCAAATAGCTTTTAATACAATCACAGAATCCCACGGCCAGTAAAAGGAGTCATAGAAATGGCACCCGCAAAGAAGGTCAAGGCCGCAGCAGGCCGCAAGGTGAAGGACAAGTGGAAGGCGAAAGAGTGGTACAAGATCCACGCCCCCCGCATGTTCAACGAGTCAGAGATCGGAGAGACCCCCTCCGCGGACCCCGAGTTCGTCATCGGACGTACCGTCGAGGTCACCGTCCAGGATCTCACCGGGGACTTCTCCAAGATGCACATCAAGCTCAGGTTTAAGGTCACATCCGTCGACGGACACGACGCCAAGACCGCGTTCGTCGGTCACGACCTGACCTCCGACTACGTCAGGAGGCTGACCCGCAGGAGAAAGACCAAGACCGACCACGTCGTCGACATCGTCACCAAGGACGGGTTCACCTACAGGATCAAGACCATGTCCATCGCCGACAGGCGCATCCAGTCCTCCCAGGAGGACGCCATGAGGAGGGTCATCGGAGAGACCCTCGTCGCCATCGGACAGGAGAGGACACTTTCCGAGATCGTCAAGGACATCGTCTCTGGAGACCTCGCCAAGGAGCTCGCCAGGGCATGCCGCATCATCATCCCCATCAAGAGGATCGAGATCCGCAAGTCCGAGGTCCTTGCTGCCGGTGAGGGCGAGCCTGAGTCCATCATGCCCGCTACCGACGTCCAGCCCGCCGAGGGCGAGGAGTCCGAGGAACCCTCCGAGGAGCCCGCTGAGGAGACTGTCTCCGAGGATGAGGAGCCTGTCGAGGAACCCTCCGAGGAGTGATCTCCGGGGGCCCGTGCAGGGCCCTCGTAAAAACACTTTACTTTCATTCTCTATACCGCGTTCGGTCTCTGAGGGAGTCCCGCCCCATAGAAATCAATATAAACTACAAGCCAATCCACCCGTCTAAGGCCGGGGTGGCTCAGCCTGGTGGAGCGTCGGACTCATAGGGTTCTGGTCATATAGACCTCTTCCAGGGAAATCCGAAGGTCATGGGTTCGAACCCCATTCCCGGCACCA
>CALUHQ010000054.1 GCA_944320485.1 Candidatus Methanomethylophilaceae archaeon
TCTACTCCCGTGAGGACGGATCCGGAACCCGCGACTGCTTCGACACCGCCATGGGCGATGCCGTCGACGGCTGGGAGATCCGCCCCGATGTGGCCATCAACAACACCACCGGTGGAATCATCAGCGCCGTTGAGTCCAACTACGGCGCGATCGGCTACATCAGCATCGGCAAGCTCGCAACCATCTGATCGGTGATCGTCGATGCAAACCTATCAGTGCGGCCTCAAGAAACGCAACAGAACTGACAGTGATCAGATAATGAAGTTCGTCCTACTGGCGATAGCATCGGTGGCCGTGCTGATAGTCTTCCTGATCATTGTTTTCATCCTCGGCAACAGCTGGGGAGCCATCGAGGAGGTGGGGATCCTCCACTTCCTCTTTGGCAACGACTGGAACATTAGCAAAGAGACTTTCGGCGCTCTGAACATCATCCTCGGAAGCATTCTCGTCACGATTGGCGCCATCGCGTTCGCGCTTCCCATCGGGCTCGGCGCCGCGATCTACATCTCCGAGATTGCCTCCCCAAAAATGCGCAACATCCTGAAGCCGGTGTGCGAGGTCTTCGCGGGAATCCCCTCCGTCGTGTACGGATTCTTCGGCGTCCTGGTGCTGCTGCCCTTCCTCAAGGACATCTTCGAGAACCAGCTCGTGTTCAACGAGTCCTGGCTGGCGGGCTCAATACTTCTGGGTATCATGGCCCTGCCTACGGTCATATCCGTCTCCGAGGATGCCATACACTCGGTCCCCCACTCGTACAGGGAGGCATCCCTTGCCATGGGAGCCACCCGCTGGGAGACCACGATCAAGGTCATAGTCCCCGCCGCGATATCCGGTATCTCGGCTGCCGCCATCCTCGGAATCGGGAGGGCCATCGGAGAGACAATGGCCGTCATGATGGTGACCGGAAACAACCCCGCCATGTTCCCCGACCCCATATGGAACATCTTCTCGCTGATCAGCACCATAACCGGTGTGCTGGCTGCGCAGATCCCCGAGGCGGCGACCGATTCGCTGCTCTACCAGTCCCTGTTCCTGCTGGCCGTCGTACTGCTGGTGATGGTCCTGGTCATCAACTTCGCATCACGCTACATCATCAAGAGCATGAACCGCAAGCTGGGCAACGCCGACCCCCGCGATTCGCTGGTCTACAAGATCACCGGACGCGAGAAGCTGTTCGGAGGGGCGGTGGACGACCTCTTCGCGGACAAGAAGGGACTGATCGTCAACGTGGCGGTATACGTCTGCATATTCGTGTTCGTGTGGATGATGTCCACGCTCTTCATCAGCGATGCGGCATCCGTCGTCGTCGCGGCTGTGGTCAGCGTGCTCGTGTACTCCATCAGGAGGCTCATGGACTCCATCAACTCCACGACGGTCCAGCAGATCGCTCACGGATCGCTCACCGTGGTCATGGGGTTCGTCGTCCTCATCCTGGTGTTCATCATCGGATACATCCTGTTGAACGGCATCCCCGCACTGAACATGGATTTCATCACCGGTACACCCACCGCGGGCGGCATGGGCGGTGGAATCCTGCCCATGATCGTCGGAACCCTGGAGCTCATCGCGGGTACCGCGCTCATAGCGCTGCCGCTCGGAATCCTGACCGGGGTGTATCTCTCCGAGTACGCCAAGAACTCGCTCCCGACGAGGATAATCAGGGAGGCCATAGACCTCCTGAACGGGACCCCGTCGATCGTATTCGGACTGTTCGGCATGGCGTTCATCGTCAAGGCCCTGGACATAGGCGTCTCGATGGTCGCGGGATGGTTCGTCCTCGCGTTCATGATCATGCCCGTCATAATCAGGACCACCGAGGAGGCGCTGAGGGCCGTCCCCCCTGAACTCAGGGAGGCATCACAGGCCATGGGGGCCAGCAAGTGGAAGACGACGTACAAGGTCGTCATCCCCGCCGCGATGGGCGGTGTCCTAACGGGAACCATCCTGTCCCTGGGACGTGCCGCAGGTGAGACCGCTCCGATCATGTTCACGGCGGCGGTGTCCACCTCGTCCAACATGTTCGCCGAGACGATATTCGAGCCGGTCCTCGCGCTGCCGTACCACCTGTACTTCCTGGCGACCCAGAACGGTCCTGTGGAGATGCAGTACGGTACCGCCACGGTCCTGCTGGTCATCGTCCTGTCCATGTTCCTGCTGGCATCCGTCATCAGGTCCCATTACAACAAGAAAGTCAAATGGTGATAATTTGGAACTCAGATTCAAGAGGAAGGGTGCTGAACCGGCCGCCGAGCCGGTCAAGCCCGCCGTCGTCTCCAGGGACACCAACAACGAGGAGTGGGAGAACAACACCAACCCCATCCTCGTCGACATCCCGAAGGACGACATATGCATCGACATCAGGAACGTCAACCTCTGGTACGGGGAGAAGCAGGCCCTGTACAATGTGGACATGCCGATCAGGAAGAACTCCATCACGGCCCTCATCGGGCCCTCGGGATGCGGCAAGTCCACACTCTTGAGGAGCATCAACAGGATGAACGACCTGGTAGAGGGATGCAGGATCGAGGGGGAGATGCTGTTCCACGGCGAGAACCTGTACGGCCAGGACGTGGACATCAACTCGCTCAGGGTCAGGATCGGGATGATCTTCCAGAAGCCCAACCCGTTCCCCATGTCCATCCGCGAGAACATCACCTACGGTCCGAAGATCCACGGGATCAAGGACAAGAAGGAGCTCAACGAGATCGTCGAGAGGTGCCTCCAGCAGGCCGCTCTCTACGACGAGGTAGCAGACCGTCTGGACAAGTCCGCCCTCGGACTCTCGGGAGGACAGCAGCAGAGGCTGTGCATCGCAAGGGCGCTCTCGGTGAACCCCGAGGTCCTCCTCATGGACGAGCCGACCTCCGCCCTCGACCCCATCGCCACATCCAAGATCGAGGACCTGGCGCTGGAGCTCAAGAAGGACTACACGGTGGCAATCGTCACCCACAACATGCAGCAGGCGTCCCGTATCGCGGACTACACCGGCTTCATGTACCTGGGCAAGATGATCGAGTTCAGCGAGACCGAGCCGATGTTCAGCAAACCCCAGAAGGCGATGACCGAGCGCTACCTCACCGGAAGGTTCGGATGATACCATGCAGAGATTCATAGACGACATAGACGCACTTACGAACGAGACCGTCGACATGGGAAACCTGGCCTCGGAGATGATAGAGAAGTCCGTCCAGGCCTTCGTTGACGGGAACATCGACCTGGCTGACGAGGTCATCGACGACTTCGCCAGGATAGACCGTCTGGACAACGAGATCGAGGAGGCCGCCATCAGGATCCTGACGATCTACCAGCCGACAGCCAGCGACACAAGGACTGTGGCCACAATCCTGAAGTCCATCACCTATCTGGAGCGCATCGGCAAGTACAGCATGAACATCGCCAAGGCGACCAAGTACATGAGCGACAAGCCGATGTTCGAGCCGGTCCACCTGATCCAGCCCGTCGGCGAGGTCGCCGTGCGCATGGTGAAGCTGGTCACGAAGGCGTTCGAGGAGAAATCCGTGGACGACCTCGGCAAGATCTCGGAGATGGACGACTACCTGGACAGAACCATGCGCGAGGACCTGATCAAGATAGTCGAGTTCATCAATGAGAACGACCAGAGCGCCGACGTGTGCACCTACTACATCTCCGTGATCAAGTACCTGGAGAGGGTAGGGGACCATGCCTGCAAGATGGCCGAGAAGGTCAACTTCATGGTCACCGGCATGCGCGCTCACATCGAGTGATCGGGCAAACGGATCACACCTTTATCCCACAGGGGCTTCGGCCCCACCTTTCTACCTATTCATTACAAGAGACAACGGCCCTCCGGCGGGATAAGCTGTCGGCGTAGCATTCCATCTCGAAATCGTTTTCATTTCTTCTCCAGATTCCGAACCGGGTTACCATGAAGTGCATGGCCGTCGAGCTCAAAGGATCCCAGTGGGTGTTCTATCTAGTCATGGGACTTCTGGCGATCCTCTTCTGCATCATGAACGTGCTCTGGTTCAACACTATGGGAGGGGGCATGGGCATGCTGATCTCCATGGTCTTCTGCCCGATTGTCCTCTGCTATCTCGCCTTCGATTGATTCAGGCAGTACAGGAAAGCCACTGTAACGGACCTGTCCGACGGTGATGTTCGCGCGGTCTGCATCAAGGGGCTGTCACGGGGCACATACGCAATCGAGGTGAACGAGGGGGAGGACTGACCCTCCCGAGAAATGATTCCGATATAACGGTCTCGGTTGGCGGAGTTCAGACCGCTCTTGCGGATGCTGTCGACCGGTGCTCCAATCCATCGGATCTCAGAAACGCTCGGGAAGCCTGACGATCTGCCTTGGTACCGGTGAGCCGTCTTATGAAATAAATAAACAGAAGTGTGAGAGGAGGCAGGCACCGCCTGCCCCCCGCTCGATCGCATCAGGATTCGAAGCTGTCGGCGTTGACGTACACCCTGTGGGTGATCAGGAGGCCGATGACGCACAGCACCGCCGCCAGGGCGAGTGCGGGCAGCTCTACGATCCCCATGGCCAGGAGGACCACGGACGAGACCGTGCACAGGGCCACGCAGACCTTGAACCTGTCGCGGTTCTTGGCCATCCTCGACGCGATCACGGCCAGCACGCCGCTCACGGCGAACACGGCACCGAGGATGATGGCCGCCGTCTTGAACTCCGACAGGGTCATCTCCATGTACGTGCCGTCAGCATTGGCGACGCTGTCCCACATCCCGTCGACGGTCATCGAGGATGCTATCAGGAGGACCCCGAGTACCGTGGCGAGGACCCCGTAGATCAACATGATGTCCGGGTACCTGCCGAGCGTGTCGGGGCGCTTGCCGTAGCTCCTCCTCATGACTGGCTTCTCGTCCGCACGGGCATCGTAGGCGGTCCCGTCCGGGGCGGCTCCGCAGTTGGGGCAGTATGCAGACCCCTCGGGAAGGAGGTGTCCGCACCTAACGCATTTCCTTTCTTCCATCTTCACACCTCACGAGGCGAAGGTATCCTTGTCCCTGTAGAGCATGAAAGTGACGAACATCCCGATCAGGAACAGGATGAGTCCCTCCATGGAGCTGGCGATGCACGTCCCCAGGATGAGGACCGAAGAGAGTCCGCAGAGGATGATCGCGTTCTTCCAGGGTCCGCCCTTCCAGCAGAAGTAGTACGAGACCAGCGCGAGCACGGGGCTGATGATCCCGAAGACCGACGCGGCGAGCATCATGGTCCTGAGGGAGTCCTCCCACGGGGGCATCATCGAGGATACGTCGGAACCGATCATCTCCTCGGCGTTCTGCAGGAACTGGTTGTACACCTCCTCGTTGAGCCCGTATGCGAAGCTCAGCATGTACAGGGACACTATGAGTCCGAATATGCCGTAGAGCAGCAGGAACACGGGGATGGACGACTTCCTCCGTTGGACCATCCCGCGGTCCCATCCGGGGTCAGCGGCGTATGGGTTCTGGCCTCCGTCCACGGGCCTCCCGCACTCGGGGCAGTAGATGGACCCCTCAGGCAGTCTGGCCCCGCATGCGGTGCAGAACCTGTTTTCCTCAGTCATGGGTGATACTAACGGCTCCCTCCTTATCAACTGTTCCGGGGAATGCACGGACCAGATGGCCGGACATGGGATTTCGACGGTCAACATGGTTATATACAGGTTACACATCGGGTCAACCACGGAGATCAGGTGCCGGTGGTTAGCCGGTACACTGCCGTGGAGGGTTTTTCACCCTCAGGCCGCACGGGTGCGAAGGCAGGACGTGCGGAGGATGAAGCCGCTGGGTTCTACAGATATTTCTCCCCTAGCAACGCTTATATACGATGTCCCTATACCAACCCCCGTTATTGCTCCGCATGCCAAGCTGCGGGGCGATGCGAGGTATCAACATGGTAACCGTCTACGACGTCCCTGCCGAGCAGCTCATACTCAAGACGGCCCAGAAGCTCAAGGAGAACCCCAACATCGTTCCCCCTGAGTGGGCCGAGTATGTGAAGACCGGCAGGCACACAGAGAGGGGCCC
>CALUHQ010000055.1 GCA_944320485.1 Candidatus Methanomethylophilaceae archaeon
ATGCAGTGCCTTTACTCGTCCTATCCTTATAATACGGGACGCGCGGTCCTGTATCATCATCACGGTCAAGGGGGGTTCGCCCCCTTTCACAAAGCCCTCCACGGAGGCATTACGAAAAGGAGTTGAGACGAATGAAAATGAAATTCAGGTTCCTGGGCGGCGCGGACATGGTCGGCCGCATGGGCATGACCATGGAAGGGGACGGGATGACCGTGCTTGTGGAGTACGGCCTCAGCCCGACGAAACCGCCGGAGTTCCCCCTCACCGCACCCAAGATCGACTACATGTTCCTGACCCACTCCCACCTGGACCACTGCGGAATGGTCCCCCAGGTGGTCGGAAGGGACAGGTGCGACCTGTTCACCACGCCCCTCACTGCGGAAATCTCCGAGCTCATGATGAAGGACACGCTCAAGATCGCCAAGGCGGAGGACTACGTCCAGCCGTACTCGATGGACGACATCGAGAAGACCATGCAGAGCGTGGTCCCCATGACGTACGGCGACGACATTACCATCAACCACGTCGACGTCAGCATGCTCGACGCGGGACACATCCCCGGAGCGGCCATGTTCGAGTTCAGCCGCGACTGCAGCACCATCTACTCCGGAGACATCCACACCGAGACCCAGAGGCTCGTCGGAGGGGCCAAGCCCAAGGACTGCACCAACCTGTTCATCGAGGGAACGTACGGCGGACGCAACCACCCGCCGAGGAAGCAGACCGAGGACGACTTCATCGCCAAGATCGACGAGGTCATCGACCGCGGGGGCACGGTCCTGATCCCCTGCTTCGCAGTCGGGAGGACCCAGGAGATCATGCTCCTGCTGAAGGACCTCGGCTACGAGATGTGGGTGGACGGCATGGGAAGGGCCGTGACCCGCCTGTTCCTGGACTACCCCGAGTACCTCAGGGACGCCAGGCAGCTCAGGAACGCCAAGAAGAGGTTCCACGAGGTCAGGAGACCCGCCAACAGGGACGCCGCCATCAAGGGACAGATCATCGTCACCACCGGGGGCATGCTGGACGGAGGGCCCGTCCTCAGGTACCTCAACCAGCTCAAGAACGACCCCAAGAGCGCCATCCTCCTGGTCGGATACCAGGCCGAGGACACCAACGGCAGGCTCCTCATGGAGGAGGGCTGCGTGAAGATCGACGGCGAGGTCGTCAAGATCGAGTGCGAGCTCCAGAAGTACGACTTCTCCGCCCACGCCGACCACAGCCAGATCGTGGACTTCGTGAAGGCCTGCGACCCTGATAACGTCATCATCATGCACTCCGAGGCCAGGGAGGCTTTCCTGGACGACCTCAGCGACTACAACGTCATCCTCCCCCAGACGGGTGAGGAGTTCGAGCTGGATGTGTGACCATGAATCTGGGAGCGTTCCTCAAGATGGATGTCGGCAAGGGCGACATCACCACCAAGCTGACCGTGCCGGACACCGACGGCACCGCCTACATCACCTGCGAGGCCGATGCGGTCGTCGCCGGGATCGAGGAGGCCGAGGAGGTCTTCTCCATGGTCGGTGCTGACGCGACATCGCTCGTCAAGGACGGAGACCGCGTCAAGGCCGGATCCCGCATCATGTCCATATCGGGACCGCTCGCGGGCATGATCACCGCCGAGAGGACCGCCCTGAACATCCTGATGAACATGAGCGGCGTCGCGACCAAGACCGCCGAGGCAGTGGAGAAGGCCGACGGCAGGATCATAGTCGCCGCCACCCGCAAGACCGTCCCCGGATTCGGGCCCCTTCAGAAGAAGGCGGTGGCCGTGGCCGGAGGGGACCCCCACAGGGCCGACCTGGACTCCATGATCCTCATCAAGGACAACCACATCCGCGCATGCGGCTCCGTGAAGACGGCCATGGAGAGGGTCCAGAAGGCGTCGTTCTCCCTGAAGGTCGAGATCGAGGTCACCAACGTCGAGGACGCCGTGACCGCCGCCCGCATGGGAGCGGACATCATCATGGCAGACAACGTGGGGCCGGAGATGACCGGCGAGATCCGCGACGCCGTCAAGGCGGTCAGCGACCGCATCCTCGTGGAGGCGTCCGGCGACATCACCGTGGACATGATCCCGCAGTACATCGGCAAGGCGGACATCGTCTCCATGGGCTGCCTCACCCACTCGTCTCACGCGATCCAGTTCTCCATGGACATCAACTGACCGGGACGGCGGGACACGCCTCCCGGTCAGTGAAACACTTATCGTCGGTTCCGACATTGTCGGGGACATGGTACTGAACCTTGAAGACTACACGTGCGAGTACTGCGGGAAGCCCTGCAAGAACATCGTGTACGCCGCGTTCGTCTGCGACGACCCGGAATGCCTCGAGAAGGCGAGGATCGACCGCGGAGGCCCCGGCGGCCACATGAAGAGGAAGGCCGAGGGCAAGCCCATCATCCCCGAGGACCTCGAGGAAGAGGCCAGGAACTTCCACAACTGATTCTACCGTCGGCCCGGCGGCAATCCGCCGGGCCGACCTGCTCCTGCATCGGAGAGGACTGCGACTGCGCCGTCCTGAACCCATCCCGTAAGGGAACCCTTTACCCCTTGTACACGGCGTTCTCCGGGATCGACGACCCGTCGCCGGACATGAACATCCCGACGTAGGCGTCTATGTCCCCGGCCATCTCGGACTCCAGCCTGGAGATCTCCTCCCTGGATCCGCGGGACGCCCTAAGATAGCTTATCTCGGCGCCCTTGGACACGGCCTTGCAGAGCCTGTCCGTGAACACGGAGGTCCCGTCGTCGTGCTGGACCTCCACCAGCCTCTCGAACGATCCGGGGTCGGCCGACGCCACGGCGGCCTCCGCCTTCGTCAGTGCCAGACGGTAGGGCTCCGCCAGCTGGTCCGTGAACTCCGCCGACTTCCTGGCCACCGCCCTCTTGAGCGGGTTGAAGGTCTTCTGACCCTGCGAACCGTACCTGTCCGCGTCCTCCACTATGCGCCTCAGAAGAGGGATGTGGTCCCTGATGTCCGGCATGAGGTCGATCCTCTGCAGCATCACCAGTGAACGGAGGTTCCTGAGCGCGAACGCGTCGCGGGGCACCATAGCAAGCTGCCTCTCCCCTATGATGTCGTAGAGCATCCCGCAGAAGGAGGTCCCGTCGCCCAGACGATGGGCGCAGGCGTACTCCAGACCGTAGCAGTACGGGATGTTGCATTTCCCGCCGGTGGCGGTCACCCTGACGATGCATCCGCCCATGGACTCGGCGCAGCGGCGCATGAACGCCCTCAGGTCGTCCGGGACCGCGATCAGATACGACGCCTTGGACCAGAGGTACCCCGCCTGCAGGACGTTGCCCCTGGACGCGTATGTCGCACCCAGCGAGTACCAGGCCTGCCAGGAATCGGGATGCGCCCTGACGGATGCGTCGGCATGGGGCGCGAACTCGGTGGCGTCCCTCAGGAGGCCGTCCACCCTGTCGGGGTCCAGGACATCGTCCTTCTTCCCTCCGAGGGGTCCTGAGTCGTTCATCTTGAGGCACTTCTGGCATACCCAGAGGCCCAGGGGGTCGAACCCGTACTCGTTGCCACAGTCGCATCTGCAACCCATGACGGCGGCATGGGACGGGATGGTAAAATGGATGTCGGAGAACCTTTCGATGGAAAGGGGTTGAGCGGGGTCTCCCCCGCTTGGAGTTTCAGTGCCTGAACACGCGGCATCCGGTGAAGACCATCGCCATGCCGTGCTCGTTGGCGGCGTCGATGACCTCCTGGTCCCTGATGCTGCCTCCGGGCTGGATGATCGCGGTGACGCCGGCGTTGGCGGCCTCGTCCACACCGTCCCTGAACGGGAAGAAGGCGTCCGATGCCATGACGCAGCCCTGGGTGGGCTCGTTGGCCTTCATCGTGGCGATCTTGGCGGAGTCGACGCGGCTCATCTGCCCGGCTCCGATACCGACCGCCCTCTCTCCGCGGACGTAGACGACGGCGTTGGACGTCACATGCTTGGCGAGCTTCCATGCGAACAGCAGGGAGTGGATCTCCTCCTCGGTGGGGGCGCGCTCGGTGACGACCTTCAGGTTCTTGGGGTCGATGACGACGTCCTCGTCGGTCTGGACCAGCATTCCGCCCTGGACCTTCTTCATCTTGTACTCCCTGACCCTCTCGGAAGGGCCGATGGGGCAGTTGGTCCTGAGCAGGCGGATGTTCTTCTTGACCTCCATGATCTCCACCGCGCCCTCCTCGTAGTCGGGGCAGATGACGGCCTCCACGAAGTGCTGGGAGATCTCCTTGGCGACCTCCACCGTGCAGGGCCTGTTGAGGCAGATGACGCATCCGAAGGCGGACAGGGGATCCACGTTGTACGCGGTTATGAACGCGTCGTAGATGTTGTCCGCGGAGGCGAGTCCGCAGGGGTTCGTGTGCTTCATGACGACGGCCGTGGGCCTCTCGAAGTCCATGCAGATGTCCATGGCCTTGTCCAGGTCCAGGATGTTGTTGTAGGACAGCTGCTTGCCGTGCTGGAGGTGCTCCGCCCTGGCGACGGTGGGCCCGGGTGTGAAGGGGTCCTTGTAGAAGGCGGCCTTCTGGTTGGGGTTCTCGCCGTACCTGAGGTCCTCGACCTTCTCCAGGGGTATGGGGAACGATGCGGGGAACCCTTCGCAGAACCTCTTGTACATCTGCGAGGCAATCATGCTGTCGTAGTTGGCGGTGTTGACGAAGGCCTCGGCCATGAGCTTCCCGTGGAGCTCCTCGGAGACCTCCCCCTTCTCCTTCATCTCGGCGATGACCTCGGCGTACTGGGAGGGCTCGGTGACGACCGCCACGGACTTGTAGTTCTTCGCGGCGGCGCGGATCATGCTCGGGCCGCCGATGTCGATGTTCTCGACGATCTCGTCGAAGGTGACCCCGTCCTTGAGGACGGTCTGCTTGAAGGGGTACAGGTTGACGACCACCATGTCGATCGGTTTGATGCCCTTGGCGGCGATGGCGTCCATGTGCTCCTTCAGGTCCCTGCGGGCCAGGATGCCCGCGTGGATCATGGGATGGAGGGTCTTGACGCGTCCGTCGAGCATCTCCGGGAAGCCGGTGACCTCCTCGACCTCCTTCACGGCGATGCCGTTCTCTTTCAGAAGCTTGTAAGTCCCGCCGGTGGAGATGATCTCCACGCCCATGGCGGCGAGCTCTTTGGAAAAGTCGACCACGCCACTCTTGTCCGAGACACTGATGATTGCTCTGCTGATCTTTGACAGTGGAATACCCCCTCAGAATCGAGGCGCATATCCATGTATGCGTGATTCGAATCGGGTACCCATAGATAAACATGTCATCGCGGCCCTACGAAAAGCGTCATCGACGTGACGGAAATCGTACCGCCCCGTTCCATGCCATCTGAAAACTGGAGCGCGAACGCTGCCTTCTTGGAAACAATGGGAAGGTCCCGGGGGCCGTAAGGTCGGCCCCCGGTAAGGGGTTTCTAAGGGTCGAACGCGCCTACTTTCGACATCTGAACCCAGTAGGCACTTCTGAGTATCCCTTAGCTCTGCATCGTATTTAATAGTTTAGACAGGACGTTGAAAAAATGAACAATAGGGTCCCCTGAAGCAATGAGCCAGACGCTCGAAAACCGATTGTTGGATGGAACATGTCTCCATCCCTGTGCATCCCAGATGTACACGGGCGCGAATCGGATATAAACCTATCCCCCATGTTCCCGTCCGATGAGGAAGAGGGACCTTGAGATGAGGCTCCAGTCGGTGAGGGGGTTCGAGGACCCGGATCCGGCGCTGGAGCAGTACATGACGCCGGCGGTGATCGCGTCCGACATCCTGTTCACCGCCTACTCCAACGGCGACATCGCGGGGATGAAGATCCTGGACCTGGGATGCGGGACCGGGATGTTCTCCATCGGAGCCTGGATGCTGGGGGCGGGCATGATCGTCGGATACGACGTGTCGGAGAGCGCTCTGAAGGTTGCCGGGGAGAACACGGAGGCCTTCGGGGCGGAAGTGACGTTCCGCAGGTCGGACATAAGGGACGTGGACGAGGGCGCCGACACGGTGTTCATGAACCCCCCGTTCGGATGCCAGAACCGCAACGCGGACCGCGCGTTCCTGGAGAAGGCGATGGCCCTTTCGGAGTGCGTGTACTCCATCCACATGGCCGAGACGCTGGACTTCGTGGAGGGCTTCTGCAACGACCGCGGACGGTCGGTGACGTGGCGTAAAATCTATAAGTACGAAATCCCGCATACGTTTTCATTCCATAAGAAGGAGAAAGTGAGCGTTGACGTCGCGGTCGTCAACATAAGGTGATTCACAATGAGTTCAGAACTGGTTTTTCCCGGAGACGAGATTGCGATCGAGGAGGAGTACATGGGAGGGGAGGGGACATTCTCCGACGAGGGCACCGTCTACGCCGCACAGGTCGGCACCCTCGATTTCGACGACGAGGAGTGCATCGTCAGGGTCGTCTCCCCCAATCCGCCCAACATACTCAAGGAGGGGGACATCGTCTACGCCGTCGTGGCCGACATAAGGAACACCATGGCCACCGCGGACGTCGTCGCCAAGGACGGCTCGGAGAGGACCCTGGGAGGCGAGACCTACGCCACCATCCACGTCTCGAAGATCTCCCAGAAGTACACCGACGACGTCTCCAAGGAGCTCAGGAAGGGCGACATGATCAGGGCCAGGGTCACGGGGATCAAACCGTCCCTGCAGCTGACCACCAAGGACGACCACCTCGGATGCATCAGGGCGCTCTGCTCCAAGTGCAAGACTGAGATGGTCAGGAAGGGCACCGGGCTGTTCTGCCCCGAGTGCAAGTACAGCATGCCCAGGAAGCTGGCCGACGACTACGGCGATGTGAAGTTCTGATGAAGCTGATAGCCCTCATCTCAAGCGGGATTGACTCGCCCGTCGCCGCATACAGGATGGCGATGCGCGGAGCCGAGATAGTCCTGCTCCACATGGACAACCGCCCCTATGCGGACGACGCCAGTTCCGAGGACGCCAAGGCCCTGGCGGAGCAGCTCAGGAAGGCCACCGGCCAGGAGATGCCGCTCTACTTCGCCCCGCACGGCCCGTCCCAGGACGCCATCGCCCACGGATGCGACCACCCGTACCAGTGCGTCATGTGCAAGCGCGTGATGCAGAGGACGGCGAGGGAGCTCGGAAGGAGGCTCGGCTGCTCGGGGATCGTCATGGGCGACTCCCTCGGGCAGGTGGCTTCGCAGACCCTCAGGAACATCAGGTCCGAGAACCTCGGCCTGGACTTCCCCGTGGTCAGGCCGCTCATAGGCATGGACAAGATCGAGATCGAGGCCATTGCCAAGGAGATCGGCACCTACGACATATCCATCAGACCGGGACACGGCTGCAGCATCGTCCCGATGAAGCCCATAACCGAAGCCAACCCCGAGAAGGTCCTGGCGTTCGGCGAGAAGGTGGACGTGGACGCGCTGGCGGCCAGAGCCGCCGATGCGGCCACCCTCGTCTGATCAGTAATAGCGCCTCGTGTAGAACGCGGGGCAGGAATCTATCTCGTCCTCGTCGTACAGCATGTCCATCGACACGCGGTCGATGTACCTGGCCTGCACCCTGGAGATGTAGAGCGTCTGGCCGCCGACCGGGATCTGGATATCCGTGGACTTCGGAGGCTTGACGCTGACCGGGACGAGAGCCGGACCCATGCATGCGGTGCAGATGCGGAAATCGCATCCCTGTGAGTTGATGTACTGCCTTACATCATCGTCGATAGGTATCTCCATGGGACGCCGTTATGACTGATACTTTATTACAGTGACGACCCGGACCTGACCTTTATGTACTAACTCTGTACAGTCAGACCCTGCGGTCGGAGAAGAACGACGCCACGGCACCTGGGATGTCGTCGCTGAGCATGGCGTCCACGTCGCGGACGTTCGCCGCCCTGCGGTCCAGTATGGCCGCCACGCCGCGGTCCGTCGCGGACCTTATCAGACGCCCGATGGACTGCCTCATCTTGCGGGACGCCGGGATGATGGACACGTATAGCCTCCCGTCGCCGAACTTGGCGTCGTAGTAGCGGGTCATCGCCCTCATCTTCGCCGTGGGCTTGGGATATGGGATCCCGATGATCACCGCCAGCTCCAGGCTCCTGTCCGGGAAGTCGAGGCCCTCGCTGATCCTGCCGCCGGTCACGCAGAACAGCACGCTGCCCTCCGAGGTGCGGAACCCTTCGAACACGTCCATTAGCTCCTCGTACGGCATGTCGCAGCGCTCGTACCATATCTCCCGCCCGAGTTCGGCGGACACGCCGTCCTCCAGCATGCGGTCCATGAACTGGTACGACGGGAAGAACACGGCCGTGTTCACCCTGACCGAATCCACGATGTCGTGCAGGAGCTCCCGCATCCTCCTGTAGTTCGACTCGATGAAGCGGTCCTCGTACCTCATGGACACCTCGTCGGTGTACAGGGTGAGCAGATTCTCCTTGGGGAAGAAGCCCTCCAGCCTCTTGGGGACCGCCCTGTCCAGGCCTATGTCCCTGATGTAGGCGTCCAGCGGCTCCAGCGTCCCGGACATGTGCACCGACGCGAAGCATGCGTTCAGCGGATCAACCGCCCCGGACGGGTCCATGCAGTACGACTGGAAGCAGGGGTTGTCCCCTCCTATGACCAGCCTCACATGGCAGTCCTCCGCACCCGTCAGCCAGGCGCGCATAAACCTGCCCATGCCGCCTATGTAGGAGCGGGGGAGCTTCCTGCGCTGCTTCTTCCTCTCCTCGATACCGTCCCCGATATCCTCCAGGGCCTGCACGATGCGCATGATGTTCACGGACGTGGTCCCCAGGCGGCTCATGAGCTCGTCCTCCAGGAAGTACGGCGGGAGGATCCCGTCCTCCTCGATCAGGTACTCCCTCACGGCGTACCCGAGGACCTCCCTCAGGACCCCGACGATGTCCGTCACCGTGAGGCCCTCGTGGACCTCGCAGTCGCCCCACTCCCTGGCCTCCTTCTCGGCGAGGTCCAGCGCGTGGCGGCTGTACTCGAAGGTCTGCACCTCCCTGAGGTAGTCCGGCAGGTTGTGGGCCTCGTCGACGACGATGACGGTCCTGTGTAGCGGTATGCCGATCCAGTCCACCAGCCTGGCGAGGATGGGCGGCACGAAGACGAAGGGGTAGGATGCGGCGATGACGTCGGCGTGGGGTAGGGCGTACTTCATCATCTCGTAGGGGCAGAGCTCGGCATCCTCGCACATCCTGGCGAACTCCTGGGGCTCCGGATGCTCGGTGCGGATCCGCCCGACCCACTCGTCGATGTCCGTGTGCTCAATGTTCGCGTAGAACCTGCACCTGCACTCGCCGTTGTCCCTGCGCTTGTACTCCGAGCACAGCTTGGATATCTCCTCGGAGGTGCCGGAGGACAGCTCCGGGTCGTCCCTCATCATGGGGCAGGACGAGGCGGTGCGGCCCTGGATGGCCACGCACAGGAGGTCATGGCCTATCGCCGCCGACTCGCGGATGACCTGCTTCTGCTGGGATTTGGTGCGGGTGAGGTAGATCACCTTCATCCCGCGCTCCAGCGCGGTCGGGAGGGTGGCGACGAGGGCGGACACGGTCTTCCCGGTGCCGGTGCCGGCCTCCACGACCGGGCTCATGCCGTCGTCCACGACGGAAGAAATGAAGCGGACCAGCTCCTCCTGTCCCGGGCGGAACTCGTAGGGGAACAGGTCCGTGGGTTTCATGGTCTCGTCACTGGGCGGAGCCGCCGCGCTGCCAGATGTCGTCCGGCAGGTCCGCGTAGACGGACTCCTCCTGCTGATCGTCGTCGATGTCGACGGAGGAGCGGATCATCATGGTGGCGATCCTGTCCCTCCTGAACAGCCAGTAGTGGATCCTCCACTCCCTTCCGTCGTAGAGGGTGGTCTCCTCCCTCTCGGTGGTCAGGATTCCGGCGTCCTCCAGCATGTAGAACGCGTCGCGGTCCTCGGGCTCCAGGATGTTGTCGATGATCCTGTCCGCGTACCCGAAGAAGTTCAGCACGTGGTGGGCGAGCATGTACGCCTGCTCCTCCTCCATGCCGTGGGACGAGTCGATGCTGTTCTTGATGGCGAGTGTCAGCTCGTCGACGGTCACAACGCTCATCTTCACTCCACCAGGTCGATGAACTTGATGTCGTCGGTGCCGACGTCCCTGGCGACCTTCTCGACGATGTCCTCGGGGATGTTCTGGTCGACGGTCAGGAACATGAGGGCGCGGTCGCCGGACCTGCCGACGGACATCTGCGCCACGTTGATGCCGGCGTCGCCCAGGGTGTTCCCGACGATGCCGATGACTCCGGGCTCGTCCCTGTAGCTCAGGTACATCATGTCCCCGCTCATGGGGATGTCGAAGGAGAAGTCGTCCACGCCGACCAGCCTGGGCTGGCCGCCGATCACGGTTCCCCTGATGGAGCGGGTCCTGCCCTGGGAGGTGAACCTCATCTCGACGACGCTGGCGTAGTCCTTGGCGGTGTCGTTGCTGGTCTCGGCGATCTCGATGCCCTTGGCCTTCGCGACGGGCAGCGCGTTGATGATGTTGGCGGTGCCGATGATCTTCTTGAGGTAGCCGATGATGGCGGTGATCGTGAGCAGCTTGGTCTGCTTGCCGGCCAGTCCTCCGCAGTAGATGAACTCGACCTTGTCCAGGGGGTGGCTGCCGACCATCTGCTGGAGCAGGTTGCCCATCCTGTCCGCCAGAGGCATGAAGGGCTCGGTCTCGGCGTCCAGCTTCCCGCGGGGGGCGTTGATGGCGTTGGAGACGATGCCGTCCTTCAGGTACATGACGGCGTGCTCGGCGATCTCGACGGCTACCCTCTCCTGGGCCTCGACGGTGGAGGCTCCCAGGTGGGGGGTGGTGACCAGGTTGTCCAGCTCCAGGAGCTTCTTCTCGTTCTCGTTCAGGGGCTCGTCGCACCAGACGTCGAAGGCGGCGCCGGCGATGATCTTCTCCTTGAGGGCGGTGTAGAGGTCGTCCTCGTTGACGATGCCGCCGCGGGCCACGTTGGCGAGCCTGGCGTTGGGCTTCATCATCTTGAACTGGGGCAGGGAGATCATGTTCCTGGTGTCGGGCAGGAGCGGGGTGTGGATGGTCATGAAGTCGGCGGTGGTGATGACCTCCTCCAGGGTGGTCAGCCTGACGCCGAGGGAGTCCGCGACCTCCTTGGGGAGGAACGGGTCGTAGCCGATCATGGTCATGTTGAAGGCCTTCATGCGCTTGGCGACCTCGCCTCCGACGCGGCCGACGCCGATGATCCCCAGGACCTTGC
>CALUHQ010000056.1 GCA_944320485.1 Candidatus Methanomethylophilaceae archaeon
CCAGAAGGCCGGAATCCTGTTCGGACCCGCCAAGGCCGCCAACGCCGGCGGTGTCGCCACCTCCGCCCTGGAGATGTGCCAGAACAGCGCCAGGCTCTCCTGGTCCTTCGAGGAGGTCGACTCCAAGTTGAAGGGCATCATGGCCACCATTTACAAAGAGTCCGCCGAGGCCGCCAAGAGGTACGGCATGGAGGGCAACCTCGTCGCCGGTGCCAACATCGCCGGATTCGAGAAGGTCGCCAACGCCATGCTCTGGGAGGGTGTCTCCTACTGATTCCAATCGGGGCCAAGTCCCCGAACCTTACCTTTTCCAGGAGGGGTCCTTCCCCTCCACCCTCATTCCCGTCAAGAAGTTGCAGAATCGTTCTGAGACGGCATGCACATGGCGGCCATCGACCCTATCGCCAGCAGCATGCCCAGGAGCATCAGCGGCGTGGGCGTCTCCGCGAAGATCATCGCACCGAACACCGCGGCAGCGGTGGGCTCGCCGGCCGCCGCCAGGATGGATGCGGTGCCGCCCTCCATGCGCGCCATGGCCGTCGTGTAGAGTATGTAAGGCAGGAACGATGCCACCGCCGCCTGGAGGACCAGGTATCCGGCCTCGTATGCGCCTTCGGCGGCGAACCCGGCGAACGTCCCCAGGTCCGAGAACGGGAGGAGCACCAGGGTCGATATCAGCAGGCAGTAGAACAGCGTGGTGTACGTGCTGTAGCCCCTGGAGGCGGACTTCTTGGAGAGGATCCCGTAGAGGGCGTAGAAGAACGCCGCCGCAAGGCCTGCGGCCACGCCCGATGCAGATACCGACGATCCCCCATCCGCGATGCCGCTCACAAGGATGCATCCTATGATGGACGTCACCATGCAGGCCAGCTTGCGGATCGTGACCCGCTCCCTGAAGATCACGACGGTCATGGCGAGCATGAACACCGGCGAGAGGCTGAGGAGCACGGCGGCGAGCGAAAGCGTCACCACATCCACGGAGTATGTGTAGAACGCGTTGAGGCCCAGCATCGCCAGGGCGCAGGCGACGAATATCCATAGGTCGCGCCTGTCGAACCTGAGCCACCCGCGGTCCGCGAGGAGGATGAGGCCCAGCATCATCAGGGTGGCCAGGGACACGCGGGAGAACACCACGGTGACGCTGTCCATGCCGTAGTCGGTCAGCGTGCGCACGAAGACGCCGGCGGCCCCCCACATTACCCCTGACAGGATGGGCAGGATGATCAGGGCTGATTTCATGGGTGACCGATGGGATGACAGGTATAACACGGTTGCCTGGCAGCTCCAGTTCGCCGTTCAGTGGCGTTCAGCTTCGTCGGACGTGCTATTACACTGCCTTGACATTCTGTTGATGGCAGGCGGGTCGCCACCTTGTCGGAATCGGGAGAACCCGATCAGTCTATGAGCTCGACCAGTCTGTTGAGGTTCTCGTCCTCGTTCTTGTTGATGAATGTGAATCCGTGGCTCTCGTAATAGGGGACGAGATCGTCGGCGCAGTCTACCCTGACCACACGGCATCCAACCGCGATGTAGGCTCCATGTATGATGTCCAACGCGTCGTTCAGAAGCCTGAAGTCTGTACCAAGTTCAGAATCGTCAGACCTTGCGAACTGTCCGAGAAGGTACATCTGTGCGATTCCTGTCTCATCGTTGATGTTCATCTTCCTGCGGAGATTCCTGGAAATGGGGACATCGTCAGGAACACCCATGCACTTCATTCCGATTGAGAAATAGCCAACAATGCCTGTTCTTTCGAAACCGC
This sequence comes from Candidatus Methanomethylophilaceae archaeon, assembly GCA_944320485.1. Lineage (GTDB taxonomy): Archaea > Thermoplasmatota > Thermoplasmata > Methanomassiliicoccales > Methanomethylophilaceae > Methanoprimaticola. Next base: position 1,763 of record CALUHQ010000056.1, read on the forward strand.
AAGATATGTCCTGGACATGGCCCTCTTCTCCATGGGAATCGCCTTGTTGTGCAGATACGATTCGCGATCGTCATCTCTGGAGCAGTGGAATCCAAGAAGTTTTGTCGCCACATCGGATTCTGGATACTTTTCCAGCAGGGTAAGCAGAGGGATGAGGTCGTAGTCCATATCATTCCTTCATGAAGCTGTCCATCACCTTTTCGTCGGTGCATATCCTGGCCTGCCCCTTCACCTTGTAGCCTCCTTCCTTCTCGTACTTGTCGAAGGCCTTCTCCATGTTTGCGACGGCCTCAAGTGTGTCCAGGATCAAGTCCTCGTAGAAAGACTGCGTTGCCATCTCGATCCCTCATTCAGATATGGGCTAAGGAATATCAACTGATATTATCGCTCTGCGAATCATCTCCTTGTTGATAATCATATCACGATTACCATCCAAAGGAAGTTGTCTCTGATTGTGAATAGGTTGGCGATGTTACCTCAGATAAAGCCCGAATGGGTGTTGAATCTGATCCAACTGGGCGTTACGAATTGTCACAATAACATTCATGGATGGAGAATCAGAGCTTAGTATTTCGCCCTTCGACCACCGTGCCGAACCAGAGTCTGTCAGCCGTTGCCATCTTGACGGAGAAAACTCGAAGAGATGTGGTCCCCCGGTTGATTTCCGGGGTAAGGGGTTTCTCAAGGTTGTTGTGTTTGGTCGACGTGTCGTCAGTTCTTCCTGTACTCTGCGACGAGTATCAGAGCGATGATGGCCGCGGCAACAGCGGCGGCGGCACACGCGGCCACCTTCACTGTGTCATCGTCTCCGTCATCGTCCACGACGATATGCGGGGGAAGCGGGACATAGTCATCGTCATCGACCGGCGGGACGATGACAGGGGTGTCGTCCGATGGGATCTCGATCTCGACATTCTCGAATGCCAAACCTGTCGACATAATGCTCCCGTAAATGGCACCGACATAGACCGTGTACCGTCCCGATTCATAGACGGTCAGTACGTTGCTTTCCCCGTACACCTCCGGAGAGAGAATGTAGATCAGCTCTGCCCCATCGAAGGGATGGGTGGCTGTGACATCTATGTAGGCGACGCCTCCGTCATAGGATACTGTGATTTTGGAGATCACGGGGTTCACGAGCTGTAGGCTTACCTCGATAGACATGTTCTGAGTTATGGACACGGGCATCGATGTGTTGTCCTGGTCTACGACGAAACCTTCCTCCACGGGAATCTGCGCATATGTCAGGGTCCCGCCGTAGGGAATCTGGATGATCTCGGAGGGCCATCCGAGCTCGTCGGGATAGTTCAACGTCACAGTGACCATGGTTCCTTCGGCGATGAGGCTTATAGGCTCGGATACATCCAATCCGTCAATGGTGAAGGCACCGTTTCCAGAGATGTATCCCTCGGCGGAATAGGTATAGGTGTAGCTGCCGTCTGCAAGGTAGAGATCGCCGTCGCCGTATTGGTATTCGGTTCCGTCGGGGCCGGTGATTAAGATAGTCGCAGTCGCTTCGGATGGGGTTACAGTGAAGGTTATCCTGTGTCCCTCCTCGACACCGTAGCCGTTATCGGTTTCTGTGAGGACGAACCCCGGTGTTAGGAAACGTTTCTCGACAGGCTTTGTGAACGACCCTCCGGAGACTTGGATCCAATTATCCTCCGTAGCGTTCTCCCCCTTCTCCCCCCAGTATGTAGCAAGGGTTCCGTTGATGGTTCCGCCGGTGATGGCGGTCTCTGGTTCCTGTACGGAATCAAGCTCGTTCTCGCCAGACGCATATTTGGATGAGAACACATCACCGTTGACGACCGCATCTCCCCCGATGGTGGTGGACACGTCGTTCGTCATGTTCGCATAGGTCCATGTTCCGACATCTCCGTTCAGGGTACCGCCGGTGATGGTGATCTTGTTCCAGTTCTGGACGGCCTGTTCGTTGGAGTTGATTGTACCGCCAGTGATGATCAGGATTCCATTGTACTCGTCGTTCTTGACGGCGTTCATATCCATCTGGGTGATCGTTCCGCCGGTGATGGTGAGAGAGGCCCCGTCGGTATCGGTGCTGTCGATGGCGTTGCCAATTAGGGATGAGTACGTGCTTGTCCCGTAAATCTCGCCACCTGTGATGTAGGCTGTTCCCTGGTTCTTGAACACATAGAACGAGTTGTTGGAGGGGTCGTCCTTTGCCACATATGTCTCCTGGGACCTGGTGAGCTTACCGGATTCCAGGGTGAACGTGCCGTTGTTCAGCACGGCGGCGCGTTCGTGAGAGATGTTGTCCACCGTCCCGGTGCTGTCGGAACTGTCTCTAATCGTCAATGTCCCGTTGTTGATGATGGTGTGTTTTCTATCAGCATCTGCTATACTCGAATTCTGTGTGGATTCTGAATTGCTGATGGTGAATCCGTTGAGGTCGATGGTGATGGTGAATCCCTCAGGGATGGTGATGCTCTCAGTGGTGTCGGCCTGAAGGATAATCGTCTCGTCATCAGCAGCATGGAACAGGGCATCCGACAAGGACGGAAACTCGGTCTGTCCGATTACGGCAACCACTTTGACGTTGCCGGCAGATGTGTCGAGGACGATATTTCCACTAGCATCCATTGTATAACCAGTTGCGAGCGTCCCTCCGGGTAAGTTATCAGAGAAATTCCCTCCATAGACGGTCGCGCTAGGCGATTCTTCGGTATCTCTATCGATGGATATGACTCCCATGTAGTATTCTGATTCAGGATGTTTTACAGAGAAGTCACCTCCGAATATGGTCAAGTTAGCTTCTCTCTGCAATCCACCATCACCTTCAGTAGAGTTCCCCACCTGGACGGCCGCCCTATTGTGGGCTATGAATATGCCGCCGTAGACGGTCGCGCTGGTTTCCCCTTTTTCTCCGTTAACGTAGAGGGCATAGTATGCGTTTCCCTCTCTCCTCTCGCAATCCACGGTCTCGAACGTTCCTCCGTACACCTCCATGCTTCCATTCACAGTAGTTAAGCATCCCTGGGGTGCAGTGACTTTGAGCTTCGTATTATCGACAGGTTTGATGACGAGATGCGCTTCGTCAGAATAGGCGCCGTTACGGATGGCGTATCCCCATGGATCTGTAAGACTGGGATACTTATCTTTGTTGCACGAACTGCATGAGCTGCTTATGAACTCGCCGCCGGTGATGATCATCTCGCCGCTGTTATCTACGCATTGGTAAACATCCGATTTGAAGACGCCTCCGTTGATCTCCGTCATCGATCCAGTATAGGCCAGAAGTGCGGAGGTGCCGCCTTCGAACGTTCCTCCGTTGATGGTCATATTCCCTCCTGTGGTGTTGAAAATGACCGAGAAATTGCAGATGATGTTACCTATGAAAGTACCATTCTCTATGATGATGGTACCATCGTTGCTGATCGGTCCGGAAAGTTCTTTGGAATCTGCTGACGAATCGAACGTTCCATCGCCTGTGATTACCAGGGTGCCATGGTTGGTGATGGGTCTTCCGGAGATGCTTGCGTCGGCAGTTATTTCCTTTCCGTTCATGTCCAGGATGATGTTCTTGTCTGTCGGAATCTCGACTTTCGCAGTGAGAGTCAGATTATCACGCAGAATGATTGTAGTTTCCATACCATCAGGCACATCATTCATAGCATCCTGCAAGGTCGTGTATCCTTTGTCACCAATCATCACTGGGGATGCTTCTGAGGTGTTGTTGTTAGATTCGGGCGTATTCGTGGCAGTGGCGTCAGTGTCCCCGGCTCCGTCGACGACGGAAGTGACCGCTAAGGCTGCGACCATCATTATCGCCATGAGCATCATGGCTTTGACAATGTCTTTCATAATTCCTCCTCGGACGGAGGGACGGGGGGAGAAACAGAAGTGTCGCCCCCCCCCGTAGCTTTTCGCTGTACGGGTTATGGTGTTCATTGTAGATAACTCAACACACTATATGCTGTTATGAGCATACTATACAAAAAATTAAACTATAACCCAATCGGAAGAGTAGTTATGGTGCTGGGAGAGGGATTTGAACCCTCGAACCACTAAGGACAGGATCCTAAGTCCTGCGTCTTTGACCTAGCTTGACAATCCCAGCCCGATAGCGATGAACGCGTCCACTCATATGATGGTATCGGATGGCATGCCATCTTCATACTCACACAGGCTTGACGTAGCTGCGTATCAGGTCGATGGCCTCTCTGGTCGGGGACGGGCACCTGTCATCCCCTATCGGGCACACTGCGATGCAGCGGCCGCAGGGAGACACCCCCTTTGCCGCAAACGATGCGGAGATCTCCACGCATCCCTGCTTCTCCGTTATGCCCTCCGGATAGCCGGCATCCGCAACCGCTTGAGCCGGGCATTCCCTGACGCACCTCCGGCATCCGGTGCACAGCTGGCGGTCCATGGGCGACCCTGACGGGAGATTCGCCGACGTTACTATTGACGCCAGCCTGATGCGCGGTCCGTATCTCTCGGTCAGCAGCATGTTGTTGTAGCCGAACGTCCCCATCCCAGCCAGATACGCGGCGTGGCGGTGGGAGAAGAATGCGCTCGGGTCACCTCTCAGTCCGGCGAGCCCCAGGTAGCCGTCCCTGGGTATCGCCACGGCATGGTGCCCCATGGAGATAAGCTCCAGGGCGATCCTCTCGGCGGCCTGGTCCAGCATGGTGTTGACCGTGTTGTAGAGGTGGTTGTACAGGATCGACGGGGCGGTGTCCAGAACCGTCCTCTGAATCGGGATCCCTATGACGATGACGGACCTGGCATCCGGCATCAGGTCCCTGGGACGCCCTCCCCTGCCGATGCGTGACGAGACCAGCGGGTCCGTCTCCCACATGCCGGCGTCCGCTACCCCGATGTCGTGTATCCCGAGCCCGCGGCAGACCTCCGCGATCCTTCCCGAAATGGAATCCCCTTCCATGGCGACCGTGTGGCACTGTCCTTCCGTTTTCAAATACTTTAAGAAACGGGTGCCCGATACAGTGGCCGTTCGAGGTCTGGAAATGTCGGATTTACTAGCTAAAGAGGGGAAGCAACTCCTCCTGGGCAACGAGGCCATCGTGCGCGGTCTCTTCGAGGCCGGCGCCGATTTCGCGTCCACCTACCCCGGGACACCTTCCTCCGAGATCGGGAACCTCCTAGAGAAGCTCGCTTCGGAAGCGGGCATGTACTTCGAATTCTCCACGAACGAGAAGGTGGCGATGGAGGTCTCCGCAGCCGCCGCCTCGTCAGGTCTCAAATCGTTCGTGTTCATGAAGCACGTGGGGCTGAACGTCGCCGCGGACCCCATGATGACCCTCGCCTACTCCGGGGTCACCGGCGGCATGCTCATACTCTCCGCCGACGACCCCTCGGCGCACAGCTCCCAGAACGAGCAGGACAACCGCTACTACTCGCTGCTGGGCCTGCTCCCCATGGTGGAGCCGTCCACCCCGGCCGAGGCCAAGGACATGGTCTCCGCCGCATACGGGATATCTCAGGCGACGACCCTGCCCGTCCTGTTCAGGACCACCACCAGGGTCAACCACGCCCGCGGAGTCGTGGACCTGGGGCCTCTGGGGCAGCCCAGGCCCAAGGGGCACTTCGAGAGGGACGTCGTCAGGTTCGTCAACATACCCGCGCATGCCAGGGTCAACAGGAAGAGGCTCCTGGGACTGATGGAGAAGGCCCGCGAGATCTCCGAGGAATCGCCCCTCAACTTCGTGGACGGAGAGGGCGACGTGGGCATCATCACGTCCGGGGTCTCCTACACCTACGTCAAGGAGTTCGTCCGCGGCGTCAGCATCCTGAAGCTGGGATTCACCAACCCCCTCCCCGAGAGGAAGATCGCGGAGTTCGTCAGGGGGAAGAGGTGCGTCGTGGTCGTGGAGGAGCTGGAGCCGTTCCTGGAGGACCAGGTCCTCAGGATCTGCGCTCAGAACTCCATCCAGGTGCCGGTGTACGGCAAGAGGACCGGGCACCTGCCCTACGCATGGGAGTTCAACCCCAGGACCCTGGAGGGCATCTCCGAGATCGTCCAGGTCCAGGAGTTCAGGGAGTCCATGCCCGCCAGCCAGGTCAAGCTCCCCAGCAGGCCCCCGACGCTCTGCGCCGGATGCCCCCACAGGGGCATGTACGCCGCCACCAAGAAGGCCGTCGGCAGCAGGGACGTGGTGTACTGCTCCGACATCGGATGCTACACCCTGGGCGTCGCGCCGCCGTTCCAGACCGCCGACTTCATCATCTGCATGGGTGGCGGAGCAGGAGCAGCGGGAGGATTCGCACAGGCCACCGACCAGACTCCGATTGCGTTCATCGGTGACTCGACGTTCTTCCACGCGGGCGTCCCCGCTCTGGTCAACGCCCTGTTCAACGACCACAAGATCATCATGGTCATCCTGGACAACCGCACCACCGCCATGACCGGCCACCAGCCCAATCCCGGAACCGGGAGGGAGTTCGGGGGAGTCCAGACGGAGCCCATTGACATCGAGAGGCTGGTCCGCGGCATCGGCGTGAAGTACGTCGAGGAGGTCGATCCCTACGATGTCAAGGCCGCCACGCAGGCCATGAAGGGAGCGCTGGAGCACGACGGGGTCGCCGTCATCATCTCCAAGTGCCCCTGCCCCCTGGAGCTCAAGAAGCGCAGGATGCTGGAGGCCAAGAGGTGCGAGGTGGACCAGTCCAAGTGCATCCAGTGCTACTCCTGCCTGAGGACGATCGCCTGCCCCGCCCTCATCAAGAGGGGCGAGGCGGTGGAGACCGACCCGACCCAGTGCATAGGCTGCGGCATGTGTGCCAACGTCTGCCCCAAGGGCGCCATAGAGGTGAGGAGATGAAGTACACCATCCAGATCGTAGGGGTTGGCGGACAGGGCGTCCTGCTCGCATCCATGGTCCTCGGCAACGCGGCCATGAACAGGGGCTACAGGGTGGCCATGAGCGAGGTCCACGGGATGGCCCAGAGGGGAGGGAGCGTCCTCTCCACCGTCCGCTTCGGGGACGACGTCATCAGCCCCCTGGAGGCCGACGGATCCGCCGACCTGATCATGGGGTTCGAGCCCACCGAGACCGTCAGGAACCTGCCCCTGGGCAACAGGGACACACTGGTCCTGATGAACCTGGACCCCGTCTACCCGTCCATGGTGGCCGCAGGGTTCGAGAAGTACCCCGACATCGAGGAGCTCATCGGCGCGGTGACCAAGGTCAATCCGAACCTGGTGACACTGGACGCCACCAAGCTCGCCATAGATGCGGGCAAGGCGGTCGCCGCCAACGCGGTCATGATCGGGGCCGTCGCAGCCATGAAGGACTTCCCCCTGCTGAAGGAGGACCTCCTGGAGGCGCTCAAGTCCCAGGTCCCCGAGAAGTTCCTCGACCTGAACGTCAGGGCCTTCGAGATGGGCTACAACGCCGTCAAGAACTGATGGGCCAGGGGGTCTCCCCCGCCCATCGACCTTTTTTTTTGTTTTGCCGATTCCGGACAGGGGCTCAGTCGGAGAAGTCGTCCGCCTTCCTGAGCAGGTCCATCTTGAAATCGTAGTAGGCGGGCGTCATGTCCATGTAGTGCACATGGGGGTTCTCGAACCTCTGCTCGCCCTCCCAGATCTCGTCCCTGAGCTGCCTGTCGACGTAGTCCCTGATCTCGGTTAGGGATTTCGGCGGCAGCACGCGGCGCCCGTCCCTGATAACGGGGTGCAGGAGCTCCCTGGCGGTACAGTCCCTGAGGACTGTGTCCTTCCAGGGCTTGACCGGGTCCACGACCCTGAAGGGCTGGGACAGGTCAACTGTCTCATCCTCCAAGGCTATCAGGTCGCACACCGCGTGACCGGTGCCGTCGTAGACGCGGTACACCTTCTTCCTTCCGGGGTTGGTGATCTTCTCCACGGACTCGGACACCTTGATGGTGGGACGGACGATACCGTCCTTCTCGATGGCGGCTATCTTGTACACGGCGCCGAAGACCGGGTCGCTCTTGGCGGTGATGAGCCTCTCGCCCACGCCGAAGGAATCGATCTTCGCCCCCTGGTCTATGATGGATGTGATGGAGTACTCGTCTAGGCTGTTGGAGGCGATTATCCTGCAGTCCTCCAGGCCTGCCTCGTCCAGCATCTCGCGTATCCTCTTGGTGAGGTACGCCAGGTCGCCCGAGTCGAGACGGACGCCCTTCAGCCGCTTGCCCATGGGTTCCAGGACCTCCTTGGCGCACCTTATCGCGTTGGGTGCACCGGACCTCAGCGCATCGTAGGTGTCGATCAGCAGCACCGTGTCGTCAGGGTAGATCTCGGCGTACTTCCTGAACGCCTCATACTCTGAGTCGAAGTACATCACCCAGCTGTGGGCCATCGTGCCGCTCACTGGTATTCCGAACATCTGTCCGGCGAGGACCGTTGCGGTTCCGACCACGCCTCCGATGTACGCCGCCCTGGCGCCGTATACGGCCGCGTCCATGTTGTGGGCCCTGCGGGCGCCGAAGTCGGACACGGCCCTGCCCTGTGCGGCCCTGACTATCCGTCTGGCCTTGGTGGCGATCAAGGACTGGTGGTTCACCTGCGCGAGGATCGCAGTCTCGGCCATCTGCGCGTCGATCATCGGCGCGGTGACGGTCATTATTGGCTCGTTCGGGTAGATGACGGTCCCCTCGTCCATGGCCCAGACGTCTCCCTTGAAGCGATAGGTGCGTAGGTACTCCAGGAAATCCTCGTCGAACATTCCGAGGGAGCGGAAGTACTCTATGTCGGGCTCATCGAAGTGCATATGCTCGATGAAGTCCACGACCTGCTCCAGGCCCGCGAATATGGCGTACCCGCCGTTGTCGGGGACCTTCCGGAAGAACACATCGAAGGTGGCCCTGTCATGTCCGCAAGCCTCCTTGTGGTAGCCGTTGGACATGGTCATCTCATAGAGGTCCATCATCATTGACAGGTTGCGCTCGTCGAATATGCTCATTCGTGATTCCCCAGATTCCCGGCGGTCATGCGTCGGGCAAAGGGCGAATGCGCTGTTCTCGTACATCATTCCTTTGTGCGACCTTCATGATCCGGAGCGTATGCCGTAAGTTCTGGGCAGGCACGGGGTCTGCGGAGGAAACATAGAAACGCAGGAGGGCGGCGCCCTCCTGCTGGGGGAGAAAAGCGTGATAGACTAATCGGTTTCAGGCGCTGATGAGCTGCTCGATCGGGTACTCGGTCTCCTTCACGGGGATGGCGTCCTCGACCTTGACGGTCTTCTGCCTGGAGTACTCGTCCGCCATGGTCCTCTCGATGGCGGAGACGCAGTCCATCACATGCTTCATGATGCTCCTGTTGACCTCGGCGAACGCGCGGTCCATGGTGAGGTCGGGCATCCTGGCGAAGACGAGGTCGTTGTCCACCAGCACGGTGTTCTGACAGACGGCCCTGATGTGCCTGTAACCCTCTCTGGCGATCTCCTTGCGCCTTCCCTCGAAGGTGAACGGGCTGATCGCCACGGCGAAGGTGGTTATGTTCTGGGAGGTGGCGGCGTCGATGACAACGGACGCAGCACCGGTTCCGGTGCCGCCGCCCAGGCCTGCGATGACGAACACGAAGTCGTGTCCGGCCAGTGCCTGCCTGATCTCCTCCTTGTGGATGTCGGCGCACTTCTTGCCTATGACCACGTCCCCCTGGGCTCCCTCGCCCTTGAGGACCTCCTTGCAGATGTAGATCTTGGTGTCGGCGTCGGTCGCGTGCAGAGCATCCTTGTCCGTGTTGATCGCGATGGTGTCCACTGAGCAGAGCGAATCGTAGAAGGCGCCGACGACGTTGCATCCGGCACCGCCGACCCCGACAACCGCTATGCGCGGACTTGCCGCGATCTCAATATCGTTCCCTGTCATGTGCATCACCCTTTCGTTTTCGCGATTCCGTGTTAAACCGTTTGAATAGCATCCGGACCCTCGGCCGAAGCCGTTCCCATCCGGGCCTCGGATGCTGTTTTCCCATCCCTTTTTCTTCACTTGAGCGCCGCGTTACGCTGAGCCGTCCTGAAGGAATCGGCGTACGCCTCCTCCTCGATCGTCTTCGGGACGATCTTCTCCAGGACGCATCTGCGGATAAACTCCTCCTCGTCCAGGCATATTCCGCGCTGGACCAGCTGGTTGAGGGCGTCCATGTGCAGGTCGCTGAGGCGGACGAAGATCCCGCCTTCCGGCGCCTTCTGGTCCTTGGGGGAGTCGTAGGACTCCATGTAGGCCCTGATGGCGTCGCGGACGAAGATCGACTTGTTCTCGAGATCGTGGTCTACCATGAAGGCGTCCATTGCCTGGAAGTCTTCAGTTCCCATCCTGACCGTGATCTTGATCCCGTCGTCGGTCATCTTCATCCATCCTGTTGCAAGAGAGAGTTTTTCCCATCCCTTCCCGCTTGCAGTCGAGACTATGTCTTACGTGTATTTAAAGATTGTCGGACAGAAGTAAGACAGAATCTGACTGGGAAAAACAGACGAAACCAAGCGGATTCGGCCGTTTTCCCCGTCAGACGAGGTGTCACATAGGATCGGATTCCGTCGGAACCTCATCCTTCTATCTTGTGTTATGTATAATCACTAGATAAACCTGTCTCAAAAGGCGGTGTTCCGATGCGGTCTTACGCCGTCTTACATCCCATGTCGTACATCGTAAGACACGGGAGACATCAGGTGTTTGCCGCATAGTTACGGGTGTCGGCTCAATCGGCGGACCGGTGTGACCATCGGGGTCATGATCTGTCCTGGTCCCGTGAGGGGCGCTGGTGTGCATCCCTGTCCATGATAGGGTTTTTATCAATCTCCCTTATACGCGCACGCATTACAAAGGGATCTACAATGGCAAACGACTACGGAAGCATGGAAGCCAAGTGGCAGGCCCGCTGGGCCGAGGCGGGACTGGACAGGTCCGACAGGGACGAGTCCAAGCCCAAGTTCATGATCATCTTCGCATACCCCGGGGTCACGGGATACCTCCATGTGGGCCATCTCCGCGGATACACGTACGTGGACGCCATCAACAGGTACAAGCGCATGACGGGGTACAACGTCCTCTTCCCCGTGGGGACCCACGCCACCGGCAACGGGGGCATCTCGCTGTTCAACAGGATCTCCCGCGGTGACGAGGCGACCATCGACTACCTCAAGAGGAACGGGTGCACCGACGAGGACCTCGCCGGGATGAAGGACCCCCTGTCCGTGGTCGAGTTCTTCAACAAGGTCTACGTCAACGACTACTGGAAGAGGTTCGGGTTTCTCGCAGACTGGAGGAGGTTCACCTGCACCCTCTACCCTGATTACGGGAAGTTCATCCAGTGGCAGTTCAGGAAGCTCCACGACGCCGGGCTGCTGATCCAGAAACCGTACTACGCACCCGCCTGCCCCAGCTGCGGACCCGTCGCGGTCGATCCCTCCGAGACGGACATCTCCAAGGGGGGCAGGGCCGAGACGCAGGAGTACACCCTCCTCAAGTTCAGGCACGGCGACGAGTTCCTCATAGCGGCAACCCTGAGGCCAGAGACCGTCTACGGACAGGTCTGCTTCTGGGTGAACCCCGAGGTCGAGTACAGGAGGATCAGGAAGGGCGGCGAGACGTGGATCGTCTCCCCGCAGGCATCGGAGAAGCTGCAGCTCCAGAAGGACGGCATCGAGGAGGTCGGCACCATCCCCGGTAGCGAGATGATCGGCTGGATGTGCGAGGCGCCCATGATCCACAGGGAGATACCCGTGTTCCCCGCGTCCTTCTGCGACCCCGACGTGGGTACCGGACTGGTCACCTCCGTGCCGTCCGACGCTCCCGACGACTGGATCTCCCTGGAGGCGGTCAAGAAGGACCCGGCGCTCAAGGAGAGATACGGTCTCTCCCAGGAGGTCATCGACTCCGTCGTCCCCATCTCCATCATCGAGATGAAGGGATACGGGGACTTCCCCGCCAAGGACATGATCGACAGGCTGGGCATCAAACAGCCCGGCGACCCCAAGCTCGTCGAGGCCAAGAAGCAGGTCTACAAGGACGGCTACCACATGGGGAGGATGAAGGAGGTCTGCGGCGAGTACGCCGGTCTGCGCGTCGAGGAGGCCAAGGACAGGATGAGGCAGGCCATGATCGACGCCGGCGAGGCGGAGCCGTTCTACGACCTCACAGAGGAGGTCGTCTGCAGGTGCGGACGCAGGGTCCACATCAGGAGGATCGACGACCAGTGGTTCATCAACTACGCCGACAAGGACCTCACCCAGAGGACCTCCGACCACTGCAGGACCATGGACATCAACCCGCCCGAGTACGCGGACAACGTCCACGGCGTCCTGGACTGGTTCAGGGAGAGGGCCTGCGTCAGGCTGGGCAACTGGCTCGGCACAAGGTTCCCCTACGACGAGAAGTGGATCATCGAGGCCATCTCGGATTCCACCCTCTACCCGATATACTACACCATATCCCTGTACGCCAACTCCCACCAGATCGAGCCCGAGCAGATGACCGAGGAGTTCTTCGACTACGTCTTCCTCGGCGAGGGTTCCCCCGCGGACGTGTCCGCTTCCACCGGCATACCCCAGGAGCTCGTCGAGAGGATGAGGGCGGACGTGCTCTACTGGTACCCACTGGACATCAACCTGGGAGGGAAGGAGCACATGACAGTCCACTTCCCGGCGTTCCTGTTCAACCATGTGGCCATCCTCCCGCAGGAGATGTGGCCCCGCGGCATCACCGTCAACTGGTACATCACCGGCAAGAACAGCGACAATATCTCCAAGTCCAAGGGAGGGGCCCAGCCCATCCCCGGTGCCGCCGCCAAGTTCGGTGTGGACGCCATGAGGCTGTACTACGCCCATGTGGCGTCCATGTTCGTGGACGTCGAGTGGAGCGAGGACACCGTCATGACCTACCGCCAGAGGGTGGACAGGATCTTCGGGGCCGTCCAGGACCTCATCGCCTCCGAGTCCGACTCCCCCAAGGGCGAGATGGACGCCTGGCTGATGTCCAGGTTCAACACCCATCTGAACGGCATCAGGAAGGCCATGGACAAGTACGACCTGAGGCAGATGACCACCATCGTCTACTTCGACATGTACAACGACATCAAGTGGTACTCCAGGAGGGGCGGCAGCAACTCCGACACCATCCGCCAGGCTCTGAGGATCTGGATCCAGGCCATGATGCCCGTCACTCCCCACACCGCCGAGGAGCTCTGGGAGTCCGCTGGATTCGACGGTCTCGTCTCCGCGGAGCAGCTCCCCGAGGCGGACCCCGCAATGATATCGGCTTCCTCCGAGTACGGCGAGAACCTCATCCGCGACATCATGTCGGACATCACCGAGATCAGGAAGATCGCCAAGGTCGAGCCCAGCAGGATCGTCCTGTACACCTCCGCCGAGTGGAAGAGGGAGGTCATGAGGAAGGGTGCCAGGATGCTCGAGGAGGGGAAGCTCACGGTCCCCGACCTCACCAAGGCGTGCATGGCCGACGAGGCCATAAAGAGGAACGGCAAGGCCGCGTCCGAGCTCGCGAAGAAAGTCGCCGTCGAGTTCCCCCGGTCCACGCCCGAGGCCAAGAGGCCGGTGTACGAGACCGACGAGTTCGCCCTCCTGACCGGTGCCAGGGAGTTCCTGGCCGAGGAGACCGGACTCCAGGTGGACGTCCTGTCCGCGGACGAGCCTGACGTGTACGACCCGCAGAAGAAGGCCAGGGCCGCCGCGCCCGGAAGGCCTGCCATCCTGCTGGAGTGATCCGGTGTTCATAGACATCGTCCGCTCCAGGAAGAGCTGTAGGCTGTTCTCGGACGTCCCCCTCGAGGACGGGGAAATCGACCTCATCATGGAGGCGGGCAGGCTTGCCCCCTCCTCCCGCCAGCTCAAGGACGTCAGGCTGGTCCCAGTGAGGGACGAGGGCCTGATCAGGAGGCTGGCACTGTGCAAGGACTCCTCCACCACTCCCCTGGAGACAGCCACGTTCGCCGTGATCGTGGCCGCGGACCCGGATGTCTGCGACGTGTGGATCGAGGACGCGTCCATAGCCACGATCATGATGCAGATGGAGGCGGAGGACCTGGGGATAGGGAGCTGCTGGATCCAGGTGAGGCTCAGGACCGGCAACGGCACCCCGGCGGAGGACTTCGTCAAGCGCGAGGCGGGCCTCGACGGGAACCTGAAGGTTCTGTCCATAGTTGCCTTCGGAAGGAAGCCATGAGGCTGACCCCCGTCGACAGGGGCACGTAGCTCGAGGGATGCTGCGACAGACTCTACCTGGAGGCGTTCCCCGAGTGCGAGCGCATACCGCTGGACACCATCCACAGGTTCGAGGGCTCGGACATCGCGGAGTACTACGCCCTGGAGGAGGACGGGTTCCGGGGGATGGCGTTCATCATCACCCACGGGGACCTTTCCTTCCTTCTGTACCTGGCCGTCGCCGAGGGTTCCAGGGGCATGGGCTACGGAACCCGGGCGCTGGACGAGGTCAAGCGCATGTCCGCCGGCAGGCGCCTGTTCCTGAACATCGAGCCCCTGGACGAGGACTCCGACAACATGGCCCAGAGGATGTCCCGCAAGAGGTTCTACGAGCGCAACGGGTTCAGAGAGGGATTCGTCATCGTCACCTCCGAGGGGATAAGGTACCAGATGATGCTGTACGACTGCGACATGACCCCGCAGGAGATGGCCGAACTCTCATCCCACCTCGTGGACGTCGGGGTCTTCGGGCCCTCCGACATCTGACGGGCAACACCGTTAAACGTTCGGGGACTCATCCTCCCCCGTCGCCCAGTGCGGCAGGTGGTCAACATTGATCAGGTCTACATTCGACATCAACGCCGTCGCGGGAGCGGTCGGTGAGTGGATACCCGGGCCGTGGACGGATGGTTCGGAGCACTCAGTATCCCCCGGAGGGAAGGCGTCCTACAGGCTCAGATGCACCCGCAACGAGCTCATCGAGGATTTCGATGTGGACGTGTCCGTCGTGTCCAAGGAAGAGGCGGAAGTTTCCATCGTATCGGATGACGGCAGGTCGGCATCGATGCGCATGGCGGTCGGCGACGACGGTGTCCTCGGAGGATTCAGCGGACCCATGGTGCCGATGGCGGTCGAGGGTCTGCCGACATCTGCCGGTGTCCGCGAGTACACCGTATGCATGTTCAGGGGCAGGAGGTCCGGTATGGCATGGGTGTACGACGGGATAGTCTACAGGACGATACACGACGCCGGGGGATTCAGGCTCTGCTTCGACCTCGTCGCCCTCGATCCGTGACACATCTCCCTGCGATCCCGCATCAGTACGTCTGACGGAAGGTGTCATCGCCCGATATGATACTTGATAGTCTGAAATGATATATTCTACAATATCGCTCTCAACACAGAAGACAGTCGGAAGCGATCTTATGTCCCACATGCAATCCTGTATCCGCAGTGCCAGTTTCCGTGAACTCCCTCTCGTTTCAAGGAGGCAACTCTGATGGAGCTGGTCCCTGTCAAGTCTGGTACCGAGCTGGCAGGATCCGTCGAGAGGCTGTTCCTGGAGGCCTTCCCCGAGGTGGAGCGCCTGCCTCTCGAGCCGCTGTTCAGGTTCGCGGACACGGATATAGCGGATTTCTACGCCATAATGGACGACGGGTTCAAGGGCCTGGCGTATCTGGTGGACGGAGGGGAGCTGATGCTCCTGCTGTACCTGGCCGTCGTCCCGGAGAGCCGCGGCAGGGGTCTGGGCACCCAGGCCCTGGAGGAGGTCAAGCGCCTGGTCGGCGACAGGTGCGTGTACCTTTACATGGAGCCCCTGGACGACAAGGCCGAGAACAGCTCGCAGAGGGTCATTCGCAAGGCGTTCTACGAGAGATGCGGATTCATGGACAGCGGCGATGTCATCACACCGTGGAACGAGCACTTCACCCTGATGTCATGGAACGGCAGGGTCACCCCCGAGAGCACCAACCGCCTGTTCAGCCATCTGGTTGACATCGGGCTGTTCTGCGATCCCCCGGACCTCTGAGTCAGGGTGGGCCTCACTCCCATCTCCTGTAGAGGTCGTGGTCGATACCGACCTGGTCGAGGCACCTGCCGACGACGATGTCGACTATGTCCCCCACGGTCTTCGGCCTGGGGTAGAATCCGGGATTGGCGTCGACTATCGTCACGCCCAGCCTGGCGAGCTTGAGCTCGTTCTCCAGCATGATGGCGCTCTTGGGGGTCTCCCTCACGAGGAGGACGAGCCTCCTGTTCTCCTTGATGCATACGGACACCGCACGGGAGATTAGGGTGTCTGCGATCCCGTTGGCGAACTTGGCCACGGAGGACTCGCTGCAGGGTGCCACGAACATGGCGTCGTAGCGGAAGCTCCCCGATGCGATGGATGCGAACATCTCTTCGTCGGAGAAAACGGCGTCCGCCATCCCCTCCACCTGCTCGACGGTGTAGTCAGTCTCGGCGGGGATGATCTCCCTGGCGGTGCGGGACATCACGAGGATCCTCTCCCCTTCCAGCTCCTGGAGGAGCCTTATCCCGTATATCGCACCGGAGGCGCCGGTGATGGCGACGACGTAACGCATGGATGCACGATGCGCAGTTGGTAGAAAACGGTTGGGGTGGAACTCAGTCCATGACCGAGTTGATGGCTATCTCGGCGATGTCCATGGAGTACTCCGCGACCCTCTTCACGCTGCTCGAGATGAGCTCGGCGGCCATGGCGGTCTTCTCATCCAGGTTGTCATCCAGGTCCACGATCTCCTTCGACCTGCGGACAAGGGTTCCTCCCCTCTCGATGCATCTGTTGGCGGCGTCCATGTTCTTCCCGGACCATGTGGCCACGGAGTCGGTGAACAGGGTCACGACCTCCCTCCCGGTGCTCAGGATCCTCTCGTCCACGACCGTGGTCTCCCCTTCGATCAGCGGCCTGAGGTTGGATGCCAGCAGGACGGCGTGGTCGCCTATCCTCTCTATGGACCTGCTCACGGTGCCGCATCTGGAGATCTCGCAGAGATCCATCCCCATCCTGCGGGAGATTGTGATGTCCTTCTGATGGATGTTGACCTGACGGGATATGAGCCAGTCGAGCCTGTCGACCTCCCTGTCCCTGTCGGCCATCTGCTCCAAAGCGGTGACGTCCCTCTCCTGGAGAGCGTCGAGGACGTCGTTCAGCATGTTCCTCACCAGGACCTTCATCCTCTCGACGGACTTGGCGGGCTTGATCTCCCCCTGGTCCATGAGGTCCTTGATGAGGATGCGGTTCTCGCTCTCCTCCAGGATCTCGAGTCCGATGGCGGTCTGGGTGAACGAGGATGCGGTGCTGGCGACCATGCTGGACAGCTCCTTCTCGGAGCGGATCTCGATGGCGTCGTGACCGGCGATGTAGGCACCGACGAGCTGCCTGTACAGGAAGTCCCTGTCTGTGAGGCCGTCGGCATCGATGACCCTGGTGGATCCGGCCATGGCCGCCTGCTCCCCTCCGGGGTAGATGACC
Organism: Candidatus Methanomethylophilaceae archaeon; assembly: GCA_944320485.1. Lineage (GTDB taxonomy): Archaea > Thermoplasmatota > Thermoplasmata > Methanomassiliicoccales > Methanomethylophilaceae > Methanoprimaticola. Next base: position 19,151 of record CALUHQ010000056.1, read on the forward strand.
ATGCTGCCGTCGGGCTGCGGCTGCAAGCCGACAGTGTCGTTCTTCTTGAGCCCGACTGAGTCGGCCCAGTCCTTGGGCAGGGTTATCATGAATGATGATCCGCCGGTAATCTGTATCCTTCTAAGGTCCACGGTGGATTGATGCGCCATAGTGATATAAAGTTGATTATGTTATTATATATTTATCTATATCTTCTATATATTAATTTGAAATTAGTATCCGATACATATCTGGCTCGGCCATCGACGTCGGTCGATTGTGAACGGATCGGCCCTTTATTACGTTAAAGAAATTCCTGATTATTCTATAGCCAGCATGATTTTTGATAAGTTTAGTTGAATATAAAATATATATGATTATATATGTTCTATATCGATATGTATGAATTGATATATTATTTCGACTAACTATATACACGGAGCGAAATTACTCGGATACCGAGGTGTCACAACCTTGGACAAGAAGATATTCGCAGTCATTGCAGTCGTCATCATCGTCGTCGCTGCGGTAGGGGTCTACGCCCTGGGTAACAACAACAAGAAAGCTGACGACCCCTCCAATGTGCACGCCGTCAACCTCGACGGTGTCGTCGCATCCGAGGACAATGTTCTGAACGGTACATACAGCATCCAGAGGAACCTCATCCTCTGCACCCTCGGTGAGCCCACCGGCAACACCGCCGCCTTCATCG
>CALUHQ010000057.1 GCA_944320485.1 Candidatus Methanomethylophilaceae archaeon
ACCAGCTTCTTGGCGATGAGGGGCCTGGCGATGGCGGTGCTCAGGGGGTAGACGTTCTGATAGAGGGCGTTGGCCTTCAGGGACGGCCAGACGTAGTCCTCGACGAACTCGTCGGTGACATCGATGTAGTCGGCCTTGATGGCCCCGTTCCTGAGGGCGCGGGCGACGATGTCGTCCTTGCTGGGGGGCTGTCCGACGTTGATGGCGATGGCGATGACGTCGACGTTGTAGTTCTCCTGGAGCCAGTGGATGGCGACAGATGTGTCCAGACCGCCGGAGTAGGCGAGGACGACCTTGTCCCTCCCGGCCTTCTTCTCTGCATTCTTGGCTTTTGACTTGCAGGCTGCCATTGTAATCGGTGCCCAAATCCACTTCTGGATTATATGTTATCTGTCATGGGATGGGAAAAACGGTGTGCAGAGGTGCAGATATGAAGCCCATTGCTCCAAATACCGTAGAGCCTCCATACACCCGTTGTCCGAATTCGGTCGCCTCTATGGACAGTCCTAAACGGAAGGGATACAACCATTTTGATGTCGATTACAAGCGATTTCCATGCGTCACGGGCCCCATACGGGTCTGTTTCCGAGTCAACAGGCAGGTTCCAATGATGCCAACCCGTTCACCGACGGACTATGGAATGAAATTGTGTCTGAAACGGAACAATACATTTTTCAATAGTTCATCGGTGGGTCTCGCGTTCATTCAGTGGTACAAATGACCAGGATAGGAATCATAGGAGGGACCGGATACACCGGTGGCGAGCTCGCGCGCATACTGTGCACCCACCCGGACGTCGAGATAGCGGCCATGACATCGCGTCAGAACGCCGGATCCAGGGTCGCGGACGTCCATCCGTTCCTCGGCGGCTACGTCGACATACCGTTCACCGAGAGAATCTCGGAGACCAGGGATCTGGACCTGGTCTTCGTCGCGACGCCCCACGGGGTCGCCATGAACGAGGTCCCGGGACTCCTGGAGCAGGGGATCAAGGCGATCGACCTGTCGGGGGACTACAGGCTGCACGATGTGCCCACCTACGAGAAGTGGTACGGCCACACCCACACCGACACCGCCAACCTCGAGGACGCGGTCTACGGTCTCCCGGAGTTCTTCCGCGACGAGATCCGCGGGGCCGATCTCGTAGCCAACCCCGGTTGCTACGCGACGTCGATCATACTCGCCTGCGCCCCCCTCCTGAAGGCGGGCCTGGTGGAGGAGGACGTGATCGTCGACGCAAAGTCGGGGACGTCCGGAGCGGGCATGGTCCCCAGCGCCCGCACGCACCACTCCACGTGCGGCGAGTCGATCATCCCCTACAGCGTGGGGTCGCACAGGCACACGCCGGAGGTGGAGATGGCCGTCGACCGCTTCGCCGGGTCCCACATGAACGTGACATTCGTCCCGGAGCTGATACCCATCGTCCGCGGGATCCTGTCCACATGCTTCTTCAGGCTCAAGGGGGACGTCTCCCAGGAGGACATAGACGAGGTATACCGCAGGCAGTACGGAGGTGAGAGGTTCGTCCACTACGTGCGCGAGCCGTCCATCCGCGCCGTGGTGGGCTCCAACCACGCCCAGGTGGCCTCCCGCGTCATCGGCGACAAGACCGTCGCCTTCGGGGTCGTGGACAACCTGGTCAAGGGCGCCGCGGGGCAGGCGGTGCAGTGCATGAACCTCATGCTGAACCTCGATGAGAGCACCGGGCTGGACATGCCCGGACTGGGGGTGTGAAGATATGGTAGAGATAATCGACGGAGGAATTACGACCCCCCAGGGGTTCAAGGCGGCAGGTGTCCACAGCGGTGTCAAGTACCGCTCCCTGGACCTGGGGCTGCTGTACTCGAGCGTGCCGGCCACCGCTTACTGCGCCTACACGAGCAACAACGTCAAGGCCGCGCCGGTGCAGGTGATGATGGCGGAGAACTCGCCGACTCTCTCGGCCGTGGTGGTGAACAGCGGTAACGCCAACGCGCTCACCGGACACCGCGGCATCGAGGATGCGTACGCCATGAAGCAGGCAGTCGCGGCCGAGCTGAACCTGGACCCCAAGGAGGTCGGGGTCATGTCCACCGGCCTCATCGGGCGCTTCCTCGACATGCACAAGATCCGCTACGGGATATCCCGCGCGGCCAGGACGCTCGACGTCGGCCGCGAGGCCGACAACCTGATCTGCGAGGCGATCATGACCACGGACACAATCAAGAAGGAGTGTGCCGTCCGCGTCCGCCTCACCGACGGCACTCTCGTGTACGTGGCCGGGATATCCAAGGGGAGCGGGATGATCGAGCCCCATGTGAAGGTCCTCCACGGGACCACCCTGTCTCTCATCACCACCGACGCCACCCTCGGACCCGACTTCGCCGAGGTCTGGCAGTCCATCCTGGACGACAGCATCAACATGGTCACCGTCGACGGGGACCAGTCCACCAACGACACCTGCATACTTCTGGCCAACGGCATGTCCAAGTCGCATCCCGCGGACCACGACCCGGAGTTCATAGCGGCCCTCCGCACGGTGATGACCAACATCGCCCGCAACCTCGCCAAGGACGGGGAGGGGGCGTCGAAGCTCATCGAGGTGGACGTGACCGGAGCCGAGACCAAGGAGGACGCCAGGCTCGCCGTCAAGGGAATCCTGAACTCGCCCCTGGTCAAGACGGCCATATTCGGGGCGGACCCCAACTACGGTCGTCTCATGATGGCGATCGGGAAATGCGGATGCAAGTTCGACCTCCAGGAGGTGCGCCTGACCATCAGGGGAGGGGACATGGAGGTCCCCATACTGGACTCCGGTGCGCCTGTGTTCCAGGACGAGCGCGCGGTCGAGGTCGTCCGGATGGCGATGGACAACAAGGAGGTCACGATCATGGTGGACCTCGGGGTCGGGAACGAGTCCGCCGTCGGATGGGGCTGCGACCTCACCTACGACTACGTCCGCATCAACGCGGAGTACGCGAGCTGATACCATGGAGGACATCTACGTCCTGAAGTTCGGCGGGAACGCCATACGTGGCAGGGACGACATGCTGCGCCTCTCCAGGGAGATCGCGGAGCTCATCCGCCAGGGCGACAGGATCGTCCTGGTCCACGGCGGCGGTCCCGAGATCTCCGAGGAGATGGAGCGCAGGGGGATGACCCCGACGAAGGTCCACGGGGTCAGGGTCACCGACGCGGATTCCCTGGAGGTGGCCGAGACCGTCCTCCGCAGGCTCAACGCCGAGGTCGTCGGCTGCCTGGAGGAGTCCGGCGTAAGGGCCCTGGGGATCCCGGGGTACTTCTGCACCGTCTGCGTCCGCAAGCCGCCCATGAGGGTGGAGGAGGACGGCGTCGAGAGGGAGGTCGACCTGGGCCTCGTCGGAGAGGTGTCCGGCACGGACCCGCAGTGCCTCCTGGACCTGCTCGACCAGGGGATAACCCCGGTCATCTACCCGATCGGCAAGGACGCCGAGGGGAGGATGCTCAACGTCAATGCCGACACGATGGTGGCCGGCGTCGCCGCGGGGATCGGATGCAGGGAGATGATCACGATAACGGACGTCCCCGGCATAATGCTGGACGTCAACAACTCGGGCTCCAAGGTCGACTCCCTGACCCTGGCCGAGGTCGATGGGCTCATCGCCGACGGCACGATATCGGGCGGCATGATCCCGAAGGTGGAGGCCTGCAGGAAGGCCCTCCTGGCCGGCGTGTCCGTGGTCAGGATGGTCAACGGCAAGGACCCGAGGAGCATCATCACGGACATCAAGAAGGGGGTCCCGCACGGGACCGTTATCACGAAGTGATGGCAATGGATTTCGATGAGATCAAGGAGAAGAGCGACCGCTACCTGTTCCAGAACTACGGGCGCATACCGCTGTCCTTCACCCACGGGAGCGGCTGCTACCTGTACGGCACCGACGGCAGGGAGTACCTGGACCTGGTGGCGGGCATCGCGGTGAACGCGCTGGGCTACGCCCATCCGGACTGGACCAGGGCGGTCCAGGAGCAGGTCGGCAGGATGACCCACGTCTCCAACCTGTACTACATCAGGGAGCAGGCAGAGCTGGCGGAGAGGGTAGCATCCATCACCCCCGGGGACCTGGACCGCACCCTGTTCGTCAACAGCGGGGCGGAGGCCAACGAGGGTGCGCTGAAGCTTGCGGTCCGCTACACCGGTCGCGGCAAGGTCATGGCCGCAGTCGACGGGTTCCACGGCAGGACGTCCGCCGCGATGGGCGCGACGGGGCAGGAGGCCATCCAGAGGTCGTTCGAGCCCCTCATCTCCGGGGCCTACGAGTACTTCCGCTTCGGGGACTTGGAGAGCGTCAAGGAGATGATGGACAGGGATGTGGCGGCGCTCATCGTCGAGCCGATCCAGGGGGAGAGCGGGGTACACACGACCTCCGCGGAGTTCTTCAAGGGGGTCCGCGACCTGTGCACCGACAACGGGACGCTGATGATCGTGGACGAGGTCCAGACAGGCATCGGCCGCACCGGCGAGTGGTACGGCATCCAGAACTTCGGGGTCGTCCCGGACGTGATCACCATGGCCAAGGCACTGGGCAACGGGACGCCGATCGGGGCGGTGGCGTCCACCGACGAGATAGCGAAGGTCATGACGCCGGGTACCCACGGCACCACGTTCGGCGGGAACCCCCTGGTGTGCTCCGCGGGATGCGCGGTCATAGACATCATGAAGAGGGACGGGCTGGTCGCCCACGCGAAGGACATCGGCTCCAGGTGGATGGCCGACATCAGGGCCATAGGGTCCCCGAGGATCAAGGAGGTCAGGGGATACGGGCTCATCATCGGCATAGAGATGGACTCGCCCGAGACCGCCTCCGCCGTCCAGATGCACTGCCGCGAGAACGGGGTGCTGGTGAACGTCGCCCACGGGAGGACCATACGCCTCATACCCCCGCTCATCATCGGGGACGCCCAGAAGGACGTGTTCACGAAGCTCCTGGCCAAGTGCCTGGACTGAGCGGTCCGCCGGCGGCCGTCGGACGACGGTCGCCCTCAACCCCTTTCCATCCATTCATCCTGTTCCGGCGTCGGGATCGCCGCATTTCCAAGGTCAGAAAAGGCTTATAGTTGAATCAGAATCTAGCCCCATGGCGGATGGGTCCGTTACCCCGGGACACATGGCGGCGTTGTTCTCCGTCATCGTGTGGGGACTGACCTTCGTTTCGACCAAGGCACTTCTGGAGGACTTTGAGCCCGTGGAGATCCTGGTCATCCGCATGACCATAGGGTTCCTCGTCCTCTGCGTCCTTTGCCCCAGGCTCCTGCACGTGACGGACAGGAGGCACGAGCTGTGGTTCGCGGGGGCGGGACTGTGCGGCATATGCCTGTACTACCTCCTGGAGAACATCGCGCTGACGTACACTATGGCGTCCAACGTCGGCGTCATAGTCGCGGTGGCGCCGTTTTTCACCGCGATCCTCCTGCGTCTCATCTACGGCGACGGTCTCGGCAGGGGGTTCGTGCTGGGATTCGTCATAGCCATGGCAGGGATATGCATCATCATGTTCAACGGTCAGGAGCTCCACGTCGATCCGCTGGGGGACACCCTGGCCGTGCTGGCCGCTCTCGTCTGGGCCTTCTACTCGGTGATCCTCAGGAAGATAGGTACCTTCGGCTACGGGACGCTGCAGACCACCCGCAGGACCTTCATGTACGGCATCCTGTTCATGCTGCCGGCGGCGGCCGTCCTGGGGTTCGACCCCGACCTCTCCGTGCTGGCGGACCCCGTGACGCTGGGCCACATGCTGTTCCTCGGCGTGGTGGCGTCTGCGCTGTGCTTCGCCTCGTGGGGGTTCGCCACCAGGAGGCTGGGGGCCGTCGAGACCAGCGTCTACATCTACATGATCCCGGTGGTGACGGTCGTCTCCTCGGCGATTCTCATCGGTGAGGACATCACCCCCTTGGCGGTCGTCGGAACGGTGATGACCCTGGCGGGGCTCATAATCTCGGAGTTCGTGGGGAGGGAGAGGCTGAAGGCCGTCGAATCCAGGTCTAGGGCGGCCGATGGGGGCGACACCGCTGTCCACGACACGGACACGGTCCCGCCGCGCATCCAGGACGATCGCCGGGGATGATTGCGAACCGACCGGAACCGACCGTTTTACAGTACATTTTGTCCATCTATCGGGCATTACGGATGTCAGACTGTTCGTTTCCAGACATCCTAATATACAGCGATGGCAATCCATCCCTCATGTCCAAGAGCGTCATCAAGGAGAGCCTCGCGGAGAAGACCAGGATGTACATCGATGCCCATCCGAGCATCAAGGACTGCGTCGCAAAGGGGCTCATCAACGACTCCTCCCTCGCCAGGATGATCATGAAGGACATCGGCGTGGACAACGAGGAGGCGGTAATGATCGCCTGCCGCCGCTACGCATCGAAGCTCTCCGTGACGACCGACCACGAGCTCAGCATCCTCAGGATCCTGAAGGACAGCAGGCTGGAGATGAGGACCAAGACCTGCATCGTGACAGCCAAGAACGACTGGTCCGTCCTCCACAAGATGGACAACCTCTTCAAGGACCTCTGGAACGAGAACAGCATCATGCAGTGCGTCCAGTCCGCTTCCGCGGTGACGATCATAGCGGACACCCTTCTGAAGGAGAGGATCATAGACACGGTCGGGAGGTTCAACCTGATCAAGGTGAGGGAGAACCTGGTGGAGATCGCCGTGAAGTCCCCCGAGAAGATCGTGGACACCAGCGGTGTAATAGCGTACCTGATCACGAACCTCTCTGATGCGGGCATCAACATCGAGGAGACCGTGAGCTGCCACACGGACACCATATTCATCGTCGGCGAGTCCGATATGATCAACGCCTACTCCGTCCTGACCAAGTGCATCCAGTCGGCGGAGGAGACGATCAGGGGCGAGTGAGTACCGGGTCCCGCCGACCGGCGGGTCCTCCCCATCCCATATCCTGGAATCCCGACGGTCCCGTCCGAACCGATTGACATGCGAAAGGGGTGGGGCGTCGTGTGTTCTCTCTGTGCCGACTTAGACGGAACCCTCGCACGGGCCTTGTCAGAGTCAGACGATGATGGCTCTTATTCTGGACCATAACGTTCGGATCACGGCTGCCTAACGATACCAGTCGGGATCTGGAATCTGCGAGCCAATGGGTCCACGGTTCCATCACTCCTCTGATTTGATGTCCTGGCTTTTGATTCCCGTACGGATTCCCTCATCCATGCTCCAGATAACGTTCCAGGGAGTGCTTCTCGGTAGTCCGAGACCTCGAAGCCGATCAATCTGCAGGGTCCCGTCCTCTTCAGTCCGAGGTCTCTGAAGGCAGCGAATTCCGTCTTCACCTTCTTCGAATCCGTTTCTGGCTCCGGCTGTCGCCATCATCTCGGTCAGCATCTTGTTGCTGCATTCTATTCTCTTTTTCTCCTGGGCCCAAATGCCCAGAGAAGGGCTTGGCGGATGTGCGCTTACGTGACCGGCGCGCGCCGAGAAATGAATCTAAAAGAGAAGGCGCCGACGGGCCGATATGCGCGCGGAGCGTACCCCTGTAGGACACGAGGCACAGGAGAAGAGATCATTCTTACAGTTCGGTTCTCCAAAGTCAATATCTCTATGGATTCGTTTTGCCTCTATATTCAAGAATGAATCCAATCTCATCCATCATTCTCCAGTTTAAATTATCGGTGGAATGCAGGTTGGTAAGAACAACATCTCTTAATTTCTCACATTGAGTAACGTATGTTTGTGATTCCAGTCTATCAGTGCAATTACGACTGGAAATAGGAGAACTGTAAGCAGTTATAGAACGATATATCATATGTATCTAAAGAATCTGACTCCCTCATCCAGGCTCCTGCATGCAGTACGTCCTCATCAGAACGATCTCATGGCCTATCATATCCAGATCCGTTTACATGGGGTCTTCCGCTTCAATCGCCGTCTGTATGCATCTCTTTATGGATGCACAAGAACTTGTTGTCGTTCCAGACGTTGTCATTGAATCCGGATCTGAGTATTCATCCATCTGCCTGTAGGATAGCTTCACCTGACCTGTCTTGCTCCTATGGGGTTAGGCCGTCATTACGGAACAACTCTCAATCGACGTAGTGACATCCCCAGCGCATCATCTCATAAAACACGGGGAGAAGATCACGCCCCTTCTTGGAGAGGGAGTATTCCACCCTCGGGGGAATCTCCTCAAACTGTCTCCTGACAACTAGCCCGTCTGACTCCAGCTCCTTGAGCGACGCACTCAGCATGGTTCCGGTGATTCCAGGGATGGCACTCTTGATCTCCCCGTAACGCATCGGATCCCTGATACACAGTTCGTATATGATGGTGAACTTCCATTTACCCTGGAGCATCTGGATCAGTGACGTCACCGGGCAGTTACCACTTTTCGTCGTGATGATGTCATGTATGTTGTCCAGGAACTCATCGTAGGTCATGTTGCCGTCAGAGATCATCATGGTACGGTACAGCTTACAATGTAAGTATATTTTTCGTATATGGTATAAATTCCATACAGACATCTGTCATCCAGGAGACTTCGACATGGAGAAAATCGATATCGCCAAAGCAACAGAATACACATCGCCCAACCCGGTGACAGTCGTCTGCACCCTGAAAGAGGACGGAACGCCCAATCTCGCTCCGGTATCCTGGTTCACGTACCTGTCCTTCAACCCCCCTATGATTGGTTTCGCGATGGGTAAACCCTCGTGCACCGGCAAGATGGTCAGAGAGACCGGCGAGGCGGTCATCACCGTCCCGTCCACGGGAATGGCCGGAAAGGTCATGAAATGCGGGATGAGCTCCGGCAACGACACTGACAAGTCTGATATCATGGAGCTCACAGACATCCCCGGCACCGAGGTCAGGATACCCGAAGGCTGCAAACTCGCCATGCACGTCAGGCTGAACAGATGCGAGGATGTCGGAGACCACTATCTCTACATATGCGATGTCGACGATGTCTACGGCGACGAGAACAGGGACGCCTTGTTCGCCTGGAAGGGCTACACCGCTCTGGCCGCCGCCGAGCAGAAGTGATTTCGAAAACCATGCCGTGCTGCTCCTTCGACGGCACGGCAAACCTTTCCACTCATGGACCGGGGATGCGGAGAACGTAGCCTAGGCGGTCATTTTCCAATTATGACATGATTGGTTACTTTGACATCACCGCGGATCTCGATGACAATGGTGTCGTTCGGCATTACCCGGAGACGCCTTCTGGAGTGCTTGTTACCAGGATGTCCCACGGCTCCATGAACCGCGTGACTTACGTGATGGGCCTCTCGACGGGTAAGATCATATCGAGTGTGTTTCCATGCTGCCTGACCTCGTCGCTTAATCTATTTTGATGGCGCTCAGGGGGGGGGGAGATTGAATATTGAGGCGTTATCGGCATCATGCCTGAACTGCTGATCCCTGTAGGGCCATGAGCGGCTGTTGCGCCGAAGAGGTCCGGATGCGAGAAGTGTGGTGGGAGCACGGACGCCTTCCTAGATCCCGACTCACATTGTGGATATAAGGGCTGGGCACCGTGCATGCATACATGATTCCCGGCCGATAGAAGATCACCCATACAGGTTGATCATAGGTCGATTCTGTCATCAGGCGGATGTCACCGTATGCCTGTCTGCGAACCCGTGCATGTATGGTGACCCGTATGATTACGGAGTTAGGAGCTGCAGGTATTTCGCGGTCTCTTACCAGTTTCCGGCATCCATTGATTAGAATGGCTTGAACCTCTGGTCATCATCGAGAGGCCGTATTGTCTGTCCGCAGCTCGGGCAGAAGTTGAACTGCTGCGTGTCCGGGATCCCGCAGTGGCAGAAGGCACAGGTCATGTGTCCTCGGAACCCCCCCCCCTGCGGATAAAGCATCATCCGTCCTACCACGGGACGGTACGGGTTCCCCGAGTCCGGAGGCGCCCGTACTCGGAGAGTTTGACTCATCTCTTCCTGGTCGTCCAGACGAGCGTGAGCATCAGCGCCGCCAGCACCCCGACCGCCGCGCATGCCACGACGGCCACGGTCATGTCTTCGCCGTCTGTGTTCACGGTTACGCTTGGTGGCATGATAGGAACGTAGTCATCGTCATCGTCCCATATCGGCGGGTATACCGGGTCAGGGTCGGGGGCGATGTACTCTCCGATGACGTAGGTGGAGTGGTGGTCGGTGATGACCGTGGCCAAGGCACTGTCCGCAGGCCTCCCCGGACCCGGGCTCCCGGGGGACCGCCCCCAGGAGTTCAAATCCATCAACAGCGTTACGGATACCGACACCGAGTGTCCACCCCTCGGAGGTGAGTGACCGAAAATCTACGAAATTCCTTAAACCCCTTACGAAAATCGAAACCGTACCAAACTGTGAGAGCTTCTCTGACGAATCGGCACCGATTCCGTCAATGTGAAGTCTGGGTAAAAAGAATGGCGAACAGGAGGGAAGCATATGCTGACCCCTGCGGCAGCGAGGTTCATTCTCGAACACGGATCCGGAACATACCGGGGTTCAGACGCTCAAATCACGATGACCGAAAGCCATGACGGTAT